>DAWEIC010000010.1:0-25674 GCA_052364855.1 Collinsella sp.
CAATCGTAGCCCGAGATGGTCCCAGGCTGACAATTTCGACTGTAATGGACGTTCTTAAACGACTAGTCAAACAAGAACGTCCCCAATGACTACTGCCGCATCCGGGGCAAGACAACGCCGCAGGTAGAGGACGGACAGCGAGCGACGTCCAGAGCGAACAAGTTGGCATGAAAAAGGCAAGGCATAGGCCTTCTGGCCATGCCCGACGATTGAAAGGCAGATTGCCGCTTAGGGGCGTTTGCAGCGTCGAGCCGTTACGCGGTTTGGAAAACCGCGTAACTACTCCCGGACTCCGTACTGCTCGTAGTAGGCGTCGATGGCGGTCTTGAGCTCGTCGTCGATGACAACCTTGCCGTCGATCTCGTGGTTGTAGAGGGTCTCGACGACCTCGGCCATGGAGACGATGCTCGCGACGGGGAAACCGTACTTGGCCTCGATCTCCTTCTGCGCGGTGGTCACACCGCCCTTGCCGACCTCCATGCGGTTGAGGGACACGATCAGGCCCTTGATCTCGACATCGGCAGCAGCCTTGACCTTGGGATAGGTCTCGTCGATGGACTTGCCGCTGGTGGTAACGTCCTCGACCATGACCACACGGTCGCCGTCCTTGGGCTCATAACCCAGCAGGTTGCCCTTATCGGCACCGTGGTCCTTGGCCTCCTTGCGGTCGCAGCAGTACTTGACCTCCTTGCCGTACAGCTCGTGGTAGGCAATTGCGGTCACGACGGCCAGCGGAATACCCTTGTAGGCCGGTCCAAACAGCACGTCAAAGTCGTCGCCAAAGTTATCGTGGATGGCCTGGGCGTAATACTCGCCCAGCTTCTTGAGCTGATAGCCCGTCACGTAAGCGCCGGCGTTCATAAAGAACGGGGACTGACGGCCGCTCTTGAGCGTAAAGCTGCCGAACTTAAGGACGTCGGACTCGACCATAAACTTGATGAACTCTTGCTTGTAAGCCTCCATGCGGGCTCCTCTCGTAATCGCGTGCGTGCTCTTCAGTTTAGCGCAGGCGAGGCGTCGATGTGAGCGCGCTTTGGGGCCACGGCATTCTGTAAAGGCTTTGTCAGGGGGAATGGTTTTCCGAACAATGGGGTTGACATGTCAAACCCCCTCATCAAGAATACGGGCGGATTAAAAAGGGGTACGAGATACCCAAAGCGCGCTGCGCTCAGCCTTTAGGAGGTGTGCCATGGAAGGCAGTCCTAGTCGAAAAACCTGCATGTCGCCCTCGGCACGCCGCGAGGATTCCGCGCACGCATAAGCGCCAACAGTCGATCACCAAAACCACCACAAAGGTGCCTGCCCCCCTTGTGGTGATTCGCGAGCATGACGTGAGCGACATCTAGGTTTTTTGCAATTCAATACGACACGTACGCTAACTCCCTTCAACAAGGAGGACCCTATGCTGATGCTCAAAACCGCCACGGTACTCGAAGTCATCTCCAAGCGCCGCCGCACGGCGCGCCCTGCCGCTCACGCCGGCCTTGCCAAGAACACCATCTTTGCCGCAACCCATAGCGCCGAGGACTCCCTCCTGCTGCTCGACGCCACGGCTGACGGCCTCACCGCCGGGCAGGCCGCCGAGCGCCTGGACGGCGCCGGTCCCAACACCATCGAGGCGCCGACCAAGACACTTGCCCGCCACATCGCCGACGCCTTCATCGACCCCTTCGCCGGCATCCTCGCCGCGCTCGCGCTGGTCTCGCTCTACATCGACGTGCTCGCCGTGCCCGAGCCGCAGCGCGACCCCTCCACGGTCATCGTCATCGGCATCATGCTACTGGTATCGGGCGGCATGAAGTTTATCCAGGAAGCACGCAGCGGCAATGCGGCAGAGGCCCTCAAGGACCTGGTCTCCAACACCTGCACCGCCCTGCGCGACGGCGAGCGCATCGAGATACCCTTCGACGAGCTCGTCCCCGGCGACGTGATCCGCCTCTCCGCCGGCGACATGGTGCCGGCCGATGCCCGCATCATCACCGCACGCGACCTGTTTGTGATCGAGTCCGCCCTCACCGGCGAAAGCGAGGCCGTCGAGAAGACCGCCGTCGCCACCGTCGTCGAAGGCGCCGACAGCTCCACGCTGCCGCTCTCCGCCTGCAAGAACATCGTCTTTACCGGCACCTCCGTGCAAAACGGCACCGCCATGGCGCTTGTCGTGGCCACCGGTTCGGACACCTACCTGGGCGGCATCGCCAAGATGCTCAACGGGCGCGGCGAGAAGAGCGCGTTCGACCGCGGCGTCTCGAGCGTCTCGATGCTGCTGGTGCGCCTGATGCTCGTCATGGCGCCGGCAGTCTTTGCCATCAACGCCGCCACCAAGGGCAACGTCATCGATGCGCTGCTGTTCGCCACGAGCGTGGCCGTGGGCATCACGCCGCAAATGCTTCCCGTCATCGTGACCACGAGCCTGTCGCAGGGCGCCAAGGACCTTGCCCGCCGTCAGGTCATCGTCAAGGAGCTGCCTGCGATCCAAAACCTCGGCGCTATGGACGTACTGTGCTGCGACAAGACCGGCACCCTCACCGAGGACCGCATCGTGCTCGAGCGCTACCTCAACACCGACGGCAACGAGGACGCGCGTGTGCTGCGCCATGCGTTTTTGAACAGCTTCTTCCAGACGGGCCTCAAGAACCTCATCGACCTGGCCGTGATCGACCGCGCCGACATGACCCCTTCGGCCGTCGCGCCCGATTCCATGCTGGGCCAGAGCCTGCGCGACCGCTACACCAAGGTCGACGAGGTGCCCTTCGACTTCTCGCGCCGTCGCCTGAGCGTGGTGGTCGCCGATGCCCAAGGCAAGACTCAGATGGTCACCAAGGGCGCTGCCGAGGAAATGCTCGAGATTTGCTCCTACATCGAGGTCGACGGTACCGCCCAGCCGCTTACCGACGAAAAGCTCGCCCAGATTCGCAAGCAGGTAGCAGACCTCAATGCCGAGGGCCTGCGCGTGATCGCCGTGGCGCAGAAGACCAACCCGCGCACCGTGGGCGAGTTTGGCATCGCCGACGAGTGCGACATGGTGCTGATGGGCTTTTTGGCCTTCCTCGATCCGCCCAAAGCGAGCGCCGCGGGCGCCGTCGCCACCCTCGAGGCCAAGGGCGTGGCGGTAAAAGTCCTGACCGGCGACAACGACCGCGTCGCCGCCACCGTCTGCGAGCAGATTGGCATCGACGCAAGCAACGTTTTGCTGGGCTCCGAGATCGATGCGCTCGACGACGCCGAGCTGGCGGAGCGCGCCGAGCAGACCCATCTCTTTGCCAAGCTCTCGCCGCTGCAGAAGGCGCGCTTGGTGCGCGTCATGCGTGAACTGCTCGGCCATACCGTGGGCTTTATGGGCGACGGCATCAACGACGCCGCCGCCATGCGTGCGAGCGACTGCGGCATCTCGGTCGATTCGGCCGTCGACATCGCCAAGGAATCCGCCGACATCATCTTGCTCCAGAAGGACCTGGGCGTGCTCGAGCGCGGCATCATCGAAGGCCGCCGCACCTACGGCAACCTGCTCAAGTACCTCAAGACCACGGTGAGCTCCAACTTTGGCAACGTGCTATCCGTGACCGTCGCGAGCCTGTTCTTGCCATTCTTGCCCATGAGCGCCCTGCAGCTGGTGCTGCTGTCGCTGGTCTACGAGATCGTGTGCATCGCGCTGCCGTGGGACACCGTCGACGACGCCTGGACTGCCCGCCCGCGCGCCTGGGACGCCGCGTCCATCAAGGGTTTTATGCTCGAACTGGGCCCCGTGAGCTCGCTGTTTGACATCGTGACGTTCGCCGCGCTCTTCTTTGTGGTGTGCCCCGCTGCCGTGGGCGCGAGCTGGGCAGAGCTTGCCGCCGCGGGCAATGTTGCCGGCATGGCGACCTTTGCGGCGATTTTCCAGAGTGGCTGGTTTGTCGAGTCCATGTGGTCGCAGACGCTCGTGGTCCACATGCTGCGCTCCCCGCGCCTGCCGAGCCCGCGCGACCACGCCGCCCCCGCGCTGTGCGTGCTCACCGTGCTAGGGCTGGCGCTTGTCACCTGGCTGCCGGCAAGCCCTATCGCCGATGCACTGGGCCTCATGCCGCTGCCGACGAGCTTCTTTGCACTGCTCATCGGCATCGTCGCCGCTTATATTGCGCTGACCCAGCTGGCCAAGCACCGCTACATCGCCCGCCACGGCGAGCTGCTGTAACAGACAGCCCGAGTCCACCACGGCAGCCGTTTCCACAACCCGTCCCCTCAGCAGTTGCGGTGAAATAGTTCCTGTTTAAGACCCCCAAGTCTTATTCAGGAACTATTCCACCGCAACTTATTGAACCACCACAAAGGTGCCTGTCCCCTTTGCGGTGGTTTTGGGGCGTTACGAGGCGTTGGCCAGGCGGCTCCAGAGTTCATCGATATCGATCTGGTCGCCGCCACTCAAGTAACCGGTTCGAATAAAAGCCTCATTGTAGATATAGATGTCATGAGCGCTGTCGCCATCGTCTTCGGTGTCGTCGGCCATAATCACGTAACGGTGGCCGTCAAGCGCTTTGACCAGCCAATACAAGGCATCGTCAATCGTGCACTTCTCCTGCACCATCGCCGCATCGCCAATCGCGCCGATGAGCGCCCGCTCGCCCTTCGTATAGCCGCCCACCGAGAGCAGAATCGCGACGTTTTCGTCTCCGCCGCCCGGTTCAAGCTCCTCGTACTCGGACTCCGAAAGCGGTGTCGCGCTGTTCGCAAGTTCGTCCACATCGTCCGAAACTTTGGAAAAGGTAAAGGCGAAAAATCCCGCGTCATCGACGGCGCCGTAGCCCACGTTCTCGCCTTGCCACTCATAATTTTGATGTTTGAGCAGGCGCACCAGATCGGCACCAGCCAAGTTGATCGCGGCATAGACCGTCACGTTGGCATTGTCGTCCACGCAGGCGGCGTCCGCCGTGCTCGCTGCTTTGGCGCCGCCCGTTGTGCCCGAGCAGCCAGCCAGCGCGCAAGCCGCCGCGCCCGCGCCCGCCACAAAAGCCGCACGGCTCATCGTCATCTCGTTCATCATGTTCGTCCTTCGCTATGCTATTGGCCGCATCGCACTTAGCCGAGCGCGCGTCCGGTCTTCTCCTGCCAAAACTCGTTAATCGTAGGGGCACCGCCGCCCTGGGTAAACGTACCGGTCTTGATAGCCTCTTCGGTAATGAGGTCCAGGCGGTAGTCACCGTTTTCCATCGGGCTCACCATGGCAACGTGACGCGCCATGTTGGAACCGTAGACGCACGCAATCCACGAGCCCGAGGTGATCTGCGCCCGGTCCTCAACCGGCACCGAAAAGCCCGCGATAACATCATCGCAGCTCGAATAGCCCGCAAGTTGCAGCGTAAACATCACGGTGCTCCCGGTTCCGCCCTTGTCGAGCTTTCCGATTTCGTCCTCACCGAGCCATTCGGTTGCGCCGTCCTTGCTGATATTGCAGACGCTGAGCACGCGGCCTGCCTCGTTCTCGTACATCTCGAGCGCACCTTGCCAGGTATAGCCCTGTTGCGACGCAAATTCCTGCAACTGCCAGCCCTTAAGCTCGAGCAACGCTGCGATGCTGATGTTGCGGTGCGCATCCCAGCAGTCATCCGACCACGTATCGAACGCGTCCGCCGAGCCGCTGTCTGTGTCCGCACCGCCGCCCGCATCACCGGAATCACCCGATGACGAGCCCGCATCCATCTTGTCCTTTACCGGGCGATCGTCGTTAAAACCCGTCGTGTCCTGCGCCTGCTGTCCGCCGCATCCCGCAAGCGTCAGCAACGCCGTTCCCGCGGCCGCGACAAACGCCGTGCGCGAAATAACCGTCTCCCTCATCGTTGTTCCTTTCCCGTTTCTTATCACAGCGCCGAGCAACGCCTCGACACCGATCCTCCCGTAGCCCACTCACGCTATTGACGGGGCAGCTCCGTCCAGCCAAAACCGGGCTCAAAGCCATCGCGCGTGCCGATCACGTCGCCCGAGCCGTTCACCCAAGCTTGATCCGCCATCACCGAAACCTCGACATCGGTACCGTCGGGCCTGGTGTAATGGTTGACCCCGCGGATGGCATCGGAATACGACGCCGCGCCCGTTCCCACACCTGCGCTGGAGAAATTGGCCGCGCTGGCGGCCATATTCGCGGCGTGTTGACGATCGCTGCGCTCAAACCAAGCCTGCTGGTAGCTGTCGAACGCCGCCTGCTGCGAGGCATGCATCTGCTGCCAGGCCGCGAACTGCTGTTGCTGCTGGGCGATGTTCATCTGCGTGCGCTGACGCTGCTCGAGCACCATCTGCTGCTTTTGAGCGCACGCTTCGCGCGCAATCGACGGGTTGAGCCGCAGAGTCGACGCCATTGAGGCAAGCGCCGTGGAGGCCGCCTCGTCCAGACGGCCTTCCGGCGCAACCAGGCAGAAGCTGTCCCTGATACGCCACTGCAACAGGTCTGCCGCGCCCAGCTTGAACGGCGCCCCGTCTGGGCAATCGCCCTGATCCGGAGCCTGATCTTTCGCGGCGCGCTGACCCGCCGCCGCAGCCGCCTGGCGCTCGCGCAGGCGCTTACCCAGAACGCCACCGATCAGTCCGCTCGAAAGGCCCGCGCCCAGCAGCGCCTCGGCCCCGGCGGCAACGCCTTTACCCACAGAACCCGCGACTCCACCGATCGAGACTACATAGCCCTCGACCTTTGCCGCCACTGCAAGCTCGGTAGGCGCCGGGACGCCCGCGAGCCGATATCGACGCATGCGGCACTCATAGACCACATCGCTCGGTTCCATCGAAAAGCCCTGAATCGCAAAGTCGTTTGCAGCCTCGCGCTTTACGCGAGCACGCTCATGTTCAATATCGCCTGCCGCGCTCGACGGATAGGGTTGCTCGGCCACAACCTCCGCCCGTGCGCCCAATTGCGCCGCGCAGGCTTGAGCTAACTCGTCGCACGCCGCCTCCACGTGCACAAACGCCTTGCGCTCGGTTTGCGTGGGGATACGCTTGGCAACGGCGCCCGCGTCCACGTAGCAGAGCTCGGAGCGATACATGATGCGTTCGCCCGCCGGGCCTGCCGCCGTCACGCCAACTGAAATCGGGCAGTCGAAACTACTGCTGCGCTCAAGATGCGCCTCTTCGATACGCCAACCCCGCGGCAGCGCCACTTGCGCGAGCGCTTGGCCGCCAGAGGCATCGCATGCGGTGTGGAGCTCAAGGTCGCCGACGCGGGGAGCATCCGCTGCGGCCACGTCGCGGACCGGCGACGCGGCGTCGGCATCCTGCATCGGCACATCGACCGGCGCGTTCGCGCTCGGCTCACAACCTTCGCCCGCGCCATCATCGGCAGCCGCCCCATTTGCGTGTTCCGCGACACCCGGGTCATCCTCAACGCTCTCAAGCCGAACACCGCAGCCCGGGCAAAATCGCACCGGCACGCCGGCGACCCGCGGCAGCTGCATCCCGCACGCCGGGCAGAATCTCAAATCACTCATCCCGTACACCCCTCATTTCATTGGCTGTTCTTGATGGCGGCTAGCTGTCGCCACAGTTCATCGGCACCGTCAAGGCGATATGCCGTCTTGTCGAGCACGATATTCCCGCCCTCGAACTCCACCGATTGCTCCGAGCCGTCTTCATAGACAAAGACGAGCGTGCGACCGGCATCGCTCATCCGCTCATCCACCGCACCTCCCACGGTGCAATCGTCGAGCGCGGCAAAAGTCGATGCGACCAGCTCGGCATCGTCGGTCTCATAGATCGTCCGCGCCTCGCCGTCCTCGATAAGCTTGACTGCCACCGGATCGGCAGCACAATCGTTCAGCAACGCTTGCGCGGCGTTCTTTCCCTGGTCGGCACGGGCACCAAAGCCGTATGCCCGCACAAGCGTCACCGCCGCAGCAAGGACCACCACGGCGATAAGCGCGCCCGCAATTTTATTAGACGAGCAACCACGAGACGCCATAGGCCCACCCCTTCCGTTCTGCTCCGCTCAACATCACATTCATATGCCTTTGAGCGCCAAAACGGCAGGTGACAAATGTCTCATATTCATATTTTTGCAGGTAAAACCACCACAAAGGTGCCTGTCCCCTTCGTGGTGGTTTTGGCTAGTCTTGGGGTGTCCAGGACCAGAAGAAATTGATGAGGGCCACGCGCGAGGCGGCACCGGTCTTTTTGTTGATCGAGGCGATATGGCGGTAGAGCGTAGAACGCGAAAGGAAGAGCGCTGCCGCAACGTCCTGCACGCTGTCGTCCGATACGACCAGCGCCTCCAGTACATCGCGCTCGCGCTTGGTAAGTCCAAAGGCGGCTACAAAACCGTCGAGTCGATCGTCAAACGAAAGCTCCGGTGTCTCCAGGGACACCGTGTCGACCTGATCGGGCGCACGGCTCACGCCAAGATCGTCGGTGGCAAACGCCAGCCCCCTGTGACCCGCTTCGTCCTCAACGCCTTGTCCAAACTGCCCCAACAGCGAGATCGCAATGCCGACAAACAGCACGAGTACGACACCCACCGCCATCAGCACGTTTTGGCTCGAGATGATCGCCACCGCCGGAGCCGTCACAAGCATTGAGCAAATGTTGTTGATGACGCGGCCCATGCACGGCCACAGATACGACCAGCGGGCATACATCGAAATCGCGGCGAACTTCGCGGTGAAGAACACCACGAAAAAGCCCGTGCCCAGGTAAAAGATAATCGTGGCGGCGAGCGCATTGCCGCCGTTGCCATCGGTGATAAGCACAAAGAACGAGAGCGTGGACAGCATTGCGGCGCACGTCATGATGATATTCATATACGAGCGTCCGCGCAGGTCATACAGGGCGCCGGCAGCAAGCGCACTCACAACCAGCAGCAAGCGCGGCCAGTCACCCAGATCGATAGCGCCGGCGGCATGCGAGGTCGTAAGACCGGCATTGAGAGCCGCGAATACGCCGGTGAGGCAGGCGGTCGCCACCGTCAAGCGCACTACGGCACCCTGGAAGGCCGCCTTTGCCTCGGGATTATCGCGCCACTTGGCGCCATGCTCCGACGCATCGACCGATAGCTCGGCAATCTCGGCTTCGAACTCGGGCGCGGACTCATCGCGTAATTTAGCTCGGCGGGCACCGTGAAGCAGCCCAACCAGCGCAATCGCACAGGCAATAAGGACAAACTGTTGAGGAATGCCCGCAGGCATCACCATATGGTTGAGCACCTGTACCAAAATGCCCGCAGCATAAGAAACCGCCACGGCACGTGCCAGACAAGGCGTCTGCGCAAAACGCCGCGCCAGATTGGCATGAGCGGTCGATCCGCAGTAGCCCAGGGCGCAGCACGCCACCAGACCGCCCGCAATCACAACCTGAAACTGCGCCGCCATAATCAGCAGCAGCAATGCCGACACCAGCAGCACGCCCGTCATATCGCTCGTTGCATCGATTGTCTGGGGACGGCGATAGTACAGGAGAGGACGCACAAAATAGCCGATCACGCTCGCGCCGACGACGATGCTCTCGTAGATAACGACCTCGTTCGCCGGCACAAACTCGGCCACGCGCACGTCAAAGAGGTACTCGCCGGCCAAAAACGTGAAAAAGAAAAGCGCCAGGCACAGAATCTTCCGTATGCCCCGGCGCAAATATGCGGTTGTGTCTCCCAGGTCCCTCATGGTAACCCCCACCCGCTTAGATGTCCGGAAAACCATTTTAATGGAGAATGGGTCTTAGTATCCACGCAATGCCCGAACTGTTACGCATCCGGCGCAAATGCCCCAACAGCAGTTGCGGTGAAATAGTTCCTGTTTGACCGGCCCGGGCTGTCATTTAGGAACTATTCCACCGCAACATATAAAGGGGACTGGGTTGTTGATATCGGAAAAGGGAGGGAGGTGCCCGGGCCGAGGGAGCAACTCGGGATCGAAGCTCGAGCGTTAGTGCTCGGGCGTCAGGATCACCAGGGCGTCGTGCTCAAAGGAATGCTGAGCCACGCGCACGGTGCCGTCGCCATTGTCGCGAACGGGCAGCTTGGCGATACGCTTGGCCTCCATGTCGAGGGCCGTCGCCGACCAGCCGCGCGCACTATCGAGCTTAAACGTAAGTGCCGTGGTGCGCGGCAGATAGGTGACGACACGCTCGCCAATACGCGCCACACGGATGGACTCGCGCGCGTCATCGAGCAGCTCCTGTGCCGGGATAACGGCGAGAGCGTCGTCGCTAGCCGTGGCACCCAGGCCGGCAAGCACGTGCTCGATGGCGGCAAAATCCCACACGCCCGCAAACTGCAGACACTCCTGCCAGCGGAACGGCATGTCAAAGCCCTCGCCCAGCACCGAACCCTGGCTGCGCGATGTCTGCCAGTTCCAAACGCCGTGGGCGCCGTAGGTCACGCCCGCGCTGGCGCCGGCAAGGATCGAAGACCACACGCTCGCGCGACAGTCCTGCGCGGTAAAACGCCAGTACACGTTGCGCGACGCACCCATCTGCTCGTAGCAGGGCTCGGAGTTGACCATCGGCTTTTTGGGATAGCTGGCGATAAAGTCCTGCGGCAGGTGCCAGGCCTCGGGCTGGCCTTCGTAGTTGTGGCCGGGCTGGAACATATAGAAGTCCAGGCGGTCCAAATACTGCGCGGGAATCGTGCGGTTACCGCGATTGATGTGCATGGTACGCAGGGCCTCGGGCGCGCGCTTCGCAACCTCGTCGAGCGCATCCTCGTAATAGGCAATCGCCTCGTCACCGGCAAAGTCCGTGTCGCCCGTCACCACATAGACGGGATCGAACTCGCCCAGGTTCTCGACGACGCGGGCAACGTGGGCACGGACCTCCTCGCGCGGCATAACCTCGGCACCGCAACGCTCGGCGATCTTAGCGCCCCAGGTACCGGGCACGTAGTTGCACCACATGAGCACGAGCGCCGGACGAATGCCGTGCTCGACGGCAGCGCGGCACATGGCGGCGGCGCGATCCCAATACGCCTGGTTGGGTTGAGACCAATCAAAGCGCACGCCATCCTCGCTGGCATAGGGCCAAATGCCCAGATCGGGGCAGCAGCGATCCCACTGCGGCAGCGTGTTAATCTGCAGCACGTTCATGCCCTGCTCGGCGCGGCGGGTCAGATAGTAGTCCCAGTCGGCCTCGGGGATGCTGGTAAACGCACTCCAGCACGTATCGGCAAACCAAAAGAACGGCTTGCCCTCGCACAAAAAACCGTCCTGACGACCGTTGACGGTCAGTTTTCCCAAACTCATCTGCATGTCCTTTCGCTCGATAAAGGAATTGCGAACCGGCAGAAGCTTTCGCGGTAACCCCTGATGCGAAAGCCCCCGCCGTTTAACAAACCCCTGCGGGCGGACACCACTTGCCCACTCCAGTCTACCTTGCAAGAAGGGCCCCGCCGGGCTTGCGCCTGACGGGGCCCTGTCGTGTAGGTAAGGTCGTATGCGACCGAATGGCTTGGCCTTAGGCCTCCATCTCGGCGAGCTCCTCCTTGGAGAAGCCGGCGACGAAGACGACGGCAGCGGCGATGACAAAGGAGATTGCCATACCGACGATAGCCCAGACGGTGTTCATCTGGCCACCCTGCAGGTAGTTGGTGAAGACCAGGAAGTTGGAGGCACCGCCAGCGAGGTAATAGGTAACGCCCATGAGGCCGGAGAACACAGCGCCGATGGCACCGCCGATGAACATACCGAACATGGTGCGACGGAAGCGCATGAGGATACCGAAGAGTGCGGGCTCGGTGACGCCGCCGGCGATGGCGGAGATGACGTAGCCCAGGGCAAGACCCTTCTCGTCGGGGTTCTTCATCTTGAGGAAGGCACCGAAGGCGCAGCCCCAGACAGCGGCCATAGCGCAGTTGGTGGAAACGAAGACGAAGGGATCGTAGCCGGCAGCGATGATCTGAACCTGAGCGAGCAGGATGACGGGCATGTGCATACCGCAGACCACGAAGAGCTGCCAGAAGGCGCCGAGGACGGCCATGACGAGCAGGATACCGATGCCACCCATGTCAGCGAGACCGAAGAGGGCGTTAGCGATGAGGCTGCCGATCTCGTTGCCGAGCGGGGCGAGGACGATGAAGGCGATGGGGATGGTAACGATCATGGTGCAGAACGGCGTGAAGACCGTGGAGAGCACGTCGGGCATGACCTTCTTAAAGAACTTCTCGACGAAGTAGAGGACAGGCACCGAAAGGATAATCGGCAGGACGGACTGCTGATAGTTGGCAGCGGCGATCTGAATGCCGTAGACGGAGATGATTCCGCCGCCATCCTGGGTCGCGACACTCACGACGGACGGGGCCATGAGGGCGCCACCGAGGAGCATGCCCAGAACCGGGGAGGCGCCGAGCTTCTTAGCGGCGGCATAGCCCAGGTAGATGGGGATAAAGGTGAACGTGGCCTCGTACAGGGTGGTGTAGAGGAACGTGTAGGTCGGATCGGTGTCAGAGAGAACGCCGAGCATGGTGGGACCGAGGACCGCAGCGATGGTGCGGAACAGACCGCCGGCCATGAGCAGCGGGATCAGCTGGGTCATGGAGCCCGACAGATAGTCGAGGATGATGTTCGGCAGGTTCTTGAGCTCGAACTTCTCCTTGGGAGCATCGAGGTTCTCGTCGACCGCGGCACCCTGCTTGACGCCGGACATGGCGACGAACTCGGCGAGCACCTTGGGCACGTTCTGGCCGATGATGACCTGGAGCTGGCTGCCGGCGAACTGGCAACCCAGAACACCCTTGACCTTCTTGATCTTCTCCACGTCGGCCTTGTTGTTGTCCTTGAGCGTCAGACGCAGACGCGTCATGCAGTTGGTGGCGACGGAAACATTCTCCGCACCGCCCACGAGCTCGAGGACATCGGTGGCAATCTGCTTGTTATCTACTGCCATGGGACCCCTCCCCATATCATCGTGTGCCTACTCGTTTGGGCGTAGGCACGCCTTTGGCTCGGCGACTATAACCCCTTACGGCCACCGAACCCTTGGATACGCTGTCGTAAACAATGTGTTTACTGAACGTTTACGGGCTTTAGTTTACACGGAACGTCTAATTTGTGGCAATTTTGCCGTCTGTAGTCCGGTGAACGGTAGGAAATCGGGGGTGAACGTACTTGAACGGTAAGGGATTGTCTATTTGACGCTCTGCTGCTAAATGCCTATTTACGTGGTCTTTTAATTTGGTAAACACCTCTATTCTTTGTTGACCCATCAACAAAAGCCCTGCTAAATGGTGATAAACGAATGTTTAGTAATTTGTTGAGTGTTCATTTTGACCGTTTACCGAGTTCATCTGCCTGTTCTGTAGCTCTGCATTAAACTAAACATGTTTAAGTTGTATTGCCGCTAATGTTTACCACTCGCGGCGCAGAGGAGGCAGCTCATGGAACTCAAATCGTGCACCTACGCAACCGTCACCACGCTGGGAGACTTTGGCCCCTGGATCAGCAAAGTCGTGCTCGACCTGCCGTGCACCGTTCGCGCCAACGATATCGATGCGCGCACCTTCCATATATATGTAGAGCGCCATGAACGCACGGGCGAGATCCTGATGCGCAAAGAGCGCGGCGCCGACCACGCCGCACCTTCCGTAGGCTATGTCGACGTCCTCGCCGCCTATCCGTGCGATGAGTGCGGACGCAGGCTCGCCTTTGGCACCCATGTGGCGCTCGAGATCGCCGAGCAGCGCCTGACCAAGAAGATCGAGGGCAGCGTGATGGGCTCGCGCTTGCTCGACGACCAGCTGCGCATCACGCAGCTCGCGGCCCTTCCCGGCAATGACGGTGACGATCCAACCTGCGGCCTGGTCTTTGACACCTGCCGCGGCGACATCTGTCCCGCGCTCAAGGGCTGGAGCAATGCCACGCAAAAGACCGCCGTCAACGGCATCGCGCTCGAGTACGGCTTCTTTGAGCCCAGCTTTAAGGCCGAGGACTCCGCCTGCTTCAACCCCTTCGCGCCCGAAACGACAGTCGTGCCCCAGAAGGCCCCGCTCGTGGTGTACCTGCACGGCGCTGGCGAGGGCAAGGGCGCTACGCAAGGCGAGGGCGCCACACGCGCTTATATCGGCAACCGCGTGACGGCCATCAGCCAGGCGCAGATCCAACGCTACTTTGGCGGCTTTGCCTGGGTTCTCGTGCCGCAGTCGCCCACGTTTTGGATGGACAACGGCACTGAGCAGCTCGGCCACTCCAACCAGAGCATCTACTCCCCCGTCATTAAGGCGCTCATCGACGAGTTTGTCGCCGAGCATGCCGACCGCATCGACACCGACCGTATCGTGGTCGCTGGCCTTTCCAACGGCGGCTTTATGACGCTGCGCCTGTGCGCCGACTACCCCGATTTCTTCGCGGCGGGCCTTCCCTGCTGCGCGCCGTGGTACAACGCCACGGACGAGGACGTGACCGCCCTTGCCAAGACGCCGCTGTGGTTTACGCACTCCAAGGGCGATGAGCTCGTGATCCCGCAGGAGACCGTGCTGCCGCTCACGGCTCGCCTGCGCGCTGTCGGCGCCAACGTGCACCTCACGTACTTTAGCCATGTCGAGGACCTGACCGGGCGCTACCGCGAGGCCGACGGCTCGCCCAAGAAGACGTTCAACCATGGCGTGTGGATCCACCAATTCAACGACCTGTGTTATCAAGACTTCGACGGGGGCAACGTACTCATCGACGGCGAGCCGGTGGGCTGCTGGGAGTGGTCGGCCAGGGTCGACAGGTAATCTATCCCATCACGGGGCCGAGGGCTTACCTCTGAAAATGTCCTCGGGCATGCGGCCCGGTTGCACCACGCGCTTCGCGCTGTGCAACCGGGCCGCCCCCTGCGGAATATTTTCAGAGGTAAGCCCTCGGCCCCGCTGCGTTTCCGTTGCTGTTGACCCTGGGTGAGCGCTTCCGGCGGGCCGCCGGGTTGACGGCGATGGGGACGTGGGTCCCGTCTTGCCTTGCGCGTAACTGGCTGAAATGATTTTGGTTGGAGCTTTCTTATGACTCGCGATTTAACTCGGGTGATTGTTACTACTGATATGGAAGTCGATGATATGAACTCGCTCGTTCATTTGGCTCTGTATCTTAACTTGCTTGATGTGCAGGCTGTGGTGTATACGGCTTCGCAGTATCACTTTCTTGGGGATGGCGTGCATACGCTCGGTGATGTGAATCCGCATTGGCGGACTAAAGGGCGTCGCTCTTATGAGTGGGATGTTGTGCCTCATGAGCCCGATCCCACGGCTGGGGAGCTTTGTGAGTATCGGCCGTTTCCTGAGTATTGGATTGAGAGTCTCTGGAGTAATGAATATGCCCAGGCTTGGCCGCAGTTGCAGGCTAATGCGACTGCGGCCGGTGAGCCGCCGTTTCCCTCGCCGGCTCAGATGATTGAGCGTACCTTTGCTGGGAACGTTGCCTTTGAGGGCGATGTGCGCGCGGAAACTGATGGCTCGCGTGTGATTGCTCAAGCGATTTTGGATGATGATCCGCGCACGCTTTGGCTGCTCAGCTGGGGCGGTATGAATACGATCGTTCGTGCGCTCATGAGTATTGCTGAGCGATATCGCGATACGCCTGAGTGGCCTTCTGTGCAGGAGCGTGTCTATCAGAAGGTGCGTGTGATGGGCGTTGCCGATGGCGTGGGGCAGGATAACTCGTGGCTCGACCATGGACGCGAGCTTTTTCCCGAGCTCATCTTTTGGTGCGTGCCCTATATGTACGGCGGCTACGTTGATGCCAAGATGGCTCAGCCCGATACGCTGCCGCTGTTCCAGGCTCCCTGGCCTGAGCAGAATCTCACGCAGGGTAACGGCTCCCTCATGGCGCGCTATATGCTCTATGGCGATGGCAAGGTCTACGAGAACGAGCCCGAGCGATTCCAGTTTGGCAAGCATGCCCGCTTGGATTGGGGCTTGGAAGGCATACCCGCAATGCAGATTGAGCGCGGCGATTTTATGGCCGAGGGCGACTCGATGACCTATATTCCGCTGCTGCCGTTTGGTCTGCGCGGCATCGATAACCGCGACTTTGACACGTTGCTCGGCCGCATGTTCCTTGACGGGCATCCCGACTCGGATGCGCCCGCCGGTTTTGCCGCCATGGGCACGCCGGTGGACGGCAACCCCAATCCCTACCTGCGTGCATATCAGGAGGACTTTGCCGCCCGCGCGCAGTGGTGCGCCCATGATCCGGCGTCCTGCTCGCATCCGGCGCATGTTGCCGAGGCTACGTCCGACCGCAGCGCCGCAGCCGGCGAGCGCGTTGCTCTTGCAGCGACCATCGTCGACCCCGATGGCAGGAGCTTCGACGCGCATTGGAATGTCGCCATGGGGCCAACGAGCTATGCAGGCGCCCAAGATCTGTCGCTGTGGCAGGAATGCGCGGCGGAAGTCACGTTCACCGTGCCCGCCGACGCGCAGCCCGGCGACCGCTTCGTGCTCACCCTCAGCGTTAAAACTCGCGCCGAGCGCCCCTGCACCCGCTACGCCCAGGTCGCCGTGACCGTGGCATAACAAGGACGGCGCCCACATTCGGCATGGAGTGTCCCCAACTGCTACTCATTTAAGTACGTCCCCAATGACTACCCAGAAGTTGCGGTGGAATAGTTCCTGTTTGGCCTTCTAAGGCCGCCATTTAGGAACTATTTCACCGCAAGTTATTTGGGGATGAAAAATGGGCCATGTGTCCCAGTTGTGGAGACCTCTTGAGCCGTCTGGGTATCGTGAAAGATCGCACACTCCCCCATCATCAAAAGTGACACACGCTACCTGTTGATGGGAGGCAATCATGGGCTTCTTTGACAAGATGTTCGAGAAGAAAGAGTGCGCGATTTGCGGTACCGAGCTGGGACTTCTAGGTAAGACCAAGATCAACGAAGGCTACCTGTGCAAAGAGTGCGTCGGCAAGCTCTCTCCCTTCTTTGGAGGCTATCGCTCTAGCACCGCGGACGACATTCGCGAGCAGCTCGCCTATCGCGAGGCCAATGCCGAGCGCCTGGCATCGTTCAACCCCACGCGCACGCTCTCGGCCGGGCGCACCAATATTATGCTCGACGAGGACGCGGGCCTGCTAATCATTACTTCGCAGACGCGCTGGCGTGACGCCAACCCCGACATCATCGAGTTCTCTCAGGTACTCGGCTGCGACATGGACATCGATGAGCACCGCACCGAGATCTATCGTGAGACCAAGGACGGCGAGCGTGAGAGTTATGACCCGCCGCGCTACGACCTGGATTACGACTTCAATCTGACCATCCACGTCAACACGCCGTACTTTACCGAGATTGACCTGCGCGTGAACGACTCCACCATCGAGCAGCGCGGATCCATCGAGTACCGCGAGGCCAAACGTCAGGCAACCGAGGTTCGCGACGCGCTGGTGCAGCTGCGTCAGGAGACGCGCGATAGCGTCGTTGCCGCCAAGGCCCCCAAGACCGCGGTGACCTGCCCCTTCTGCGGCGCCACCACCATTCCCGATGCCAGTGGGCGCTGCGAATACTGCGGCGGCGCCATCGGCGCATAGCCCTCGGCTCGGAAAGGACCGATCATGGCCTTCGAAAGCGTTAACTATCAGTGCCCTGCCTGTGGCGGCCCGCTGCATTTTGCCAGCGCCGAGCAAAAGCTTGTCTGCGACTACTGCGACTCGCGCTTTGAAGTCGAAGAGGTCGAGGCTCTCTATCGCGAGCGCCAGGACAAGGCAGATGCCAAAGCCGATGCGGCGGCCGCAGCATCCAAGCCCGCATCCGACGATGCGGTGCAGGAACTGGCCCAAAACGCCGGCTATATCTGCTCGTCGTGTGGCGCCGAGCTGATCTCGGACGGCACCGTCGCCGTCTCCACCTGCCCGTACTGTGGCAACCCCGCCGTGGCACCTGGTCAGCTCTCGGGCGACTTCTCCCCCGACCTGGTGATTCCGTTTAAGCTCGGGCGCGACGATGTCTTGGCCGCGCTCAAGGAGCACTACAAGGGCAAGATCCTGCTGCCCAAGAGCTTTGTCACCGGCAACCACATCGACGAAGTCCAAGGCGTCTACGTGCCGTTTTGGCTCTACGGCGCCCGCGTGGACGGCGAAGTGCACTTTGACGCAACCAACGAGACCGTGACCGAGGAATCCGACCGCACCGTCACGACCACCGACCACTACGATGCCTACCGCAAAGGCAATATCTCGTTTGAGCGCGTGCCCGTCGACGGATCGTCCAAGATGCCCGACGGCCACATGGACGCCATCGAACCGTTTGACTACGATGCGCTGCGCCCGTTCTCGGTCGCCTACATGCCCGGCTACATCGCCAACCGCTATGACGAGGACTGCGATACCTGCAAGGCGCGCGCCGAACGCCGTATGGAAGAGAGCACGATCTCGGCCCTGCGCGAGACCGTTATCGATGAGTACGACGATGCCTCAGTCGAGAGCAAGCAACTCGACTACACCTGGGAAGACAGCGACTACGCACTGTTCCCCGTCTGGATGCTCTCCACCTCGTGGAACGGCAAGAGCTACCTGTTTGCCATGAACGGCCAGACCGGCCGCATGGTCGGTGAGCTCCCCTGCTCCAAGCCCAAGCTCATCATCGCCTCGCTGCTGTTCTTTGTGATCGGATTTATCCTCTCCCAGATTCTCTTTATGGGGGAATACGCCTTCGATCCGGATTACCTCACTTTTGATATCGAGGGCATCCTCATCAACATCGTCGCGCCGCTGATCATCGTAATCATCGGAGACGTGCTGCTGGTAGGCCAGCTCAAGACGGCCAACGAGGCGACCCACGCCGACGAGTACTGCGGCGAGCTCGACCTGGTCGAGAAGCACGACACCTTCAGCCACACCGAGACCACCGTTGTCATGAAGGACGACAAGGACGACTAAGCAATCCGACCAATACCACCCGGACTTTGACGAGAAAGGAAGATCACCATGGGACTCTTGAAAGCTGGATTGGGAGCTGCCGGCGGCGTCATGGCCGACCAGTGGAAGGAATTTATCTACTGCGAATCGATGCCCGCTGACGTCTTGGCCTGCAAGGGCGTTAAGCGCACCGGCGGCCGCAGCTCCAACACGCATGGCGAGGACAACGTCATCTCCAACGGCTCCGTCATCGCCGTCAACGACGGCCAGGGCATGCTCGTGGTGCAAAACGGCAAGATCATCGAGGTCGCGCTGGAGCCCGGCGAGTTCGTCTTCGATACCGGCAGCGAGCCGAGCGTCTTTAGCGGCAACCTGGGCGACTCCATCAAGGAGACCTTCGCCAATATCGGCAGCCGCTTTACCTTTGGCGGCGACGCGGGCAAGGACCAGCGCGTCTACTTCATCAACACCAAGGAGATCATCGGCAACAAGTACGGCACCGCCTCGCCCGTGCCCTTCCGCGTGGTCGATAACAATATTGGCCTGGACGTCGACATCTCCGTGCGCTGCAACGGCGAGTATTCGTACCGCATCACCAACCCGCTGCTGTTCTACACCAACGTGTGCGGCAACGTGACCGATAGCTACACGCGCGACAAGATCGACAGCCAGCTTAAGTCCGAGCTGCTCACCGCCCTGCAGCCCGCCTTTGCCAAGATCTCGGAGATGGGCATTCGCTACAGCGCCATCCCCGGTCACACCACCGAGCTCGCCCGCGCGCTCAACGAGGTCCTCTCTGCCGATTGGCGTGACCTGCGCGGCGTCGAGATTGTGAGCTTTGGCGTCAACTCCATCGCCGCCTCGCAAGAGGACGAGCAGATGATCAAGGATCTGCAGAAAGCCGCAGTCATGCGCGATCCCACCATGGCGGCAGCCAACATTGCCAGCGCCCAGAGCGACGCAATGCGCGCGGCAGCCGCCAATCCCAACGGCGCGATGGCAGGTTTTATGGGCATGGGCATGGCAGGTGGCATGGGCGGCATGAACGCCAGCCAGCTGTTCGCCGCCGGCCAGGCACAGCAGCAGGCCGCCCCGCAACCGGCACCTGCTCCCGCCCCGGCACCGGCTCCCGCCGCCGCGCCTGCGGCCGGCACATGGACCTGCAGCTGCGGTGCCACCAACACCGGCAAGTTCTGCTCCGAGTGTGGCAGTCCCGCACCCGCCCCGGCACCGGCCAAGTGGTTCTGCCCCAACTGCGGCAGCGAAAACGGCGGCAAGTTCTGCAGCAACTGCGGAACGCCCAGGCCCTAGCCCCTCTATCTGGTAATTGGCGGGGGATCCGCCACCCCCGCATTTGCTTCTATGGGTTTCGTTCGATAAAGGAGGACACCATGAAGACAACGTTCAAAAAGTCCGTACTCGCATTTCTGACATGCGTCCTGGCGCTCGCCTTTGCCCTGACGGGCTGCAGCAGCGGCGGCAAAGACCCCAAGGCCAACTTCGTCGGCAGCTGGGAACTCTCGGGTGGAACCCTGGAGGGCGAAGAGCTGACCGACGAGTACATGGATATGCTCGAGGAGTGGGGCGTCAACTGCATCCTGATCCTCGATGAAGACGGTACAGGTGCCCTCGACCTGTTCCTTGAAGTCGTCGACCTTAAATGGGAGGCAAAGGACGCCACCACCGTAACCATCACCGCCGAAGACGAGTCACATGACATGAAGCTCAAGGACGGCAAGCTCATCCTCGAAGAGGATGACGGCAATCTTGTCTTTACCAAGTCTGACAAGGACCTGTCCGGCACGGTGAAGAAGGATCGCGAGGCGGCCGAGAAGGAAGAAGAGATCGACGAGGCCGTCGAAGACGACGACGTCCAGAAGATTGAAATCTCCCCCGCCGTCACCGTTGCCGATGACGACCTGTGCACCATCACCATCACCGAGAAGTTCAAGGACGAGTGGGGCGACATCGGTTTTGTCGTCAACATCACCAACAAGAGCGACAAGGACCTGACCTTCTACGCTCCTTCCGGCAAGACCAACATCAACGGCACCATGAAGGAACCCTGGTTCTCGGCTCACCTGATGTCCGGCACCAACGCCACCGAGGAATTCACGTTCTCGAGCGGCGAGCTCGATAGCCTCGACGACCTGGTCAACACGACCATCGGCATCGACGCCTACCTGACCGATTCCTACGAGGATGTCGCCTCCTACAGCGCAACCATCGCGTAACGGCAGACCACGACAGCCGCGGATTGGCGGACACATCCGCGCACATGCCAGACGGGGCCGCAGGAGATAATCCTGCGGCCCCGTCGCTTTGTGCCGATAGGTAACGAGCGTTAGCGCTCCATATTGGGGACGATGCTGCCTTCGGTCACCGCGTGCACGGCCAGGCGCATGATGTTGTCGTAGCCGGTCTTGTTGAGAATCTCCGAGATGCGGCGCTTGATGGTGCCCTCGCTCATAAACAACTCGGCCGCGATCTCGCGACGGCTCTTGCCTTCGCAGGCAAGGCGCAAAATCGACAACTCAACGTCGTCGAGCGCCGCCGTGCCCGAAAAGATGCTTTCGGGCGGCTTGGGAAACGTGCAGTAACCCGCCAGCGTGGAGCGCATCACGGCAAAGAGCTCATCGATGCCGACGTTCTTGTACACAAAGCTGTCGACGCCTGCCTCGCGCGCCTGATCCACAAACGTAATCTCGGGCATGCCCGTCATGATAATGACGCGGCACTCGGGCAGCTGCTCCTTGATGCGCGCCGCCGCCACGATGCCGTTGGAATCGTGCTCAGTGCACACATCCATCAGTATCATGTCCGGGCGCTCCTTGAGCGCAACGTCCAAGGCATCTGAGGCATCGGCGATGGCGGCAACAACGGTCATGTCGGGCTGGTCGCCAACGGAGCGCGCGAGGCTCTCGCGCAAGATGGCTTGGTCTTCGACGATAAGGATACGAATCATGAGCTTCTCCTTTGGACCGTTGCGTTGGAGTTCAGCGGAATGGATACCGTAAGCGTAAAGGGCGGGGCGGCATGGACCTCCAGGCTGCCGCCCAGATTTTGCGCGACATGCCTCATACCTGGAAAACCCGTTCCCTCGCGATACGATACGGGGGCAGGCGCGCCGTCGTTTGAGACCGTCATGTGTGCAATGGCGCCGCCATCCGACCCCTCCCGCCACAGGCGCACCTGGACTTGGTGGGCCTGCGCATGCTTGGTGGCATTGGTCGATGCCTCGCGGATAATCTGCAAAAAGGCGGCAGCGACGTGAGCATCGTCCGGAAGCGATCCATCTACATCGATCTGAACGCTCACCAGGCCAAAGGCATGAACGATATCGCCCAGTTGCTCCGCAGGCTCGCTAGCGCCACCGCTACGCAGGTCGGCGGCAATCGAGCGCAGCAGCGGGTCAATCTGCTCGAGCGACTCGTCATCCAGACGCCCCTCTTCCAGATATCGATGAAGGATGGACAGGCGCTGGCCGATCACATCGTGCACGCGGGCACGCATGCGCAGGTAGGCCGCATTGTCGGCAACCTTTTTGACTTCTTCGATCTGGGCCTGGAGCTCTTGACCCGCAAGCTCAAGCAGGTGATTGGCCTGCGCCAGACGGTCGTGGGCATGCGCGTACTCCGTCACGTCCAAGCCAATAATGCGCTCAAAGGGACGGCCCGAAACCATAACCTCATCACATGCGAACAGACGAATCTCGGAGGAGGAAACCTCGACCACCGCACGTGCCTCCCCAAAGCGGTCCAGGTCGATTCGAACGCGGTTTTTGCTGCTCTCGGGCATCTGCGCACTGAGTTTTCGAAGACCGCCCCACGTATCGCTCATGTCGTGCAGGTCGGTGGGCATGTGAAGCTCCACAAGGTTCCTGCGCATGCAGCGGTTCATGAGCAGCGGGCGGCCCTTCGAATCCAGATACAGAATGCCGACGGGGATCACGTTAATAGTCTCGATCGTCGAAAACGCCGTGATGTCCTCCTGGCGGTTGCGCACGTCCATCAAAAGCGCCGCGACGGAGCGGAACAGGAAGAACGCGCCCTCCGCGATAAGGACTGCGGGCCACGCCGAACCCATGACGTAAACAACCGGCGGCGTCGCGGCGGCAACAAGCAGCAGCTCAACCATCATGACGGGACGACGATAATGCACCATAAGGACTACGCCATAGGCGGCAATCGCGGCGTCGAGCCATAGCAGCGCGCCCGCCGCCTCGGCGACGACATAGAGCGGCGCCACCAGATACGACCCGCTCGACGCGAACAAGATGACGGCCGAGATAATCAAGTGCAGCACAAGGCTCGACTCATAGACGCAAATCACTTTGCGGTTGTAAGACGAACGACGCGATGCGATGAGCGGAACATGGATGGTCTGCAGGCATGCCACCAAGGCAAAGAGCACATCGAGCGCAACGATCTGGGGAAGGATAAGCGGCATCTGCATCATCACTCACCCGCCCGCGGCATCAGCACGATCATACGCAGCTGACCGGCCTCGCCCTCAAGACGATACGCCACGTTACGCCCCTGCAGTGCAACCTCGAGCTCGTGCGCGGCGGGCGTCTGCGACAAGTCTTCCTCGTCGTTGGAAAAGAGTGTGGCACGCAGCTCCACGCTGCACGAATCGTGTTCGCTCAGATGGTACATGAGTGCCGGATGATCGGTGGTGTAGGCGAAAAACGCAAAGTCATACACGCAGTCGTACAGCGCGCTTACCGTACTGGCATGCATCGGACGCTGTATGGCGATGATCGAAGCGCAGTCGACATCGATGGTGCGCAAGTCACTTGCCAGCTCGTTGGCAATGAGTTGGATGCGATCGCGGTCAAATCCGCTTTCCCCATGCTGCGCCAACGTGAGCGAGCCCTTGCGTTTGCAATAGGCGACGAGCATCTTGGCACATTGCAGCATGCGATAGCGCTCATGCGAGGATGCCTCATCGGTTAACGGCGGCAGCGAGCCCAGCAGCCCATACATCTCATCGAGCGCGCGGGCAAGCGCCTGGTCGACATCTTTGACCAGCAAGGCCTCGGCCTCCTGGTCGGCAAGATGCGTCTTAAGATCGTAGTCGGCCGTAAGTAGCTCGTTTTGGCGCTGCAATTCCATGCGCCGGTACGCCAGCTCGCGATTGAGCTCGTTGAGCTCCGATACGTCTTGGGCGAGCAATGCCGATCCGCCTAGCAGTGGGAAGGCGCGGTACATCACATCGGGATCGGACGCCACGGTAAAGGCGTGGGCATGCCCGTGCTCCTGAGCGCGCAGCTCTTCGCGCACACCCGCCGGAATCGGCTTTGATACCGGCGTGGCATAGACTTCCTGCAGGTCGCGCGTTATAACTTTAAGATCGAGCGGCAGGGTGTCGAAAATGTTGGCAATGCCGTGGTACGACGGAATGACGCCGCAATCGAGGCAAATCTCGAGCGTCACCACGCACAGCACGCAATAGACGAGCGAAAAGTTGAGCTTCCATGCCCAAGGCACGCGCAGGGCGTACGAAATGGCAAAGAACGCGCCGCCCAGCAGCACGAGTGCCGCCGTGCCCGAAAAACGTTGGATACGGAAGGACGATGACCGACCCACCAAAATGAAAAAGGCGACAAAGTTAAAGGCCGTCCATATCAGAACGGCAAAATAGCCCCAGCCGTACGTGTAATCGTTACTCCAGGTTTCACTCGAGCGATCGAAATGAAAGACCTGTTGGTGAAAATCGTTGGTAAGCACAAACCCAATGAGCAGGATGGCCGCGATCCACAGGGCTGTGCGGTAGCGGCGACCCGCACGATGTTGCTCCAACCCTGCAAGGCGCAGGCCGCACAGCTGGTAGAGGAGCGGAATGAGCGTCATGGGCACGTAGTACAGGTACCACAGCACGGTGGCATAGAACGGCGTGAACGACTTGTACTTGAGGATGACCTCGATCATCCACAAGGCGCTGATGGTGGCAACGGCAACGAGGCGCCGGCGCAAGACGTAATCCAGACAGCGCAGATAGACCAGCACACCCCAGATTGAGAACGCGACGGCAGCGAGGAGCAGCGGAATCGAGCTCGAATGGATAAGCCCGTCCACAACTTCTTTGGACACCTCGTTATAGATGGGCACGGTGTTGGAGAGCTTGGGATCGGAAGCGAATGACGCCGGCAAGACCGCCAAAAGCAGAAGAAACAGTGCGGTTATGACGCCGGCAATGACGAAGGCGCGGCGACGGTACACCAGGTGCGTTATGCCAACGAGGAATCGCGGCATGGCGAAGAGCCTGCCGCCCCTGGGATCCGCCACCGGCGCGGATCGGGCGGCCGCATGGCCGATATGTCGCTCGCGGGTACCCATAGTGCTTTTAGTGTACCGACAGGCAGGCTCAAAAAACGGGCCGCATGTCCCAAAATCCGTAGACGGCAAAGCGTCCGACGAGCACAAACTGCTCGCCGGGCGCTTTGGTTAGGAAGCTATGATGTTGGGGGCTCGGTGCCCTTAGGACAGGTCCTCGCCATTCGAAGCAATGACGCGCTTGTACCAGTCGAAGCTCTTCTTCTTGGAGCGCTTGAGGGTACCGTTGCCGGCATCGTCGCGGTCGACGTAGATGAAGCCGTAGCGCTTGGACATCTCGCCCGTGCCGGCCGAGACCAGGTCGATCGGACCCCAGGTGGTGTAACCCAGCAGGTCGACGCCGTCCTCGGTCACCGCGTCGCGCATCGCGGCGATGTGCTGGCGCAGGTAATCGATGCGGTAATCGTCGTTGATGGAGCCGTCCTCCTCGACAACGTCCTTGGCGCCCAGACCGTTTTCAACCACGAACAGCGGCTTCTGATAGCGGTCGTACAGGTCGTTGAGGGTGATGCGGAAGCCCAGCGGATCGATGGCCCAGCCCCACTGGCTCTGCTGCAGGTAGGGGTTCTTGGCGC
>DAWEIC010000011.1:0-23847 GCA_052364855.1 Collinsella sp.
CGACCACCCCAAGAGCGAGCGCACCAAGGCGTTCTTGGGCAATATCTCGTAGCCGCTTTATATGACTGACATAGCAGAAAACGGGAGCCGGATGTGATCCGGCTCCCGTTTTTGTTGGGACGCGAATGTGTTTTGTTGCAATGCGCGTTGCGGGCGGAGCTCATTGCCGCTAGGCGAGCTCGGCTCCAAGGGCGCGGCAGGCCGCTTCGCTCTCATCATCGGGGGCGTCGTAGCAGATGACGGAATCGACGACGTTGACGCCCTCCTCGTCGGCGTCCGCCTTCCAGTTGTCCATCCATTCGCCCTCGGCCCACGAATAAGAGCCAAAGAGGACGACCTTCTTGTCGCCGAGGGTCTCCTTGACCTCATCCCACATGGGCTGGAACTCATCATATTCAAGCTCCTCGGAACCCATGGCGGGGCAGCCGAAGGCGATAGCGTCATAGCCAGCGGCCTTGTCTGCGGAGAAGTCGGCGCAGGAGATGACCTCTGCCTCGGCGCCGGCATCGGTTGCACCTTCGGCAACGAGGTTTGCCATGGCCTCGGTGTTGCCCGTGCCGCTCCAATAGACGACGGCGATCTTGCTCATATGTTTTCCTTTCGGTTGTGCGGCGTGCGGCCGCGTTTTGTATGCTCTATCGGGTTGCCTGGACAAGTTGTCCCAGGGTGCAGCCCTGTTGATAGATGTAGGTAAGGTATTGCGTGCATGCGCGATAGGAATCGAAGGTCGTGAGCGCCTGCTCAACGTTTGTGTATACCTTCCATGCGCCAAAGACCTTATAGTTTTCGCCGTGCTGGACGATAAACTGATGGACATCTTCGTAGGGATAGCCCAAAAAATAGCCAATTTCGTGGGGGAACTCGCATATGCACCCCGTATCGCAGTGCCTATTTCGCGCGAGTGCGCAGACGCTGCCGTCATAGGCGCTTTCTGCGGCATTGCTGCTTGCCAGCGTGATGCGAGCGGCGAGATGCACCAGGGATGCGGGCAGGTTGTGGACATCGTAACCTTCGGCGGCTAGCGCCGTCGTGGCACGGGGGTCGGAGATGTATCGCATGAGGTCCGCAGGGCGGTACACATAGATGAGCGCTCCGCAGGGGCGCCAGACCAAAACGCTCATATGGATCCCGAGTGGCTGGAGCTCGCAGTTGCATTGGGCTATGACGGCGAGCAGGCGAGAGCGTCGCTCTTCGATATGGGTGGCGCTGGGTTTTCCGTTTTGGTTGGCGTAAACGCCGGGATAGGTAAAGAGCGAAGCCGGCTTGATACCTGCGAGCGTAGGGGAGCAGTTGCGCACGACAGCCGTTTGGTATGTTGGGATGTCAATGGTTCGAGTCACGATGCCCCTTTCGGGTCCTCAGTTGTTAGCCTAGGAAAACTTATACACGAAAGTAAGCCATGGTCAACAAAAAGTTTGAAGAGGGAAACTAATTGACCGAACAGACATGATTTTGGGTTAAGATGGGGACACCCCATGGGGGTATCTAGATAGGGCTACTTGAAAGGGGAACGCATGAGTGACTTGCTCAGCCCTGCGAATCTCATCGTGCTGGCCGTCATTGCCGTCGGCATGTTTTTTGGACTGCGTCGCATTGCCGCTTCGACACACGGGAAGAGTTGTTGCAGCGATGGTGCGAGCGGCAAGAAGGCCAAAAAGGTTGTTGTGGTGGATACCGATGCGTCACACTATCCCTATAGCGATGAGCTGCTCATCGGCGGCATGAGCTGTGACGGCTGCGCTCAGAACGTAGCCAATGCCCTCAATGCACTGGATGGCGTGTGGGCAACGGTGACGTATGCGGACCACACGGCACGCGTGCGCTCTAAGCAGCCGGTGGATCGTGATGTCCTCGAGACGGCCGTGAAAGACGCGGGCTACTACGTCATGACGCTGTAAGCGTCGCTCTGGATGCGCTTCCTTGGCTAGGCTCGTCCGCGCAGTTCGATGTCTTGGATGTCGTCGAAGTCGATGGCGATGTCTCGGAGCTTGAGGAGCTTGAAGGCGGGGAGCGCCTCGTCGAGGATGCCGGTGCGGCTGCGATAGCCGTATGTATCGTAATAGGTGACACGAACCAAGTCGCCACGTTTGAGACCCTCGAGTTTTTTAGAAAGCACGAGGGCTTTTTCTTCCGTGAGCTCACGTTTTGGCTCGACGGTGATTTCCTGCTTGCGCACGAGTTCGTAGTATCCCGTGAGGGCGGCAAAGGGCATAAACTGTGCGGCGCGGTTGGCGCGCACGGCACCGTTGGCAGTGAGGTTGGGGTCGGCGGCGCGGCGTCTGCCCTCGGGGTCCGCCAGGCGCTCGAAGGCGGTCGGCGGGCGCACGGGCTGTTGTTTGGGTTTAGGCACGGTGTCCTCCAACTTGTTCGTTGCGTTCGCGCGCGGTGGCGCCGGCGGTAAAGCTTAATCCCTTGACGAGCGCGTTCTTGCCGTACTTGCCTTTCACGGCCAGGACGGCGCGCGCCAGGTCGCGCTCGCGCTCATCGGCCTCGATATCGCTGAATAGATCGATGGTGGCAAATTCCTCGGGCATGAGGTTGCCAAATCCCAGGTTGATGCGCTTGACCGGTCGTTTGGGATCGACAGTCTGCGCCCAGAGCTCATCGAAATAGCCCATGATCTTCTTAAACGAATTGGTACGCTCGGGCAGCTTTCGCGAGGCGTTAGAGTGCGCAAAGAGTGCGGCATAGCCACCGCGCGGTTTGCCGCCATGCTCTCCCACAAAGATGCCATCGATTGCCTGCGCTTCGCGCACCAGGCGACGCCGTTCGTCATCGCGCTGGACGGGCTTGGGCGCACGGGGCGCGAGCTCGGGGCCGGCGGTTGCGGTGGGTTCGATACTCGATGTGCTCGAGCGCAGGTGCCCGCATCCGTCCACATACTGCGCTGTACCGCTGGCGTCGAGGCGGCGTATGTCGGCGCGTTCGCTCGCGTAGCCCACAAAGAGCGAGATGCTGTCGCAGACCACGTGCTTATCGACCAAGTCTAAAACGGCGTTGTCGACCATCTCGCGCAAGACGGTATAGGCCTGTTCGTAGGCATAACCCTTCGAGAGCACCTGTCCTGTGGTGGTCGAAGTTGCTTGCGGGCGATAGGCTTGGATATCGGCGATGGTTGTCGGCTCGCGCCCGAAGGCATGGTCGATGAGATATTCGGCATTGACGCCGAGCTCGTCGTAAAGCAGGTTTTCGTCGAGCGCCGCGACGCCCATCAGATCGTAGACGCCGTATTTCTCGAGGCGGGCTGCCACGCCGGGACCGATGCCCCAGATATCGGTGATGGGACGATGGGGCCAGATCTCCTTGCGAAAGGTCTCGTCGTCGAGTATGCCGATGCGGCTGGGTACGTGCTTGGCGGTAATGTCGAGCGCTACCTTGGCCTGGAATAGGTTGGGGCCGATGCCGACCGTCGCCGTGATGCCGGTGCGCGCGAGGACCACGTCGCGCAGCGTGCAGGCGAACCCTTCCGCATCTGTGTGATAGAGGTCCAGATAGGGCGTCACGTCGATAAAGCACTCATCGATGGAGTAGACGTGCACGTCCTGGGGGCTGACGTATTCCAGATAGATACCGTAGATTTTCGCCGACACCTCCATGTAATGCTGCATGCGTGGTACGGCCGTGATGTAGTCGATGCCATCGGGAATTTCGAACAGACGGCAGCGATTGTGTATCCCGAGGTCCTTCATGGCCTGCGTGATGGCAAGGCAGATGGTCGTGCGTCCGCGCGATTCGTCGGCAACGACCAGGTTGGTGGTGAGCGGATCGAGCCCACGGTCGACGCACTCGACGCTGGCATAAAACGTCTTGAGGTCGATGCAGATATAGGTGTGCTGCTCGTGCGCCATCCGAGCCTCCCATCAAACACATGTTCTTATCGAATACCTGTTCGATAATACCCGCTCATCCGGACATCGTCAAAACCTGTCAAAAAGGGACTGGTTTGTTTTGGTAGGTATGGTCGTGCGGTTGGATCGGGTTTTAACGCAGCTCTAAAGAGCGCGAAACAGCTCGGAAAAGCTCGCTTCGTAGCATGAGCCTAACGATCGATACCGCCTATACGCACGGAAGGGTTGTGGGAAAGATGGTCAATTACGGGTTTGGTATGCCGACGCGCCTTGTTGTGGATGGAGACGTGGCTCGCTGGTGCGGACGATTGGTCGCTCACTACGGTGGCACCAAGGCGCTGGTCGTGTTGGGCGGTGACAAGCATACGCGCGATGAGCTTGTCTCGGCGGCACTTGGCTCGCTTGATCGAGCCCTACTCGAGCGTGTGCTTTTCCGCTGCGGCTCGGTTGGGGGCGACGGGGGAGACGAACTGATCGACGAAGCCGTGGCCCTGGCGACCGACGAAGGCGTGGACTTTGTCCTGGCGATCGGCGATGCCGATACTGCTGGCTTTGCACGCGAACTCGCCCGTCGCATGGCGGCGCTCGATGCCGGCGAAGACGGTTTTGTCCCTTATGGATGCATTCTCTCGGAGGGCAAGGCGCCTGCTGTCGTGGGCACCGGTGAGGTTCCCGTTTTTGCCATTATCGCGCCCGAACTGCTGGAGGGCATCGGGTCTCCTCTGCGTGAGTTGCTCGGTAGCATCTGCGCCGCGGCCTAATATTTGCCATAAAAGGACGGGTTATTTTTGGTTGGTAAAGCGTTTGACCTGCCAAAATAAGCCTGTCCCTTTTTAATCGGTTACCGTTTGGGGGCCGATTGGCAACGCTCGCTGATTGTAGTCTTGACCTGCGCTAGAATAGTGGCATCTGAATGTCCGGGCGCATGGAGGCGTGCGCCCGTATGCTGAGGAGGACTCTATGGCAACTGTTGCCGCACCTATCGATGCTACGTCGACTGCCGCTTGGAAGGCACTCGAGGCTCATCAGGAGAAGCTTGAGGCCGATGGTATCGACCTCAAGGCCTGGTTCGCTGCTGACGCCGACCGCGTGAACAAGCTGAGCTTTGACGCCGGTGACCTGCACTTCGATCTTTCGAAGAACCTGGTGACCGATGAGACCGTCAAGCTGCTGTGCGATCTTGCCCGCGAGGTGAAGCTCGAGGAGCGCCGCGACGCCATGTTCTCCGGCGAGCACATCAACACCACCGAGGACCGCGCCGTCCTGCACACCGCGCTGCGCCGCCCGGCAAGCGAGAAGGGCCAGCTCATCGTCGACGGCCAGGACGTCGTCGCCGACGTGCACGAGGTCCTGGACCGCATGTATGCCTTCGCCGAGCGCGTGCGCTCCGGTGAGTGGAAGGGTGTTACCGGCAAAAAGATCGAGCACCTGGTGTCCATCGGCATCGGCGGCTCCGATTTGGGCCCGGTCATGGCTTACGAGGCTCTGCGTCCCTATGCCGACGCCGGTATCGACTGCCGCTACATCTCCAACATCGACCCCAACGACCAGGCCGAGAAGCTCAAGGGCTTGGATCCCGAGACCACGCTCGTGATCATCGTCTCCAAGACCTTCACCACGCTCGAGACCCTCACCAACGCCCGCGAGGTCAAGACCTGGATGCTCGAGCAGCTCAAGGCTCAGGGCGCCATCGACGGCTCCGATGAGCAGAACGCCGAGGCCGTGGCAAAGCACTTCGTCGCCGTTTCCACCGCACTCGAGAAGGTCGAAGCCTTCGGTATCGACCCCGCCAACGCCTTCGGTTTCTGGAACTGGGTCGGCGGCCGTTATTCTGTTGACTCCGCCGTGGGCCTGTCGCTGATCGTCGTGCTCGGCCCCGAGCGCTTCCAGCAGTTCCTCGAGGGCTTCCACGCCATCGACGAGTACTTCTGCAACACCCCGCTCGAGAACAATGCCGTCGCGCTGATGGGCCTGCTCAACGTCTGGTACGTCAACTTCTTCGGTTCCAAGAGCCACGCCGTGCTGCCGTACTGCCAGTACCTGCACCGCTTCCCGGCCTACCTGCAGCAGCTCACCATGGAGTCCAACGGCAAGCATGTCCGCTGGGACGGCAGCGCCGTGACCTCCGACACCGGTGAGATCTTCTGGGGCGAGCCCGGCACCAACGGCCAGCATGCCTTCTATCAGCTGCTGCACCAGGGCACTGTGGTGGTTCCGGCTGACTTCATCGCCTTCGCCAATACCGCCAACCCTGCGACCGACAGCGGCCAGGATGTCCACGAGCTGTTCCTGGGCAACTTCCTGGCCCAGACCAAGGCGCTCGCCTTTGGTAAGACGGCCGATGAGGTTCGTGCCGAGGGCACGCCCGAGCAGATCGTCCCGGCCCGCTGCTTTGAGGGTAACCGTCCGACGACCTCGATCTTTGGCGACACGCTGACCCCGTTCGCACTCGGCGAGCTCATCGCACTGTACGAGCACATCACGTTTGTCGAGGGCACGGTCTGGGGCATCGACTCCTACGACCAGTGGGGCGTCGAGCTGGGCAAGCAGCTTGCCAAGCAGATCACCCCTGCCTTCCACGACGATGCCGCCAAGGCCGAGCAGGACGCTTCGACCCAGGCGCTCATCGAGTTCTATCGCGCGCATCGCAAGTAGTCGCTGCTGTTAACGCATCGCGCCTTATAGTCAGGGGCCCGTATCCTATCGGATGCGGGCCCCTTTGCTTTGCCGTAGTCCCGGGGCGCACGGCCTTTGTGGAACATCGCTGGGGCGCCGCGCGCCGCGAGAACCCTGCGCCTAGATCTCGGCCTCCGCATGGTCTCGCTGCGCCTCGGGCAGCTCCCCGTAGAGCGGATGGTCTTCGAGCCTAAAGCGCTCGACCTGTTCGGGAGTGCGACCGCGCACAAAGAGCCACGAGCGATCGATCGGCGTCGCCATGAGCGTGCTGGGCAGCGCGTCGGCGCGGTCGGAAAACACCCGGGCACTCTCGGGATCCTGGAACGCCAGCACCAGATGCGTGTCGCAGTTGCCCATGATGGAGCGTGCGCGTGCCTCGCCATAGAGCGCATCGAGCTGGTTGGTCGACTGCAGCAGCAGCGTTGCCCAGATGTTGCGGCTTCGGATAATCGAGAGCACGTTGTCGATCTGGGGGATCTGCAGATTTGCGAAGTCATCGAGCATAAAGCGCACGGGCACGGGCAGGCTGCCGTCGGGCTGCCTATCGGCCTCACGAATGAGGCCCATAAACGCCTGCGAAATAAAGAGGCCGGTCAGGTGATCGAGATTGCGGTCAATATCGCTCACAGTTACAAACAGGGCGCAGGGGGTGTGTCCCATGGAAGCGAAGTCCACCTGATGGCACTCACGATAGAGCTGTGCCGCACCGTCGAATCCCAGACACATGACCTTTTCGGCAAGGATGCCGACGATGCTCGCGTGCATGCGCTCGGCATTTTGCGTAATGGCGTAGCGCCGCCATAGCGAGAGGGCATAGCTTTGGGGGTCGGTCGTGATCAGGTCGTCAAACAATCGACCCGTGGCACCGTCCTGCAGGTGCTCGATCAGCTTGATGACCGAGCTGATCGTCTGCTCGTCGGCGGGTAGCTGTTCGGTGACGTAGGCGATAAGACACGACAGCAGGTTTGCCGCCGCATGATCCCAAAAAGGCTGGTTGTTGTCCTCGATGGGGCAGATGGCCTTTGCCACCGAGAGGATGTCCTGCTGGTTGGGCCTGCCGTCCGCCTTGCGGCGAATGTGCCTCAGGGGGTTGTAGCCGCAGCGCTCGATGCCGGGCGCAAGGGCCGGGACGGTGTTGAGGTCGGCGAAGTTGAGACATTGCACGCGGTAACCGTGGGCTGCCAGCACGGGTCCCACTTCGCGACAGAGCGTGCCTTTGGTGTCGAGCACGATGTAGCTTGCGTTCATTTGCAGCAGGTTGGGCTTGAGGACGTTTCGGGTCTTGCCGGCTCCCGAGGGGCCGATCACAAGTGCGTTGTTGTTGAGTCCCGTTTGGCGGGTGTCGCAGGAAAGCGTTCGATCCTTGGCGAGGATGGTGGACGATGCGGACTCAGATGCGGCGAGGCGGCTGGCGAGGTTAGACATGGGCGACCTCCTTGGTGGTCGAGAGGATTTCGTGGGCAAAGCCGAGCTCGACGGCGCGCTCGGCCGAAAGGTAGGTGTCTTTTGCAGTGAGGGACTGGATGCGCTTGGCCGAAAGGCCGCTGCGATCAGACAGGATTTGCGTCAGGGCCTTGCGGGTCTGCATGAGACGCCGGCTTGTTTCCTGGAGTGCTAGGGCCGAGCCCCCAGCTCCTTGCGGGATGAGCGGGTCGTGAATCATGAGTTCTGCATGGGGCGCCATACGGCGCTCGTCACCGCCCATAAAAATGATGGCTCCCATGGAGGCGGCCAGCTCCAGGCAGACGGTATGGATAGGGCACGCTGCGAGACGCATAGTGTCGTAGATGGCAAGGCCGGCCCGTACGTTGCCGCCGGGGCTGGCGATAAAGACCGTGATGGGGGCTGCAGGGTCGGTGGCCTCGAGCAGACGGATCTGCTGGCATAGGTCGTGGGCCATCGGGGTTTCGATGTTTCCCATGACGGAGAGCTCGCGACGGGCGAGCATCTCATCGTAAATGCTGGTGAGCGTGATACCTCGGGCGGATTCACGCATGGTGAGGGGGCTGATGATGGGGGAATGATTGGTGTCCATGAGGATTCCTTTCTGTTGGTTGTGTTGTGGAATAGGATTGTTGCCCGCGGAGGGGCTGGCGGGCTACAGGGTTCGTCCGAGCCTGAGATCGAGCTCGGTTGTGGGGCAGGCTGCCTGTTCGTGCGGCTCGCAAGCGCCAAGGGCTCCAAAGCGATGGAGCGTTGCGGCGGGCGTGGTGTAGGCGAGCCGCAGCTGATGCTCGACAGGGGCACATCCGTCATTTTTGTAATGAGCCGCGTAGTACTGCGCGATGCTGGCGTTCATCTCGCTGCCATTGCGATGGCGCTCAAACTGGCTTCTGCAGGTCTCGATGATCTTTGCTACCGACTTGGGTGCCGTCGCGGGAACAAGGGCGAGATAGCCCTCAAATAGCTCGTTGATGCTCAGGAGGCACAGCAGATCGATCAGCGTCCTTATGGCTGCTCCCTCGGCAGAAAAGTGCGCGGTCATGCGGTTATATCGGTTGCGGTCGACGATGGCCGCATGGGGTCTTGGAGTTTTCTGCCCCGTGGTCCCGGGCTTTTGCCGCGCCTGTGTATTGAGCTCGACGTTGCAGCGCTTGAGGCCGTCCAACGGAAGGAACAGTGCGGTGCGCAGGGTGTTCCGCTTGCTTTCGAGTTCATGACGCTCGTCGGGTTCCCATTCGAGCTTGAGTTTCGTGTCGAGCGCCGTAAGCATATGGGCTAGGCAGCCTACGGTAAGAACGTACGAATCGTTGTCGCGTTTTGGGGCATAGGGGTCTGTCAGCTTGCGAATGTCGGGGTCGCCCATGATCTTTGTGCAGCGCTTTAGCAGTTGAGGGTGGTCGGCCAAGATCGTCGCGAGTGGTAGCGACGCGTAGTTCTTGATGGTCGCGGCGGCAAAGGCGGCGTCATATTCGTTTGCATATGCTCGCTCAATGCGGGCATCCAGATTGCTTTTCTTATCGCCGTCTTCAATACGGTAGGTTGTCATAGCTTCTCCAATCGGTTGATGTTCGTGCTGTTTGTTGATGTGTTGGTTGTCGTGAGTGATGTGCTTGCCGTGGGTGATGTGCTGACGTTGGGGTGCTATGCGGTTTTCAATGAGCCCGTGAGGCAGTTGCTGCAGGGGCGGGATGGAACGGCCCATGCAAGGCGGAAGGCATCGTGCTCAAAATCGAGACAGCAATGCCCTGGGTGCCTCACATGTGGCAGTTACCTCATTAAGTTGTCATTGCGTTTGGGGTTGTACTTTGCCGATCTTCCTTCTCTTACACGCTAAAACTCAAACTTCATATGCTCGATCTACTTAAAACCGCAACGGCGGTCTTTTATCAACTTATATGTCGGAACGCGTCTTTGCAAGTACTTTTTTGCCTTTGTTTCAAATGGGGTGGTTTTGCAACCGTCATGCGCGCGCTGTGTGAACGTGCCCCGGCTCGGATAAGATAGTGCGCGATAAAAACGATGCAAGGAGGCTTATATGGCAATCAAAGCCATCGCAATGGATATCGACGGTACGCTCACCAACGACCAAAAGGTCATCAGCCCGCGTACGCGCGAGAAGCTGCTCGCGGCGCAGGAGTCGGGCATTAAGCTCATTTTGGCTTCGGGCCGTCCCGCATGGGGGCTGCACGCCTTGGCGCAGGAGCTCGACCTCCAAAACCATGACGGTTTGCTGGTGGCCTTTAACGGCGCTCACGTCGTCGATGCCCAGACCGACGAGGTGCTGTTCGATCAGGCTATGCCTGCCGACGAATTGCATCGCCTGATTGATCATCTGCAAAACTATGATGTGATCCCCATGATCTCGCTTGGTCGCGATCTGCATGTCGAGGATTCGTACCACTGCATGATTACGCTGCCGGATGGCTCGCAGAAAAACATCGTCAAATACGAGCGCGATGCCTGCGATCTTAAGATCCGCGAGGTCGAGAGCTTACATGAGGTCGTGGACACTTATCCCGTAGACAAACTGCTGACGGCAGGCGACCCGGCATACCTGCAGGCGCATTACGAGGAGATGTATGCGCCCTTTACCCAGACGCTTTCGGGCATGTTTACGGCCGACTGGTACTTTGAGTACACGGCGCCCGGTATCGACAAGGCCCGCGCGCTCGAGGGTGCCCTGCCCAAGCTCGGCATCGATGCCAGCGAGGTCGTCTCGTTTGGCGACGGCCAGAATGATAAGTCTATGATCGAGTGGGCCGGCACCGGTGTTGCCATGGGCAACGCCGTCGATGAGGTTAAGGCAGTTGCTCAGATGGTGACCGCCAATAACAACGAAGATGGTATCGCGGTGGCACTCGATAAGCTGCTGGGTTAGAATCGCCGATTAATGCATGGTTCGGGCGCCTGCTTGCAGGCGTCCTTTTGTTAGGGAGGGTGCCGTGTCCGCATTTCCGTTCGACGCCGTTATCTTTGACATGGACGGCGTCATTGTCGATACCGAGTATTATTACCTGGGCGAGACTGCCGCGTTTGCCAAGGAGCTTGGGCTTAATCTGACTCAAGAGGAGTTGAATGGACAGGTCGGTACCTCGCATCAGTTCTTTCTCCGCATGCTGGTCGATTGGTTTGAGCGCGCCGGTAAGGGGCACTTCACTGGCGAGGAAGCGTTGGCCCGTTGGGATGAGTGGGCGCATAAACGTCCGCGCGACTATCAGACTTTGATTAACCCAGGCGCCGTGGATACGATTCGAGAGCTGCCGCGCCGCGGCGTTCGCGTGGCGCTTGCCAGCTCGTCGCCCATGGATAGTATCGAGGAAGTGCTCAACGCGTGCGGGCTGTCGGATGCCTTTGAGTATGTGGTGAGTGGCGAGCAGTTTAAGGAGAGCAAGCCCGAGCCCGACATCTACCTGCATGCGCTGGACCTGCTGGGGCTGCCCGCGAATCGCTGCTGCTGCGTTGAGGATTCGGTGCCTGGCATCACTGCCGGCAAGCGAGCCGGCCTGACAGTCATTGCCAAGCGCGAGGAGCGCTTCGGCTTTAGCCAGGATGCCGCGGACAAGATTATCGATCAACTGCCGGAGCTGCTCACGCTTTCTTAGGAGCGTGGTAGTTGCGCGTTTTTCGGGTCTGATGAGTAAATGCCCGACATTTTGGTGCGTCAGCAAGCATACTTTATGCTAAAGCGGGCTCAAGGGTTTGTTGAATACCCTTGAGCCCGCTTTAGACTTAATTGTGCTGGGAGAGGGTATATGCCACCGACTGAAGGGCTAACTGACGGTAAAGCAGCGATTCCGCTGTACCAACAGGTTATCGATATCATTAAAAACGAAATCAACTCCGGTGCCTACAAGGCGGGCGCGCGGATACCCAACGAATTTGAATTGGCTGAGAGCTATAAAGTTGGCCGCGTTACCGTGCGACGTGCTATTGAGGAGCTCGTCCAGCAGGGCTATCTAACGAAGCGACAGGGGAAAGGCACGTTTGTCAATGCCCCCAAGCTCAAGCGAAAGATTCGCCAGAAGGATGACGTCCAGAGTTTTTCGGACGCATGCCGCGTTAACGGAATGGAACCGGGGGCGCGCGTCATTTCGAGAAAGATACTGCCGGCGGATTCCACCGAAGCGCAGTTCTTTAGTGTTCCCGTTGGAACTGATTTGATTTGCGTTGAGCGTGTGCGTACTGCCGATGGAGTCCCCGTCATGCTCGAGAACAACATATACGTTTACGAGGACAACGCTTATCTATCAACGGCACCTCTATCGAACCAATCCATTTTTGAGTTCGTGCGCAACCGGACGGGCCGTACGCCCGCGTTTACCGACCCGTGCACGCTCGAGATCGCGTGCGCGTCGCCCGAGGTCGCTCGGCTGTTGGCAGTTCCCGTTGGCGAACCCTTGTTTTATATGGAAGCCTTCTTTTTCGATGAGCAGCGGCGGCCGTTTATCATCGGTCGTCAGCGGATCGTTGGGTCTCGCTACGTTTTTGACATCTAGGACATTGCGTATGGAAGCGCCCGGTGAATCATCTCACCGGGCGCTTCCATACCGTTCACGGCGCGAACGCAACCGTTCAACCGCGTTGCGGCAATCAGTTTGAAATTATCTTGATGACGGGAAAAGCTGCTGGTAATCTATGGGACGTCATAGAACGTTTGCCTTATGCAAGCGTTGAAGCGAGATGCGATGCAGTCTCGAGTTCTTTGGAGGTATCTATGTCAGATACGAAGGCGAAGAAGACAAGCAGACGTTTTAAGTTCAAATTACCGCATGTCTATACGATCATGTTCTTGCTGATCGTTGTCTTTGCGGTCCTGACTTGGATCGTTCCCTCTGGTCAGTATCAGCGCAAGATGATTTCGACAGCGGCGGGTGAGCGTGAAGTCGCCGTTGCTGGAACCTATGAACAGGTCGATAAGAACTACACCGATTCCGAGACCGGCGAGACCATCAATCTGGGCCAGGATATCTTTGCGGTCCTGCAAGCGCCTACTAAGGGCATCCAGGAGGCTGCCGACGTCGTTGCGTTCGTCTTATTGATTGGCGGATCGTTCGCAATCATCACCAAGACCAACGCTTTGAATGCCGGCATGAGCCGTGTGATTAAAAAACTCAAGAACAAGGACATCCTCATCATTCCCATCACGATGACGTTGCTGTCCATTTGCGGCACTACGTTTGGTATGTCTGAGGAAGCCCTGCCGTTCTATGCCATCTTCATTCCCATCATGATGGGTATCGGTTATGACTCGATGACGGCATTCATCATCTGCTTCCTTGGTCCTAACCTGGGATATTGTGCTTCGACCATCGACCCGTTCAATGTTTTGATCGCCCAAGGCATTATTGGCATCGAGGGCAATCCTCAGCTGTGGCTGCGTGCCATCTCTTGGGTCATTTTCACTGCCGTCGGTATCGCATGGGCCATGCGATACGCTATGCGTGTCAAGAAAAACCCCGAGTCGTCCATTACGTACGAGGACGATAAACTCAAGCGTGTTGAGTTTTCTGTGACCGATGCCTCCATCGAGGAAGAGTTCACGATCCGTCAGAAGCTCGTGCTTATCGATTTTGCATGCGGTATGGGCATTATCGTCTGGGGTCTTGTTACCCAGGGTTGGTACATGAATGAGATTTCCGCCGTGTTCCTTGGCATGGGCTTGCTTGCCGGTATCCTGGGCGGTCTTGACCAGCAGACAATCGCAGAGGAGTTCGTTAAGGGTCTCGCCGACTTTGCGTACGCTGCCATCGTTATCGGTATCGCTCGCGGTATTCTGGTCATCGCCGAGGGCGGCATGATCATCGACACCATCCTCCAGGCGCTCGCTACCGCGCTCGCCGGTGCACCCGCCGCCGTCTACACCACGTTTATGTATATCGTCCTTGGCCTGCTCTCTTTGCTGGTTCCCTCGAGTTCTGGCCTGGCGGCGCTCACCATGCCCGTTATGGGCCCCCTGACCGAGCTCATGGGCCTCAATCCCGAGGCAGCCGTCACCGCGCTCCAGTTTGCCAACCAGACCATCAACACCATCAGCCCCGTGGCGGGCATGACGGTCGCTGGCCTTGCCGTGGCTAGGATTTCGTTTGGCCAATGGTGGAAGACCATTTGGAAGTTCTTCATTTTCATGGTCGTCTTTGGCCTGATCGTAACGGCAATCTCTGGCATGCTTCCGGTGTAGGTGGTTGTGATGTCTGATCGTTTGACGGTACTGACGTCTAAGAGCGTCTTTACCGGTACGGGGGACCTGCCGTTTGAAGGTTTCGTAGCGGTCCGTGGCAATCGAATTGAGGCGGTTGGCGCCAAGTGCGAGGCGGCTTCGTATTTGACCCAGGCGGACGAGGTAGTTGACCTGGGCGACCGCACCATCATGCCTGGCCTGATCGATGTGCATACCTTCTATACAGGTTGGGCGCTGCGGACGTTGGGGTCTGATCTGTCCGGCATCGCCGATGCCAAAGAGGCCGTGTCGCTCTTGCGTGCATGGAAAGAAGATCATTCGGATTGCGCGGCGGCTTTTGGCCACAACCTGCCCGAAACGTTGGCATCGGATGCCGAGAACGCAAATACGGCAGCTGTGCTTGACGATTGTTTTGGCGACATCCCCGTCGTCTGCTTTACACCGGGAGCGGAGACCTGCGTTCTCAACGCTGCCGCCAGTGCGCGATACGGTTTTACGCCCCAGGCGTGCTATTCCGAGAAGATCTGGCGCATGATGAGCGATTTCCTCGCGCTGCCCGAGGTGCGTGCCGGGTATTCGGACTACATGAGCATGCTTAACGAGCGCGGCGTTACCGCCATCAAGGAGATGGCGTTTGATGACTACTACGGCTTTGCCGACGAAATGGCTCGCCGTGAGGAATCTGGTGAGCTGACGGTTCGCGTCTCCATGATGTCGCAGCCGGTGGGCGCCGGTGCAAATCTGGCTTATGCCCGCGAGGCACGAGAGCGCTTCCGGGGATCGTTCGTTCGTTTTTCTGGCTTCAACCGTATGACCGATCGCGGCGTATGGGCGGGGCTTGCCGAGATGATTGACCCCTATGAGGACTCGGCCGATGCGGGCGCTGCCGGCAAGACGGTCGTCGAGGAGCCAGAGTGGGATCTGATTGAGAACGAGCTGCGTGCAATTGATGCTGACGGCTTCCGATATTCCTTGCATTGCCAGGGCGATGGCGCCGTTCGTCGCACCGTGGCGCTCTATGCCTCGCTGCCTCGAGACGAGCATGGACGGATGCTTCGTCGCCATGCGATTACCGATCTCGAGAACTCTGACCCGACCGATCTTGTCGAGTTTGGCAAGTTGGGTGGAATTTGCGAGGTCTATCCGCAGATTCTGACGCTGGACCGGCGCGAGGATTGCCTGTCGATGATGCGTCGACAAATTGGCGAGACGCGACTTTTGCACAGCTGGAATCGCCGCGGCATGGTAGATTCCGGATGCACAGTGTGCTGTGGCACGGATTTGCCGCTGCTGATTCCGAGCTTGGGCGAGTCAATCTACAGTGCGTGCGGCGGATACTTCGACGACGGACTGCCCGTGAATGAGGTCAACACGCTGACGCTTGTCGAGCTCTTGTGCGCTTGGACTGCCGGGGGCGCGTACGACCTGATGCGCGAAGACGAGCTGGGTACGCTTGAGGTTGGCAAGCTTGCCGATATCTGCGTGCTCGATCGGGATGTGTTCGACCTCGATTATCGCGACGCACGTGATCTTGCGGTTGACATGACGATGTCGGACGGACAAATCGTGTTCGATCGAAATAAGGAGGCGTAAGATGCCTGAATCCAAACCGACGCTGCGCCGCGAGCAGATTGCGGGCATGAATATTCACTACATCATGTGGTCGCTCGATTACTTCCTTGATGTGCAGCAGCGTTTGGGCTTTGAGTCCATTGAGCTGTGGTGTGCGGAGCCGCATGTGACACTCGACCACACGGGCTACTTTGAGGCTGAGGTCCTGGCGAAAAAGGCTGCAGACCGTGGGCTTAGGTATCGTACTCTGTGCCCCGAGAATGTTGTCTATCCTTGGCAGTACTGCGCACGCAAACCGCTGCATGAACAGCGCAGCCTGGCGTACTTTAAGCACGGCATTGAGCTTGCCGAGGTACTTGGGTGCGACCGTATGTCCATCAACTCGGGCTGGGGCGACTGGGACGAGGACCGCGAGGAAGCCTGGAAGCGCAGCCGCGAGCACTTGTCCATTCTGGCGGAGTATGCCGGCGAGCACGGTCTGGTGCTTACGATGGAAAGCCTGCGTCCCGAGGAGAGCAACCTTGTGACGACGGTTTCCGATGCGAAGCGCATGATTGACGAGGTCGCGAGCCCGTACTTACAGCCCATGGTTGATACAACCGCGATGGGCGTTGCAGGCGAGACGCTCGAGGACTGGTTTGCCGCCTTTGGTGATGGGGCAATTCACGAGATGCACTTTATCGACGGTGACCCGTATGGCCATCTGGTGTGGGGCGATGGCAAGCACGATATGGACGCCTTCGTCGCCACGCTCAACGCCCATGGTTTCGACGGCATGCTGGGCCAGGAAATCACGGACGGTCGTTACTACGATGACCCGGCGGCGGCAGATGCCAAGAACATGGCCGCATTCGAGAAATATCTGATTGACTAAAACAACCATCGGCCACACAACCAACGTCATTGATTGCGGGCCAAACAAGAAAGGAACTGGATATGAACGCACACGATCTGATCAAAGAGGCAATTGCCGAGAAGGGCAAGTTCGACAGCGTCTACTGGATTGCTTGCGGTGGCTCCATGATCGATTTGATCCCGGCTCATGAGCTTCTGCAGCGCGAGGCAACCACCTTCACTTCGTATATCTATACGGCTCGCGAGTTCGATATCATGCGTCCGCGTCGTCTGGGCGAGAAGTCCCTGGTCATCGCTTGTAGCCACAGCGGCAATACCCCCGAGGTCGTCGAGGGCTGCGAGATTGCCCTTGCTGCTGGCGCTACGGTGATCGCCCAGACCGACAACGCTGGATCCAAGATTGACTCCGGCAAGTGGACCACGTGGGTCTACCCATGGGGCGAGGGCGTGCCGCAGGCCGAGGTCCCCGCTGGCATTTCGCTGTCGCTTGCGGCAGAGCTGCTCGATCAGCAGGAGGGCTACGCCGATCTTGCCGATATGTATGCCGGTATCGCCGAGATGGATAAGATTCTTCCCCCGGCACGCGAGAAGGTAAATGCCGAGCTGGGCGATCGCTTTGCCAAGCTTTGCCAGGAGCACGAGTTCTTCTATATTCTGGGCAGCGGTCCCAACTTTAGCCAGACCTACGGTTTCGCTATCTGCTCTCTTATGGAGATGCAGTGGCAGCACTGCAGCTACATTCACTCTGCCGAGTACTTCCATGGCCCCTTCGAGGCTACTCAGGATGGCGTTTTTTACTTCCTGCAGATGGGCTCCAGCGAGTGCCGTGCTATGGACGAGCGCGCCCTGGCGTTCCTTAAGACGCATACCGATACGCTGATGGTGCTCGATGCCAAGGAGTACGGTATGGAAGCCGTGCCGGCGAGCGTCCGTGCCTATCTGGACCCGGTGCTGTTCTACGCCATGAACTGCGAGCTGCGTGCCGCACGCGGCAAGGTGTTTGACCATGATCCCGATTTCCGTCGCTACATGGGCGTCGTCGAGTACTAGAAGGGTAAATACCATGGCATTTAACGTTAACGCGCTCGGATTTGGCGACAACGTCGTCGATCGCTACGAGCATATCCACACCATGTATCCTGGCGGCAATGCGGTGAACTTCGCCGTTTATGCCAAGAAATGCGGTGCCGCACGCTCTGCATACATGGGCATTTTTGGCAATGACGCCGCTGCCGAGCATGTCATTGCAAGCCTCGAGGATGAGGGTATCGAGCTTGACAAGTGCGAGCAGATGATTGGCGAGAACGGAGCGGCTCGCGTGACCGTCGTTGACGGTGACCGTGTCTTCCTCGGCTCCAACGAGGGCGGTATCCGTGGCGATGCGCGCTATGTCCTCGATCGCTTTGACCTTTCGTACATGAAGCAGTTCGATGTGGTTCATTCGGGCAACTATTGCTTTACCGAGCGCGAGCTGCCCAAGCTGAAGGCTGCGGGCGTCACGGTCTCTTTTGACTTTTCGGACGACTCCACCGACGAGTACTACGAGCAGATTGCGCCCTACGTCGATTTTGCTTTCTTTAGTGCGGCGGATGCCGCGAGTGAGGACGAGATTCGCGAGCGTCTGGCATGGGTGAAGGGCCTGGGTCCGCGTTTTGTGTCGGCTACGGCGGGCGCCGAGGGCTGCATTGCTTACGACGGCGAGCGTTATTACCGCCAGCTGGCTAAACCGGTAACGGACATGAAGGACACCATGGGGGCGGGCGACTCGTTCCTCACCTCGTTTTTGATGTGCTATCTCGATTCCGCCAAGCGTGGTGAGGATGGCGCCGAGGCCATCGAGCGCGCGCTCGACTTTGCTGCCGGGTTTGCCTCGACCGTGTGCGGTATGGAAGGTTCTTGGGGCCACGGGGCGCCAATCGTCGAATAGCTTAAGAAAGCGTACGGCGGTCTGGCTATGAGGCCTTGGACAGCCGATGCAAAACAATAAGCGAAACGCGAAAAAGGGGCTCGCCATGTGGTGGGTCCCCTTTTGAGCATTGGAGAAGACCATGGGTATTAAAGCGTGTGCGGCTGGTTTTTGCTGCGCGGACGTCTATCAAAACATCGGCGTGTTCTATCCGACTGGTAACGGCATTGACTGGGGTATCCATCTTGCACGAATGGGCGTTTCGGTATCCGCCGTGTCGGTTGTCGGCAAGGACGAGTACGGAGACAAGATGAGAGAGGCGCTGGCCGCTGAGGGGTTTGATATCTCTCATCTGCGGGTGGAGGATGGCGACACCTCGGTGATGCTCATGGCATTGAAAGACGGCGTCGATCGCGTGCATCTCGAGGCAATCGATGGCGTAATGGAGACATATCGTCCGAATGAAGACGACCGGGCGTTTATCCTAGAGCACGACATCATTCACACCGACCTGTTTGGCAATTGTTTGGACCTCCTGCCCGAATGGCATGATGCGGGCAAGACGGTGGTTATGGACTTCTCGGTGTTCAGCCAGGATCCCGAATATGCATGCGAGGCTCATTTTCCTTACGTAGACTATGCGTTCATGTCGTTTGAAGAGGACACTCCGGAGCTGCGAGACTGGGTACGCCACGTGCAGGAATTGGGACCGCGCGTTGCGGTTGCCACGCTTGGCGAGAAGGGAAGCATTGCCTATGACGGTGAGCGCTTCTATGAGTGCGGGATCGTACCGGCGGAGAAGGTCGTTAATACCGTGGGTGCCGGCGACTCGTATATTGCCGGGTTTACCAAGGGCGTGATCGATGGCCTTGATATTCCGGCGTGTATGAAGGCGGGCGCTGAGCTGTCGTCCCGAGTGATTGGTTCGTTTGAGCCGTACTAGGGTTAAATGCCTGGAAAGGAGTACGAAATGGTTATCGACATGTTGGTCCATCCTATGCTCTACGGCGAGATCTGTACGCCGGGTGATGAGCCTGATGGATTCGGTTTTTGGTCACGAGAATATGGTATGGGGCATATGGGCCCCATGGATTGGGATGAGCTTCAAGTCGAGATGGACGTCTGCGACGTGCAGAAGAGTGTGCTCATGCCGCTCGATGTAACCACGGCATGCGGAGGGCATTTTGGCACCAATGACCAGATTGCCATGCTGGTTGCCGCGCACCCCGATCGTCTGTGGGGATTTGCGAGCGTAGATCCGCAGGTGAGCGGTGCCGCAGACGAATTGGAGCGCGCCTTTACCGAGTTGGGGGCAAAGGGGCTTTGTCTGCATCCGGCAAAGCAGGGTTTTGCCCCCGATGATGCTGTGGCCGAGCCGCTTTACGAGCTGTGCGAGCGCTATAACAAGCCGGTGGTTTTCCATGCCGGTATGTCTTGGGAGCCTGGCGCAGAGCTCTCGCGCAGTAACCCGCTTGCATTTGAGCACACAATCGCAACGCATCCAAATGTGCGCTTTAGTTTGACCCACTTTGGCTGGCCCTGGGTGCGCGAGACCGTGGCGATGCTGCTCAAGTATCCCAACTGCTACACGGACACCTCTATCACTTACATCGATTCGCCCGAGGAGATGATGCAGCGTCTTTTCACGGTCGATATGGGGCCGCTGTGGTATGAGCGCGCGCTATCGCATCAAGTGATGTTCGCCAGCAATACGCCGCGCTTCCGTGCATTCAAACTCAAGCGGGCGCTCGATACCGTGCCCATGCGCGACGATGCGCGAGAAAGGCTCTACTGGGGTAATGCCCTGCGTTTTCTTGAAGGGGATGAGTAAACATGGTGACGCTCGAGACATTGAGCTATCTATCGACTGCTCCGGACCAGTTCATCGATATTACCGAAGACGTGCACGCTGCCATCGAACGCAGCTCGGTGACCAATGGCTTGGCAGCGATTATTTTGTCGCATACGACCTGTGGAATCGTGGTAAACGAGGGGCTGCCCTGCGTGGAGACGGATCTTATGGAGACGCTTGATCGCATCGCCCCACTCGACGCCCCCTATGCGCATGCACACTTCCTGCCGAGCTATGGAGCCACCGGCAACAACTCCTGTGGGCATATCAAGAGCATGATTTGTGGAAACAGTTGCTTCTTTCCCGTCCAAGATGGCCACATCGTGTGTGGAGGTGCCCAGAACATCTATCTTGCGGAGTTTGACGGTCCGCAGAAGCGAAAAGTGTACGTCGAAGTGCTGGGGGAGTAACGTCCCCGCGATAACCCTATGAAGGAGCACGTTATGTCGTTTCTAACCTCGATGTTCAAGACCGAAAAGCCGGTCATCGGAATGCTGCACTTGCGTCCTCTGCCGGGCGATCCACTGTATTACCCGGGCGGAAGCGTGTCGCAGGTCGTGGAAGCCGCCAAGCGCGATCTCGAGGCGTTGCAGCAGGGCGGTGTCGATGGCATTTTGATTACCAATGAGCTCTCGATGCCCTACGAGCAGCACGTTTCTCCCTCAACCCTTGCATCGATGGGCTATGTAATCGGGACTCTATCCCATGATCTGTCGACTCCTTGGGGAGCTGAGGCTATTTACGATGGTGATGCCACAATCGAGCTGTGCGCTGCCGTCGACGCGCAGTTCACGCGCTGCAATTTTTGCGGTGCCTGGGCCGGTGATCTTGGGCTGATTAACCGAGATTTCGCTCACACCATGCGTCGCAAGGCGGCGCTGCGCCTGGACGACCTCAAGCTTTTTCACTTCATCACGAGCGAGGGGGAGGTTTATCTCAACGACCGCACGACTGCGGACATTGCCGATTCACTTCTCTTTAATTGCCTACCGGATGCGATGGTCATCGGCGGTTCGGCTGCCGGTCGTGGCGCTTCGGGCGAGCTTGCCGATGAAGTCCGCGAGCGTGTTGGCGAAGTACCCGTGGTATGTGGCACCGGTTGTCGCGAAAATACCGTGGCTGACGTATTTGCTCACTACGATGGCGCGTTTGTCGGCACCTGCTTAAAGCGCGACGGAAAGCTGGATGCCCCGGTTGATGTTGAGCGGGTAGCTCGTTTTATGGCTGCCGCTCGTACGGCGCGAGGGGAGTAGGCACCTATGGCGCTCTATCTGGGTATTGATATTGGGACAAGCGCCTCTAAAGGCGTTTTAATCGATGATCGATGCAACATCGTTTGCCAAGCCTCTTGTGGACATGAGACGGACAACCCGTGTGATGGATGGTACCAGCATGATGCGGAGGCAGTTTGGTGGGGCGATTTTTGCCGCTTGTCGCGCGAGCTGGTGGCGCGATCGGGGGTTAACGCGGCACAGATCGGATGCGTGGGCCTTTCCGCATTGGGTTGCGACTGTGTGCCGGTCGATACCGAGTGCAACGCGCTGGCGCCCGCGATTTTGTATGGAGTCGATGCACGTTCGAAGCCGCAGATTGACGAGCTTCTTTCCGAATATGGGTCAGATCGCGCACGCGAGCTTTTCGGGCACGATCTCTGTTCGTCAGATATTGCTCCCAAGATCTTGTGGTTTAAGGAGAATATGCCCGAGGTGCACGAACGTGCCGCGAAGTTCCTGACGGCGTCATCGTTTCTATGCGCAAAGTTGACGGGGCGTTTTACGGTGGACCGTTATTTGGCGGAGGATTTTCTTCCCCTATACGACCGCTACACCTGGAAGGTTGATGCTCGGGAATGTGCTCGTTTCTGCCGGCCTGACCAGATGGCGGAGGTAATGTCGGCTACCGATATTGCCGGGGTGATTACGCGGCGTGCGGCTGAGGCGACGGGGCTCGCGGCAGGGACACCTGTCTTAGTGGGAACGGGCGATTCTGGTGCCGAGGCCATTTCGACGGGTGTATTCCGTCCCGGCGATATGATGGTTCAGTTGGGGAGTACGGCGTATTTCATCTACCTAGCTGATCATATGATCGATGATGCCCGCCTGTGGCCGGGGACGTTTATCATTCCCGGAACTTACGGGATCTGCGCGGGGACCAATACGGCGGGCGCACTCACATCGTGGCTGCGCCAAGAGCTGTATCGCGACGCCGTAGAGGCCGAGGGCCACGGTGGTCCCGATGCCTATTCGGTTATGGCGCATGATGCCGCCGATGTGGCGCCGGGTGCCGATGGGCTCCTGTGTCTGCCGTACTTTGCGGGGGAGCGTACTCCGCTCAACGATCCCGAGGCGCGTGGCGTCTTCTTTGGCCTGACCGGAAGGCATACGCGAGCCCATATGGTTCGCGCCGCCTTGGAAGGCGTCGCGTATACCGTTGCATCCCATGTCGACATTATCGAGCGAGAGCATGGACTGCCAATTGGGCGCATTATGCTTGTCGGAGGTGGAACCAAGAATCCAGTTTGGATGCAGGCTATCGCCGACGTATGCGGGCGCGAGGTCTCGGTTGCCAAGGTTACGGTGGGCGCATGCTTCGGTGATGCCATCATGGCAGCTCTCGCAGGTGGCGCCTATGCATCATGGGATGAGCTCGCCCAAGTCCTTGGCGTTGCGCAAACAATCGTGCCCGATATGGCTGCCCACGAGTTATATGCATCGCGTCGTCATATCTTTGACGAATTGTATGCACGCAACCGTGATCTCATGCACGAATTGGTGTAATGCTGCCGAATTGTACTGCCTACCAATAGGGACTGCGTTGTGCGATTCGCATGTCCCTTGGCATTTTTGCCCACAGGGGTTAGCGAAGGTCAAAAACAGAGTGCGCATTTGTTAAAACTGCCGACTCGATGCGCTTTGCGTCACAATTTTTGAGCGAGGCGATGCGTTCTGAGGTCCTTGTGAGCGATTTGATGAGCGACTGCGCGCTTGTTTCTGTGTTTGCCTCCGCTGGTGCATCGGTCTCGAGCAGTAAACGATCGAGTGGAATCTGTCGTGCGTATTCGCGTCCTCGTTTAGACGCGAGCATGCGTTCGTTGACGGAAAAATAACAGTCCGCATCACGCGCGCGGACGAGTTCGTCCGAAGTGCCGCTAAACCAGTGGAAGATGATAACGGGGGAGTCGGGGTTTGGGATGAGTAGTCCATGCGATTCGAGGACGTCCAGTACGGCTCCTGCCGAACGAACGGCGTGAATTGATATCACGCGCCCGGTAAGAGGATGCTGCACGAGTGTATCGCAGAGCCGGTCAAATGCCTGTATTTGTAGCGGCTCACTTCCGGCAAAGCGTGCGGAAAAGTCGAGTCCCACCTCGCCGATGTAGCGCTCTTGGGCAGCAACTTCGCAAAGCAGATCGACTTCGGCAGGACCGCAGCGGCCGTCGGCGAGCCACCAGGGGTGGAGCCCAACGCCAGCGATGATGCCTGGTAGGCGACGGGCGCGCCCGTTTGCGGCCGAAAAG
>DAWEIC010000011.1:23857-25080 GCA_052364855.1 Collinsella sp.
ACCCCGCAGTCAAAGAGCCCCAGACCCGACGCCGCCGACTCACTGGCTGCAGCATCGGGGCCGAGCATCAAATCAAGATGACAATGCGTGTCAAAGAATTGCGGTTCCATCGCAGGACATCCTGCTAGTCCAGGCGTTGGCCGTCGGCGCGTACGCGCTCGGTGCCGCGCCCGCTGATCCGGCGGATAACCTCGCCGGCAATCATCTGACCCATGATGGGCGGCATAAAGCTGGCGGTACCCAACTCGGTACGCTCGTGGATGTTGGACGGGTCGCGGGGTTGGGTCTTAACCGATTCCTCGCAGCTAAACAGCACGTGCAGACTCTTGATTCCGCGCTTCTTACATTCTTTGCGCATGATGCGGCTCATGGGGTCACGTACCGTATCGAAAATGTCGGCAAAGCGGAGGCACTCGGGATGGAGCTTGTTGGCCCCGCCCATGGAGCTAACCAAACGAATGTCGTGGTCCTGAGCATATTTGGCAATGGTAAGCTTGGCCGAGATGGTGTCGATGGCGTCGACGACGTAGTCGAGCTTGCCACCCGTCTGCTCCAAAACGCTCGCGAAGAACTCGTCGATGTTGTCGCTCAGCAGGTATTCGGTGCGCTTGATAACGGTGGCGGCGGGATTGATATCGCGAATCATGGCATCCATCACGTCCACTTTGCGCTTGCCGATGGTGCTGTGAAAGGCGATGGCCTGGCGATTGATATTGCTGGGCGCGATGATGTCCTTGTCCAGAATGACGAAATGTCCGATGCCGCCGCGGGCGAGTGCCTCGCAGCAGTTGGAGCCCACGCCTCCGCAGCCGAGCACCAGTACCGTAGCATCGGCGAGCTTGTCGAGTGCCTCGCGGCCCATGATGATTTCGAGCTTGGTATCGCGCGTCTCGACGAGAGCAGTAGCGTTTTCGGTCATAGACATCCTCCGATGGGGAAGCGAATCGTGTTTTAGCTATCGCCATTATAGGTAATCGCCCATAGGTTGCGATGACGCTTACTTTGATGTGGTTTGAAGCATTTCGATTAAATAGTTAGACAAACATCTAAATATCCAGTATAGTGTGCGCGTCATGAGGGGCGCTGAGAGGAGGTCTTATGCCGGGAGAGGGTTTTAAGGCGCTTGCCGATCCAACGCGACGGCGCATTTTGGAGTTGCTGCGCGAGGGCAATTGCACGGCGGGGGAGCTTGCCGAGCATTTCGATATCAGTAAGCCGTCGCT
>DAWEIC010000012.1:0-23202 GCA_052364855.1 Collinsella sp.
ACAAGCCCGCCCTGGGCCTGATCGCCCATCTCGACACCACCGAAGTTGCACCGGGTGCCGGCGTGAAGCCGCACATCGTACACTACGAAGGCGGCGACCTGGTCTGCGGCACGGTTGACGGTAAGCCCGTTGCCATGAGCACCGCCAAGCTTCCCGCCCTGAACGACCTCGCGGGTGAGGACCTGGTCTGCAGCGATGGCACCACGCTGCTGGGCGCGGACGACAAGGCAGGCGTCGCCGAGATCATGTCGCTTGTCGCGCGTATCGCTCAGGACCCTTCTCTGCCCCATCCCGCACTCGGCATTTGCTTCTGCCCTGACGAGGAGATCGGCCACGGAGCCGAGCTGTTGGATATCGATACCTTTGGCTGCAAGTACGCCTACACGGTCGACGGCGGCCCCATCGGCGAGCTGGAGTGGGAGTGCTTCAATGCCGCCGAGGTGACCGTCCGCTTTGAGGGCCAGTCCATCCACCCGGGCGACGCCAAAGGCCGTATGGTCAACGCAGGCAATCTGTTCTGCGACTTCAACGCATTGCTCCCCTACGTGCAGCGCCCGGAGTATACGGAAGGCTACGAGGGCTTTTATCACCTTGAGGGCGTATCTGCGACCGTCGATCACGCCACAGCGCGCTATATCGTCCGCGACCATGACGCCGCCAAGTTCCAGCAGAAACTCGACCTTATTGATGCCGCCGCCTCGATGCTCAACCAGCGTCTGGGTGAGGAGCGTGTGACGGTCGAGATTAAGCAGCAGTATCGAAATATGGCCGAGATCGTTCGTGACTATCCCGAGCTTATTGATGTTGCCAAGGAAGCCTACCTTGCCTGCGGCGTTGAGCCCCAAGTGCTGCCGATTCGTGGCGGCACCGACGGCGCTCAGCTGTCGTTCCGCGGTCTGCCCTGCCCCAACCTTTCCACCGGCGGCTATTGCTACCACGGCGTCAACGAGTTTGTCCCGGTCAGTTCGCTCGTCAAGATGACCGACGTGCTCCAGGAGCTCGTCGCCCGCTTTGCATAAGGAACTCGAACAATCTAGGTAAGCAAAACCGCCCCGTCCTCAAAACCGAGAACGGGGCGGTTTTTGGTGCAAGGGGAGTAGTCAGCACCGCAGGTTGAGCCAACGTCAGCGAGCGACGTCCAAGGTGAACAAGTTGGCATGAAAAAGGCAGGGCATTGACCTTCTGGTCATGCCCTGCCTTTTGAATGACAAATTGTCACCTTGGGCGGCGCGCAGCGTCGAGCCGTTACGGCGTTTGGTAAAACGCCGTAACTTTTTTGATCATGCCGCCGAAGTTGAAAGGCAGGTTGCCGCTCTGGCGGGTTTGCAGCGTCAAGCGGTTACGCGGTTTGGTAAAACCGCGTAACTCTAGTAGTTGGCTTCGTAGCCGTTACCGTCGCCGGTGGGTTCTTCGTAGTAGTCCGAATCGCTCGAATCGCTTGAGTCGCTCGAATCGTCAGAACTGCCAGACGAGGTTGCGGTACCGTTGGCGTAGTCATCGGAAGTGTTATTGCTCAGGTCGCCGATCGTAGAGCTGGAACCGTCGGAAAGACCCATGGTGTTGGGACCCTTGGGATCCTTGCCGGCATCGACGCGCTCCATCATTTCCTTGAGCTCGTCCTCGTAGACAAAGACGTAGCTCACACCGTCGATCATGGTGCTGTCGTCGGCGTACGAGGGCAGGTTGGCCGAGTAGATTCCGTCGACATCCATACCGCGCATGGCATTGACCGTAGCCACGATATCCTGAACGCTCATATCGGTTACGAGCATATCGGACAGCGAATTAACCAGGCCAAAGATCTTCGTGGCATCGAAGTTATTGAGAATCTGGTTGGCAAGGGTGCCAAGCACCTGACGCTGGTGGCGCATGCGCGTGTAATCGCCGTCGGCATAGGTGTAGCGGCAGCGGGCATAGGTAAGGGCGGTGGCACCGTCCATATGCTGCTGGCCAGCGGTAATCTTAATATCCAGGTGCTCGGGGTCGTCAACATCATCGGTTGCGTTAATGTCGATACCGCCAACCGAATCAATCAGCGCCTGCATACCGTCGAAGCTGACCTCGGCATAGTGGGAAATCTGAACACCGCACAGCTCGTTGACCGCCTCGACCATGGCCTCGGCGCCGCCAACGGTATGGCAGGCGTTGATCTTCATGGTCTCGCCCTTGTACTCGACCTTGGTGTCGCGCGGAACGGAAATGAGCGTCGCCTGCTTTTGCGTGGGGTCGATGCGTGCCAGGATAATCGAGTCGGCACGATACGTATCCTCGCCCGGACGGCCGTCGGTGCCAAGAAGCAGCACGTAGAACGGATCCTTTGCCTCATCGGTGTCAACCAGAACCCGACGCAGATTGTCGGTAATGACATTAGAATCGCCGAGCTTGCCCATAATGGTGGCAAACCACAGGCCGGCAGCGGTAGTGGCACTCAGCAGCACACCAAGCACGACAATGAGCGCGACGTGACGAATCGTGTGGCTACGACGACGTTGACGAGCGCGCTCGGAATAGCGAGCCACGTTATCGCGACTGTAGATCTTGGCCTGCGCACCAGTTGAGGGTCTTCGGGCGGTGGTATCCGCGAGGGGCTTTTTATTAAACATAGGCAACCTGTATTAGTAGATGACGGGATCGGGGACGGTAGCATGCTCGACATGCGCGCCGAGCGCCTGCAGCTTTTCGACAAACTGCTCGTAGCCGCGCTTGATGTGATGGATAGCCGAAACCTCGGTCGTCCCGTCGGCGATCAAGCCCGCTACGACGAGGGCCGCTCCGCCACGCAGATCAGGCGAGGTAACCTGTGCACCCGAGAAGCCCTTAACGCCATGAATCATGGCATGATGGCTCTCGATACGAATGTCGGCACCCATGCGCACCAGCTCAGAGGCAAACATAAAGCGATTCTCGAAGATGTTCTCGGTAATAACGGAACTGCCGTCGGCAAGGGCGGAGAGCACCATAATCTGCGCCTGCATGTCCGTCGGGAAGCCGGGGAACGGAAGCGTCTGGATGTCGACCGGCTTGATACGCTCGGCACGGTTTACATGGACGCCATCCTCGACGCGCTCGCAGTCGATACCCATGAGCTCCATCTTCTTGAGCACCATGCCCAAGTGAATGGGGCAAAAGCCCATGACATCGACACCGCGATCGTCGGCCATCAACGCACCGGCAACGATAAAGGTACCGGCCTCGATGCGGTCGCCCACTACGCGATGGGTAACAGGATGCAGCTCTTCCACGCCCTCGATGGTCACGACGGGCGTACCCGCGCCGACAATCTTGGCGCCCATCTCGTTGAGCATGTTGGCGAGATCGACGATCTCGGGCTCGCGGGCGGCATTGTCGATAACCGTGGTGCCCTGCGCGCGCACGGATGCCATGATGAGGTTCTCGGTCGCACCGACGCTGGCGAACTCGAGCGTGACGGTGGTACCGCGCAGACCTTGGGGCGCATTAGCGTTGATGTAGCCGTGGGCGGTATCGAACTCAACGCCCAGGGCCTCAAGACCAAGAATGTGCATATCGATCTTGCGAGCACCCAGGTTGCAGCCGCCCGGCATGGCGATCTTGGCGCGATGGAAGCGACCCAGCAGGGGTCCCATCACGGCGGTGGAAGCACGCATCTTGGCAACGAGCTCGTAGGGGGCCTCCCAAGAATCGACCTGAGAGGTATCAATCTCGAGCGTGTGCTCGTCAAGGACATCGATTGTGGCGCCCATACCCTTGAGCACCTTGCCCATCACGTGGACATCGGAAATATCGGGCACGTTCTGCAGCGTCGTCTTGCCCGGCGCCAGAAGCGTTGCCGCCATGAGTTTGAGCGCGGAGTTCTTGGCGCCCGAAACGGGCACAGAGCCTCCGATGGCGTGGCCACCCTCAACGCGGATAATATCCAAGGTCTACCCTTTCAAAAAGCATGCCCGGGATGGCTGGGCCATCCCGGGCATGATGTGTTCGCAAATGGTCGAACGCTAAATCGTTTGACTATTGGGCAAGCTTGAGCTTACACCATGCAATTTCATTATAGAGGTAGGCGCGGCGTGCATCATCCTCCGACAAATTACCCAGCTTCTCTTCAAAACCTTGAATATCAGCTTTAAGCTTGTCGGCATCGACGGTCGCCAAATCGCAAGCGCGCTCGGCGAGAACGGTCACGACATCGTCCGCAACCTGGGCATAGCCGCCGGCCACGGCAAACGTGTGGTCGACAGTGCCCATGGCCTTATCGGAAACGCGAACGTAACCGCGGTCGATCGTGCAGATCTCGCTGGAGTGAGCAGGCAGAACGCCAAACTCGCCATCCGTGGACGGAATCGACACAAACGCAGCGTCGCCCTCATAGGCGCAGCTCACGGGGCACACGATGCGGATACGCATAACCTACTTCTCCCCCATCTTGCGGGCGCGCTCGCGCACGTCCTCAATCGTGGAAGCATAGCGGAAAGCCTGCTCGGGCAGGTCATCGGCCTTGCCGTCGACAATCTCGGCGAAAGAGCGGACGGTATCCTCGACGCGGACGTAGACACCGGGGTTGCCGGTGAACTTCTCGGCGACGTGGAAGGACTGCGAGAGGAACTGCTGAATCTTACGGGCACGGTTGACCGTAAGGCGCTGCTCCTCGGACAGCTCGTCCATACCCAGAATGGCGATGATGTCCTGAAGGTCGGAGTACTCCTGCAGGAGCTCCTGGACCTTGACGGCGACACGGTAGTGCTCCTCGCCGACGATCGAGGGATCGAGAGCGTCGGAGGAAGACGCGAGCGGGTCGATAGCCGGGAACAGGCCGAGCGACGAAATGCTACGCGAAAGAACCGTGGTGGCGTCGAGGTGCGTAAACGTCGTGGCAGGCGCCGGGTCGGTCAGGTCGTCTGCGGGGACGTAGACAGCCTGGACGGAGGTAATGGAGCCCGTCTTGGTCGAGGTAATGCGCTCCTGGAGGTCGCCCATCTCGGTTGCCAGCGTGGGCTGGTAACCAACGGCGGACGGCATACGGCCCAGCAGTGCGGAAACCTCGGAACCTGCCTGGGAGAAGCGGAAGATGTTGTCGATGAACAGCAGAACGTCCTGGCCACGATCACGGAAATACTCAGCGGTGGTAAGGCCGGCCAGACCGATGCGCAGACGCGCTCCGGGCGGCTCGTTCATCTGACCATAGACCAAGCAGGTCTTGTCGATAACGCCAGACTCGCTCATCTCGAGGAACAGGTCGGTGCCCTCGCGGGTACGCTCGCCGACGCCGGTGAACACCGAGGTGCCGCCGTGCTCCTGGGCGAGGTTGTTGATGAGCTCCTGAATCAGAACGGTCTTGCCGACGCCGGCACCGCCGAACAGGCCCGTCTTGCCGCCACGGATGTAGGGCTCAAGCAGGTCAACGGCCTTGATGCCGGTCTCGAAGATCTCGGTCTTGGTGGTGAGCTCGTCGAAACGGGGCGCTGCATGGTGGATGGGGTAGAACTCCTCCACCTCGGGCATGGGCTTGCCGTCGACGGGCTTGCCCATGACGTTCCAAATGCGGCCGAGCGTCTTGGGACCAACGGGCATCTTCATGGGCTCACCGGTATCGGTGGCGATGAGGCCGCGCTGCAGGCCGTCGGTCGAGGACATGGCGACCGTGCGGACGACGCCGCCCGGAAGCTGGCTCTCGACCTCGAGGATCGTGCTCAGATGACCGATCGGGGTCTCGGCCTCGACCGTGAGCGCGTTGTAGATCGGGGGCACCGCGCCGTCAAACTTGACGTCGACGACAGGGCCGATGATTCGCACGATGCGACCATCACCGGCAGTCGTCTTCTTGGTGGCTTCCTCGACCGCAAGCTTTACGGTGTTATTAGCCATTACTGTTCCTCCAATGCTGAGGCTCCGCCGACGATCTCGTTAATCTCGGTCGTGATCGAAGCCTGGCGCACGCGACTATACGTGCGGGTAAGGGTCGAGATGATCGCGGTGGCGTTTTCCGTCGCGGAGTGCATGGCCTTGCGGCGTGCACCCTGCTCGGCAGCCGCCGAATCGATCAGGGCCTGGTAGATGACCGTCAGGATATAAGACGGCACAAGCTTGCCGAGAACATGCTCGGGAGAGGGCACGAACTCGAACGTGGACGAGATGCGCTTAGGGGCGTCGGTCTCGTTCTTACGCGGACCGTGGGCCATAGCGATCATCTCGGGGTCGAGCGGCAACAGATGCTCGACGCGAAGCTCCTGATCCACGCGGTTCTTGGCGTGGTGGTAGACAAGCTCGACACGGTCAAGCTCACCGGCACGATACGCATCGCAGATATGAGAGGAGATCATGCGGGCCTGATTGAAATCGGGCTCAGAGGAGTTGCCCTCAAAGTGCATGACGACGTTTGCGCGGTCACGGAAATACGTGGCCGGCTTACGCCCGCACGCGATGATCTCGCACTCGATGCCGTCGTTCGCCCAAGAAGCGGCGAGCTTTTCGGCCGTGCGCTCCACCGTCGTATTGAAACCGCCGGCAAGGCCGCGGTCCGAGGCAATAACGACAATCAGGCCATGCTTGACGTTCTCATGCTTCTGCAGCATGGGATCGGTGCCCGAACAGGAAGCGTCGCCGGCGACCGTCAACATGACGTCGGTCAGCGCCTCCTTATAGGGCTCGGCCTGCTTGGAGCGATCGAGGGCACGACGGATCTTGGCCGTAGAGACCATCTCCATCGTGCGCGTGATCTGCTTGGTCGTGGTAACCGAGGAGATTCGCTTCTTAATGTCGCGAAGGTTGGCCATGGGGCTTAGTTCTCCTCTGATCCAGAAACATCCGAATGGTGCTTGGCCATGAACTGCTGCTTGAAGTCGCCGATGACGCGCAAGAGCTCAGCCTTGGTGTCATCATCGATCTTCTTGGCGCGAACCTTGTCGAGCAGCGAGCCAAAGCCATTGTCCATGTACTCGATGAGTTCGGCACGGAAAGGCAGCACGTCGGCGATCTCCAGGTCATCCAGGAAGCCCTCGTTGCCAGCGAACAGCGTAACGATCTGCTCGCCAACCTCAAACGGCTTGTAGCGCGGCTGCTTCAGGAGCTCGGTCATGCGGGCACCATGGGTCAGCTGCTTCTGAGTAGCCTCGTCAAGGTCGGAGCCAAACTGCGTAAAGCCAGCGAGCTCCTGATAGGAAGCGAGGTCCAGACGGAGGTTGCCGGCGACCTGCTTCATAGCCTTGGTCTGCGCATCGCCACCGACGCGGGACACGGAAATGCCCACGTCGACTGCCGGGCGCTGGCCCTGGAAGAAGAGCTCGGACTGCAGATAGATCTGACCATCGGTAATGGAAATGACGTTGGTCGGAATGTAGGCCGAGACGTCGCCGTCCTGGGTCTCGATGATCGGCAGTGCCGTCATGGAGCCGTAGCCGTTCTTCTTGGACATCTTGACGGCACGCTCGAGCAGACGAGAGTGCAGGTAGAAGATGTCACCAGGATAGGCCTCGCGTCCGGGCGGACGATGCAGCGTCAGCGACATCTGACGGTAGGCCACAGCCTGCTTGGACAGGTCATCGTAGATGACGAGCACGTGGCCGCCGGGGTTGGTCTCGCTGGCGGGCTTGCCGTCCTCGCCGTTGTACATGAAGAACTCGCCGATAGCGGCACCGGCCATAGGCGCGATGTACTGCATAGGGGCGGAATCGGCAGCGGTGGCCGAAACGATGATGGTGTAGTCGAGCGCACCGTGCTGAGCGAGGGTCTCGCGGATGTTGGCAACCGTGGAGGCCTTCTGGCCGATGGCGACATAGATGCAGACCATGCCCTTGCCGCGCTGGTTGAGGATAGCGTCGATGGCAATGGCGGTCTTACCGGTCTTACGGTCGCCGATGATGAGCTCTCGCTGACCGCGGCCGATAGGCACCATGGAGTCGATGGCCAACAGGCCGGTCTGAACCGGCTCGCACACCGGGGTACGGTCGATGACGCCGGGGGCCTTGAACTCAATGGGACGACGGTGCGTGGCGACGATGTCGCCCAGGCCGTCGATGGGCTGGCCGAGCGGATTGACGACGCGGCCGAGCATGGCGCGGCTCACGGGGATATCCATAATGCGGCCAGTGGTGCGGCACTCGTCGCCTTCCTTGATGGAGTCGACGGCACCAAACAGAACGGCGCCGACCTCGTCACGGTCAAGGTTCTGGGCAAGGCCGAAGACGGTCTCACCGGTATCGGAGCTCTTGAACTCCAGAAGCTCGCCTGCCATGGCGCTCTTGAGGCCGGAGACGCGCGCGATGCCGTCGCCTACCTCGTCGACCGTTGAAACCTCATGCGTATCGACCGTCGCGGAGAGGCTCGTGAGCTGCTCCTGCAGTTTCTTGGCGATATCCTGGGCATTGAGGGTTTCGGACATTAGGCTTCACCTCCGTACGAATTAGCAGAGTTTGCGAGGGTCTCCTGCGCGATGCGCAGCTGCGTCTTGACGGAAATGTCACGACGCTCGCCGCGGGCCTCGAGCACCAGGCCGCCCACGATAGACGGGTCGACCTGCTCGATAAGGAATACTTTGCGGCCGAAGTCCTGCTCGCATTTCTTAGTGATGGTTTGACGCAGCTCGTCGTCGAGCGGGATCGCCGTGGTGACGGTCACGCCCACTACATCCTCGTCTTCCTCGGCAACATACTTAAAGGCAGCTGCCACCTTGGGAAGAAGGTCGAGCTGGTCGCGCTTGGACATGGTGTCGAGCACGGCGATGATCTCGGGGCTGGCAGAAGCCAGGCGCTCGATCATCTCGAGGTCCTCGAACACATGGTTCTCGGCCTTAGCGGCTTCCAGAAGGGAGCGCGCGTAGGTCTCGAGCACCTTGTCCTGATAGCGGCTAGTCGGCATTCAGGCTACCTGCTTCCTGGATGTAGCGCTCGATGAGCTTCTTCTGCTCGGCCTCGTCCTCGAGTGCCTCGCCCACGATCTTGGTGGCGACGGCAACGGACAGGTCGGCGATGGAGCTCGCGGCACCGGCGTAAATGGACTTGCGCTCGTCCTCGACGGTCGTATGGGCCTTGGCGATGATCTCCTCGGCCTCCTTGTGAGCAGCCTCGATGATACGGGCGCGCTCGGACTCGGCGTCCTTACGGGCCTCGAGAACGATGTCGGCAGCCTGACGACGGGCGTCGGTGACGATCGAGTCGGACTCAGCGCGCTTGGCGATGGCCTCCTGCTTGGTCTTCTCGGCCTCGTCGAGGCTCTCCTCGATCTTCTTGCCGCGCTCCTCCATGGTCTTCATGATGCCCGGCAGGGCGACCTTGGCCAGCACGATCCAGATAATCAGGAAGGCGATAAGCGCCGGGATGAACTCCGCCATCTTAGGGATGAGGATGTCCGCACCGGCAGCGCCGTCCTCGGCGAACGCGGATACCGGCATGAGCAGCGCGGCCGCGGACGCGGAGAGTGCGATCGCGCTCTTCTGGGATGAAAGATTCATACTTGACGCTCCGTGCTATTTAACGATCAGCGCGACAACGAAGCCGATCAGAGCCAGAGCCTCGCCGAAGGCGGAGCCCATGATGAAGACGGTGAACACGCGGCCCTGGACCTCAGGCTGACGGGCCATAGCACCCGTAGCACCCAGAGCAGACAGGCCGATAGCAAGACCAGCGCCGATAACACCGAGACCGTAACCGATAACTCCCACGATTCCTCCTTTGTCGTGCGTGTCTTATTTCACGCAGGATAACCTTTTTATAACTGCCGGGCTCCATGGGTACGGGCACCGGCGGTTTAACGAATTGCCTTACCTTTAGGCGCGAATGGAAGACTACTCCTCCTCCGCGACCTCCTCTGCCTCGGAGACATACACGGCGGTAAGGACCGTGAAGACGTAAGCCTGGATGGCGCCGACCACAAGCTCGATCGCATAGATCAGGATGAGGATGGCAAGCCAGGCCAGCGAAGGCAGGGCGCCAACGGCGTGGGCCGCGGAAACCTGCTGAAGCAGCGGCTGCATGAACATGCTCGCCATGATGGCGAACGAGCCCATGACCACGTGTCCTGCGAACATGTTGCAGAACAGACGGACGGCAAGCGTGATGAGGCGCAGGAAGGTCGAGAAGAGCTCGACGACCCACACGAGCACGTTCATCGGGAAGCTCACGCCCTGCGGGGCGAGGCTCTTGATATAGCCGATCACGCCGTGGGCCTTGCATCCGTAGTAGATGAAGTACACGAAGGCGAAGATGGCGAGCGCGGCGGTGGAGCCGATTGCGCCGGTGCCGGGCTTCATTCCCGGAATCAGGCCGATCATGTTGTTGATCAGGATGAACAGGAAAAGCGAGCACAGGAACGGGAAGTGCTTCTTCCAGTTCTCACCCACGACGCCCTTGCCGATATCGTTCTCGACGTACTCGATGATGTACTCGAAACCGTTGACGAAGAAGCCCTTGGGGACCAGGGTCTGCTTCTTCTTGAACACGGCCAGGACGATCAGGAGCACGATCGTGGAGACGATCAGCCAAAACGAGTACTGCGTGATACCGCAGCTCAGATCGCCCACGACAGGGGTGGAGCTGAACTCGCTGACCAGATGATTAATCTCATCAGGCAGCTTTTCAAAAATTTCCACGACTTACCTTTCGACCTCATGAGGATCTCGCAGCGCCTTGGCGACACGAACCGTGCAGGCGGCCATAAAGGCCACGAAGCCGATCGCCTCGCCCAAGAGGAACATGCGAAACGCCTCTCCGAACAACGCAAACACAACCAAGGTAAAGACGAGCAGGGCGATTGCCGAGACCGCCAGACTCACCATGCCCTTGAGCATGTCCGCATTCTGTTTATCGTCAAGAACCGGCTTGAGCGTAAAGACAAAGGGAAGGAAGGCAATTGCACCCGCGATGGCGCCTGCAACGATAGCGAGCAGATCGGCTATCTGAAACACTGGCATCCTCGCTTTCCTTGTTTAAACGCTTCACAGCACAGTCCCAGCCAAACATTGGTGACTATTGTACGAGCCAATCGCCAAAGTACAACCGAAAAACAAACGGTTAATACGCACCTGTACGTTTTCTTAAGACCTTCTTTATGCCGCAGTTACGGTAATACGTTTTTTCGAACCCTGCAGAGCAAAACGTCCATTAACAGAAGCGCGCGCAGGCGTCTTCTGCTTGCCCGCGCGCACCATTTCTTCGTAATTGCGGCCGTGGCCGACAGGGCTCAGCGACTAGAGCGTGCCGAAGATGCGGTCGCCGGCATCGCCCAGGCCGGGAACGATGTAGGCGGCTTCGTTGAGATGGTCGTCGATGGCGCAGGTATAGATATGCACATCGGGGTCCTTCTCAGTCAGCGACTTGAGGCCCTCGGGGGCCGCGACGATGCACAGCATGCGGATGTCCTTGACGCCGCGCTCGCGCAGGTAGCTGATGGCCATCTCGGCCGAACCGCCCGTGGCGAGCATGGGGTCGACGACCAGGCAGATGCGCTGGTCGATATCCTTGGGCATCTTGCAGTAATACTCGTGCGGCTCGTGGGTAACCTCGTCGCGCTCCATACCGATGTGGCCCACGCGAGCGGAGGGTACCAAGTCGAGGATGCCATCGACCATGCCAAGGCCTGCACGCAGAATGGGAACGATGGCGAGCTTTTTGCCGGCGAGCTGCTTAAACGTTGCGGTGGTGATGGGGGTCTCGACTTCGACGTCTTCCATGGGCAGGTCGCGCATGGCCTCGTAGCCGTCAAAAAGTGCGAGTTCGCGCACGAGCTGGCGGAACTGGTTGGTGCCGGTGTTTTTGTCGCGCAGGATCGACAGCTTATGCTGGACGAGCGGGTGATCGACAAGGGTCACACGGGACGTATCGTAGGTGACGGTCATGGGTTGATTGCCCCTTTCGTTGCGGCCGGAAGATGGCCTTGCTGACAAGGCGCATGGCGATGTTGTTGCCGCGCGCCGTGCATAAGTTTAGCGGTTTGTTGTATCGAGCAGCCCATCGCAGCCCTACTGTGCGGTACTGAGCGAGCGCTTGACTGCATCACGCCAGCCCGCAAGGTTTTGCTCGCGACGCTCGGCGGACATATGGGGAAGGAAGGTCCTAACGATCTGAGCGTTTTGCTCCAGCTCCTCCAAATCCTCCCAATAGCCGACAGCAAGGCCCGCCAAGTACGCGGCGCCAATCGCCGTGGTCTCCACCGTCTCGCACTGCAGCACGGGGATATCCAGCAGATCAGCCTGGAATTGCATGATGAACTCGTTGCGCGAGGCGCCGCCGTCGACAGACAGGCGCTCAATCGAAAGTCCCACGTCCTGCTCCATGGCGCGTAGCACGTCATAACTCTGGTAGGCCATGGACTCGCAGGCCGCACGCACAATGGTCGCGCGACTCGAGGCGCCGGTCAGGCCGCACACGATACCGCGAGCATGCGGGTCCCACCAGGGAGCGCCCAGGCCTGCGAAGGCGGGGACGAAGTAGCAGCCCTCGTTGTCGTTGATCGAAACGGCGAGTTGCGCGGACTCGCTCACGCTCGAGATAATGCCCATGTTGTTGCGCAGCCAATTCATGGTTGAGCCGGCGGCAAAGATAGAGCCCTCGAGCGCATAGCTGATCTTGCCGTCCGCGGCGATACCGATCGTGGAGACCAGACCGTTCTTGGATTCGACGATCTCGTCGCCGGTGTTCATGAGCATAAAGCAACCCGTGCCGTAGGTGTTTTTGGTCTGGCCGGGATGGAAGCAGCAGTGGCCGAACAGCGACGCCTGCTGGTCGCCCGCCACGCCCATGATGGGTGGCATGTTGGTCATGATGTCGCTCGCGACGCGGCCGTAGTCGCCCGAGCTCCAACGAACCTCGGGCATCATGGAGCGCGGGACGTCGAAAAGCGCCAGCAGATCGTCGTCCCAATCGAGCGCATGGATATTAAAGAGCGCGGTGCGGCTGGCATTGGTGTAGTCGGTGGCAAAGACCTGACCGCCGGTGAGGTTGTAGATGAGCCAGGTGTCGATGGTGCCGAACATGAGGTCGCCCGCCGCCGCGCTCTCACGCGCACCGTCGACGTTATCGAGAATCCACTGCACCTTGGAGGCCGAGAAATACGGGTCGAGCGTAAGCCCCGTGCGGGAGCGCACCAGCTCTTCTGCGCCCTGCTCGACCAGCTCGTCGATCAGAGGTGCGGTGCGACGGCATTGCCACACGATGGCGTTATAGATGGGTTGGCCGCTTATGCGGTCCCACACCACCGTGGTCTCGCGCTGGTTGGAGATACCGATGGCGGCAATGCGGTCAGAATGGATGCCGCTCTTAAACTGGACCTCCATCATCACGCCGATCTGGCTGGCAAGCACCTCCGTGGGATCCTGCTCCACCCAGCCGGGACGCGGGAAGCTGGTTTTGACGCTACGGCGCGCCTGGGCGACGATGCAGCCGTACTCGTCGACGATGGTCGCGAGTACCGAGGTAGTGCCACAGTCGAGCGCCATGATGTAGGAACCGCCAAAGCTAAACGAGGCGTCTTCCATGCCCAGGCTGCCTAGATTCAACGACATCGCTTACACCTTTCTATTGCATCGGGTCGGACAGGACCCGTTCGATCTCTGATGCGGGAAGCGCGCCTTGGCGCAGGATCTGGAGCTCGCCGTGCTGAAACGACACGATGGTTGAGGCGTCGCGACACGGGGTCTCACCGGCGTCGACGGCCACATCGACCCCCTCCAGGATGCGCTCCTCCACCGTGACAAAACTTGCCGGCGCGGGCGCGCCATGCGTGTTGGCGCTGGTGCAGGCAAGAGGGCTGCCGCAGGCGCGGATGAGCGCCTGCACCACGGGCGAGGCCGAAGCGCGAAGTGCCACCGTGTCGTCGGCGGCGCGCATAAAGGTCGGCACGCAGGGGGCCGCCTTAACCACGATAGTCAGGGCGCCCGGCCAGCATCGTCGGGCGAGCACGCGGGCCTCGTTAGGGATATCCACGCCATAGCGGTCGAGTGCCTCGGCATCATCGACCAGCCAGGCAACCGTTTGGGTGAGCTCGCGCTGCTTGAGGGTAAAGATACGACGATAGCCGGTGCCGAGTGCGGGGACCGCGGCGCCGTTGACGGTGGCCTGCGGATCGCGCGGCCACGGCAGAGGTTCACTTGTATCTTGTGGAACGGCATCCGAGAAGGCGTTGACCGCCACGGCGACACCGTAGACCGTCTCGGTTGGAATAAGCGCCAGGCCGCCGCGACCGAGTAGCTCGGCCGTGCGCTCGACTGCAAGCCGATGCGGCTCGCGCGCTCCCTCGTATACCCGATAGACCGTCTGCATGTGTATGCCAGCCCCTTACGCTCTGGTGCAAGTTTGTTTACTGTGGGGCATTCTCGCACGAAACGTTCAACCTATTTGCCCAGAGCGCATGTTGGTTTGGTGAGCGGCTCTAGTAGTCGGTGAAAGTGAGGGGGTTATTGGACGGCTACGAACTTCTTTGGTCTTCCGGCGTGACGTTCTTGAGCGGCGTAACGCTCGATGCTGTCTATCGTTATCATCCGACGGCCATCGACGAGTTCAACATCGAGCTTTCCGGCTTTGACCAGCGCGGTAATCCGCGGAGCGGAGACTTTGAGGTCCAGCGCTGCGTCTTTAAATGTTCGGCACGCCGCTTCCCGAGCGTCCTCGTGATCGATTTCGACTGAAAGGGCCACGACCTCGGCCGAGCGTTCGTACCCTGCCGGAGTCAAACCGTTGTTGAGATCGTCGGCCAAAAACGCCATCAGCGCCTCGGTGGCATGGGCAATCGCTTCTTCGCGCGTATCGCCATCGGCAAAGGCGCCGGGAATCTGCGGGAAGCTGGCGCAGTAACCGTCGTCTTCTTTTATGAGAACGCAGTCATAGGTAAATCGCTGCCTCATTTTGCCTCCAACTACCATCCAGCTTGGCGACGAATACTTGCCCACGTGCCCTTCTTTGGTCGATCACCACCAGAGCCGTTCACGGTGACAACACGGTCACCAGAAACATACTTAGCGTGACTACCGACTTGCGCGACCTTCACGAATCCATCGTGCTTGAGTAGGGCAATGATTTCCCGAAAGGTAGGAGGTTGCATGGGCCGACCTCTTTCAGCCGTCCTAATTATAAACTACTTTATAATTTTTGCTAACCAGTTAATAAATATTACTGGCGCTGCTTGGGCTCGGTGACGATGGCTCGGACGATGCGAGGGCGATCGGTGAGGTCGTGGACGATACGCACGTCCGAAAGGCCTGCCTGGCGACAGAGCTCGGCCGCGGCATCAAGGGCGCCCTCGTAGAGCTCGCAGGCAAAGAGGCCGCCGGCGCGCAACATGTAGGGCGCCGCGTTGAGCAGGCGGCGGAAGATATCGAGGCCGTCGGCACCGCCCTCGAGCGCCAGATCGGGCTCAAAGTCCTTGACCTCGTGCGGCAGCGAGCGCATGACATCGGTGGGGATGTAGGGCGGGTTGGAGACGAGCACATCAAAGGTGCCCCACTCTTCGCGGGGAATGGAGCTCACCAGGTTCGTGAGGCTGAAGGCGACCTCGTCGGACGTGAGGCCAAGCGCATCGCGGTTTTTGGTAGCAAGGTCGATGGCGCGCGGCTCGATATCGGTAGCAGTGCAGGTGACGTGGCCGCGACGCTCCCAGGCAAGCGAGAGCGAGATGCATCCCGTGCCGCAGCCGACCTCGAGAACGCGGGCGATGCGGGACTCGGCTGGAGCGGGTACGTTGGCCTCGGCGGCATCTTGCGCGGGAGTCGTCTGTTGGTCGTTGTCCTCAATGGCGATGCCGTATTCGTCGAGTTCGGGCTCGGGGGTTTCCATGGCCCCTGCTTCTGCCGCCTGCGCGGCGGCTTCCTCGGCCTCGCGGTCGGCCAGTTCCTCGGCATAGGCACGGCTACCGAGCACGTCGCTACCCAGCGCAGCCTCGTCGGCGGCCGTGAGGTTGGCAGCACGGCGCTCGGCCGTCGCTCGCTCGTCTGCCAGCGCCGCCTCGGCTTTGCGAGCCTGCTCGACCTCATCGTTCCAAGGCAGCTCCACGCGCTGGCGGGCAGCGGCCTCGGGGCTCAGTACCTCGGCATCCAGATAATTGAATACTTCCTCGACGAGCATCTCGGTCTCGGGGCGCGGGATGAGCACGCCGGGGGCGCACGCGACGTCGATCATGCGAAACTGCGTGCTACCGGTGATGTACTGCAGCGGTTCGCCTTTGGCGCGACGAACGACGGCCGCATGCATGGTCTCGAGCTGCGCTGCGTCGAGCGTCTCGTCCATGCGCATATACAAGTCGATACGCGCCAGGCCCGTTGCCGCGCACAGCAGCCACTCGGCAGAAAGACGGGGATGCTCCTCACCGCGCTCGGCCAGGTACTCCTTGGTCCACTCGAGACAACGCTTGATGGTCCAGATCTCGTTTGCCATGGGGTCCTCCCCTCTTAAGCGCCGGGCGGCGCACGAATGTCGGAGCAGATTGTACGCGAGGCCAGCGCTTGGCAAGGGACGATTGAAGGCGATTATCGAGAATCAGCCCAGATTTTTGCTTGGAACCTGCCTGAAGTGCTCATTCGTCGACGTCAAAATCTGCATTCGTCAAGCTTTTGGCAAGGTTGACCCAAAACTGACCAATATCTAACCAACAACTTGCCACATCGCTTGACACGCAACGCGTCAAAAAAGGCCCCACGACTTCTTGGACGATTTTTCGAGCAATATTTTCAATTTCAGATGAATACCGCCAATTGCTTTAAGCAGGTAAGCAGCTCAAAGGCCATCACAACCGACTGAATAAAATATCAAGGCAATGTCCCCAATGACTCCCTACGGATTATTTGACAACCAAGGAAACGCCGATGTTTTGGCAATGCCAGCGAGCGACGTCCAGGGCGAACAAGTTGGCATGAAAAAGGCAAGGCATAGACCTTCTGGTCATGCCTTGCCTTTTGAATGACAAATTGTCGCTCTGGACGGCGCACAGCGTCGAGCAGTTACGGCGTTTGGTAAAACGCCGTAACTTATACGGCCTGTGCCAGCTTCTCGGCTCGCTCGGCGGCGGCAAGTGCCTCGATGACAGTGCCGAGCTGATCGCCCAGAAGGACGCCGTTGTAGGTGGAGTTAAAACCGATACGGTGATCGGTCACGCGGTCCTGGGGCTGGTTGTACGTACGGATCTTCTCGGAACGGTTGCCGTGGCCAATCTGGCTCTGGCGCTCGGCGCCGAGCTCGGCCTGCTGCTTCTCGAGTTCCATCTCGTACAGACGGGCACGCAGCATCTGCATGCAGACCTCGCGGTTCTGGATCTGGGAACGCTGCTCTTGCGACTGCACCACGGTGTTGGTGGGCAGGTGGGTGATACGCACGGCGGAGTAGGTGGTGTTAACGCACTGACCGCCAGGGCCGGAGGCGCAGTAGGTGTCGATGCGCAGGTCGGACTGGTTGATCTGAACGTCGATCTCCTCGGCCTCGGGAAGCACGGCGACGGTTGCCGTGGAGGTCTGGATGCGGCCCTGGGACTCGGTCTTGGGGACGCGCTGGACACGGTGCACGCCGGACTCGAACTTCATAACGGAGTAGACGCGGTCGCCCTCGACCTTGAACTCGATGGACTTAAAGCCGCCGGCCTCGCTGGGGCTGGAGTCGAGCACGGTGGTCTTCCAGCCGCGCGACTCGCAGAAGCGCTGGTACATCTTGTACAGATCGCCGGCAAAGATGGCCGCCTCGTCGCCACCGGCGGCGGAGCGGATCTCGACGATGGTATTCTTGTCGTCGTTGGGGTCGCTCGGGATGAGCATGTACTTGATATCTTCCTCGAGCTGGGGAAGCTTCTCCTCGTTCTCGGAGATGTCCATCTGGAGCATCTCCTTCTCGTCCGCGTCGGTCGTGTCGCGGAGCATTTCCTTGGCGGCCTCGATGTCATCGAGTGCGCCGATGTACTCGCGCGAGGCGGCGATGAGGTCGGACTGGTGCGCGTACTCCTTGTTGAGACGCGTGAACTCCTTAATATCGGAGGCGACGGCCGGGTCGGAGAGCTTCTTCTCGAGCTCCTCGTAGGCCTTGATGATCTTTTCGAGCTTGTCGCGCATGGCGGGACTCCTTTATATGCGTGAAGGTGAAAATCGGCAGAGTTGATGGGGCGCGCGGCGCCACTGCGGGGGTAAGCCCGGCTAGAACATGTCGATCTTCAGATACATGCGCATCCCTTCGCGTATGGGGTACATAGTTGCGGTCTAACCCATACATGATAGCGTGCGCAGGCAAACCTGCATATAACCCGCACGGATTAGTGCAAACAAACCTGACCCCATTGCACCAAGAGCTTGCTTTTTGGCTAGAGCGCCTGAAGCAGAGCGACGAGGAAGCGGATGCCTTGGAGGTAGGCGCGGCGGGTGATGCGCTCGTTGGTGCCGTGGACGCCGCGATCACACTCGTCGTCATCAACCACAAAGGCCGAGAAGCGAATGCACTCAGGGCAAATGTGCTGGTAGTTGGCAGCGTCGGTCGCACCGATCACGGTCGAGGGCACAATTGCCACTGGCTCGAATGATCCATTTTCCTCCGTCTCCTTTGGATCACGGAAATAGCGGGCAGCGATGGAGCGAACCGCCTCGAGGCCGGGACCACCGATGCGCGGGGACGGCGAGGGTTCGGAGCTGCCGGGGCCTAGCTCCACTTCGACACGACCGGCAAGGTCCGCCCCGGCAACCGCCTCACGGCAGCGCGCCACAACGTCGGCCACGCTCGTGCCCTCGAGCATGCGGAAGTTGATGTTGGCCCACATATCCTGCGGCATTACGTTGGCGCCGGTGCTGCCACCCTCGATCTGCGTGGGCGCGCAGGTGGTCGTCACCAGCGGATAGAGCTTCTTGCTGGCGAGGCAATCGCGGACAATAGCATCCCCGTTTGCGGCAATTTCATCGGCCGTGTAGAGCCCCAACTCGACGAGCTGGGCGGCAAGCAAGTCGGTCACGCGCGTCGGCCACTCGATATCGCAGATTGCGGTGATGGCACGGCTGAGCACCTCAAGCGACGTGCCGCCGTAGGGGTTGGAAGAATGTCCACCCACACTCTTTGTCTTGAGCACAATGTCGGCATAGCCCTTCTCCGCGAGGTCGGCGTGCATGAGCCAACCCTCGCCCGCGCTGTACTCGGCAGCCGGAACGATGCGGTAGTCGCCCTCGTCGATCAGGTACTCAAGCTCGATGCCGCGCTCCTCGAGCACGCGGCCGATGGCGCCTGCGCCGTACTGCGTCGTCTCCTCGTCCTGGCCAAAGGCCAGGAGCAGCGTGCGCTCGTGCTGCCAACCGTGCGCAAGCGCATACTCGACAGCCTCGAGAATGCCTGCGACCTGGTCCTTCATGTCGATCGCGCCGCGGCCCCAGATGTAGGTGTCGTCCACGTGCCCGCTAAAGGGGGCGTGCGTCCAGTCGGCCTCGGTACCCGGCACCACGGGAACCACATCCATGTGACCCATGAGCATAACGGGTTTGAGTGCGGGGTCGGAGCCGGAAAGCGTCACCAGCAACGAATGGTCGATAAGCTCGACCTCGCCCGCCGCAAATACATGCGGCCAGGCCTGCTGCATATAGGCGCGCAGGTCGTCGAAGGGCCGCCAGTCCACCGCCTCGGCATCCATGCTCGAGATAGTCGGAAACGACAGCACACGGCCCAAGCGCTCGCACGCGCCTGCCTCGTCTATATCGGCAAAATCGTCCTCATGCGCAAAGAAGCGCCAAACCTCGGCCATGACATCCTTTCGATTGTGATGACGAGGGCCGCCCCACGGGAGCGGCCCTGCAACGCAAGCGTTTGCGGTCGGTTATTTGTCCTCGAGATAGCGAGAGAGGAACTCGCGAGTGCGCTGGTGTTTGGGGTTACCGAAGAGCTCGGCCGGCGCGGCGTCCTCGAGCACCACGCCCTTGTCCATAAAGACCACGCGGTCGGACACCGTGCGGGCAAAGGCCATCTCGTGCGTGACGACGACCATGGTCATGCCGTCGGCAGCGAGCTTGCGCATGACCTCGAGCACCTCGCCCACGATCTCGGGGTCGAGTGCGGAGGTCGGCTCGTCGAACAGCATGATCTGCGGATTCATGCATAGGGCGCGCGCGATGGCCACGCGCTGCTTTTGGCCACCGGACAGGCGACCCACAGCGGCGTGCGCGAACTTTTCGAGCCCCACACTCGTCAGATGCTCCATCGCGACCTTTTCGGCCTCGGCCTTGCTCATCTTTTTGAGCGTGACGGGCGCAAGCGTGCAGTTGTCGAGCACGTCCATGTTGTTGAACAGGTTAAAGCCCTGGAACACCATGCCGATGTCCTCACGCAGCTTGTTAATGCTGCAGCGCTCGGCCGTAAGGTCCTGGCCGTGGAACCAGATGTGGCCCGCGTCCGGGGTCTCGAGCAGGTTGAGGCAGCGCAGGAAGGTCGATTTGCCCGAGCCCGAGGCGCCGATAATGGTAACGACCTCGCCGGGGTTAACGGACAGGTCGATGCCCTTGAGCACCTCGAGCGAGCCGAAGCTCTTGCGCAGGCCCTCGACGCGGATGAGCGGCTCATTGGTCTGTGCGGCGGCCGCGGTGCCGGTAGTGGCGATATCTGCCATGATGATTCTCCTCGTCTTGAGCCTAGTTGGAGCTGGGCAGCGTTGCCGGGGCCTCGGCGCCGAGCTTTTTGCCAAAGGCCTCGAGCAGGCGGCTCGCCACGAGCGTCAGGATCAGGTAGACCACGAGCGCCACGCAGTAGACCTCCATCTGGCGGTAGTACACGCCGGCGACGGTGGTGGTGGCGTACATAAGGTCGAACACGCCGATGACCGAAAGCACCGACGAGTCCTTGATGTTGATGATAAGCTCGTTGGTGAGTGCGGGGATCGCGTTTTTAATGCCCTGGGGGAACACGACCTTGCGCATAGCCTGCCACTGCGAAAGACCCAGCGAGCGCGCTGCCTCGGCCTGGCCGGGATCGATGGACTCGATGCCGCCGCGCAGGACCTCCATCATGTAGGCGGTGGAGTTGAGCGAGATGGTGACGAGGCCGGCGGTGAAGGTACTCCAGATCTGGTTGGCCTGGGCGGTCTCGAAGCCCATGCCGCGCAAAACGGTGAAGCCCGCGTAATAGATGAGCAGGCCCTGAACCATCATGGGCGTACCGCGCACGATGGTGGAGTAGACGGTCGCAAAGCCGCGGCCGATGCTCTTAAAGAAGCGCACCAGATCGTTGTCCACACGGTCGAAGGTCTGAATGCGCAGGAACACAAAGAGCAACGCCAGGAAAAAGGCGATGACGGTGCCGAAAGTGGCAAGCGCGATGGTAATCTCGATACCGCGGATAAAGAAGTCCCCGCTCTTGTAGGTCATGTAGACCAAGCTCGACAAAAAGTCGCTGGGGTTGGAGTCCGAGACAATGCTCACCTGCACCAGGTCGATAAACGACATGACGCAACGGTCGATAAAGAAGATCGCCGCGATGGCGACCACGACGTAGCTGCCTAAGCGTGCGCCACGACTGAAACGCTCGGATGCGAACGGCGACGTTTCGCGATAGTCGTTCCAGTGCATAAGTTTGGTGACCAGCGCCGCCGCCGACACGACGAGCCAGGCCCAAAGGATTGCCCAGAGGCAGTCTTGGAACACGCCCGTAGGCGCCAAGAAGCTCAGCGACGTGGGGTTGCGCTGGCTAAACGCCAGGCCGAGCGCCGCGATGACGCTCGTGCCCAGGTACACATAACGGTGGTCGGCCCTGATAAAGGAGGCCAGACGATTGATGGTTTTCATGCTGCCTCCCTATGCCGGCTGACGGTCGAGGCACGCGTCCCACATTTGGTCGCGCTCCTCCTGGCTGACGCCCTTGAGCGTCTTGTCGATGAGCTTAAGCAGCTTATCCGAGCCCTTGCGGCAGCCGACGTTTGCCGTGACCTCCTGCTTAAAGCCCTCGCCTTCGGCAAATTGAATCGGCACGATACCCGGGTTTTGGGCCATATAGCCCTTCTCATTCTCGGTGTTGTAGGTCACGGCGTCGCACGTGCCCTGCAGCAGGTTCGAAAACACCGTGGGAACCGAATCGACCGGATTCTTGTGGACGACGCCCGGGATCTCGTCGATGACGGTATCGAGCATGGTGTCCTTTTGACCGAGCACCGTGGCGCCGCTGAAGTCGCTGAGCTTGGTCGCGTTTTGGTAGGGTGAGCCCTCTTTTACGAACAGACCAAAGTACCCGATAAAGTACGGGTCGGAAAAGCCGACGGACTCCTCGCGCTCGGGCGTGGCGCTCATGCCGGCAATGATGAGGTCGATCTGGCCGTTGTTGAGCGAATCGATAAGACCCGAGAAGCTCTGTTTGACGGCAACGGGCTCGCCGCCGAGGGCCTTGCAGACGATCTTGGCGATCTGCACGTCGTAACCATCGGCATAGGCGCCCTGCACGTTGTCGATGGGGATGGTGTACTCGCTGGCTTCGGAGACCTGCCAGTTGTACGGGGCGTAGGCCGCCTCCATGCCAATGCGGATCTTGTCCTTGCCGATCACGGAATCGGACAGGTCGTCGCGACCGCCGCCCGTCGTGGGCCGAACCACCTTGAGCGTTGACGGGCGCTGACAGCCGGCGAGCGCGCCGGCGACGACGGAAGCGCTCGCAGCGAGAGCACTACCCAAAAAGATGCGACGGCTGCATACCGGCTGTGGATGCGCGTCGCGTTGATGGGGAGAATGCATAATCTGCCTTCCCTGTTGAATCGTATGCTGACGACTTAACAGGATATACGCCAGCGACCAGCAGCGCAGTACAAGCTCGAAAAATTAATAGACGCACGGTAGCCATTGGGAACACCGATGTTTTGGCAATGCCGGCGAGCGACGTCCAGAGCGAACAAGTGGCATGAAAAAGGCAAGGCATGACCAGAAGGTCTATGTCTTGCCTTTTGAATGACAACTTGTCGCTCTGGACGACGCGCAGCATCGACCGAGCGGCGGAACCTCTAGAGCAAGGTAACGCTAAAGCTGCGAACATCCGTCTCGCCGGGAGCCAAGGTGATGGTGTTGACCTTGTGCTCAAAGACGTCGTCCTCGGTGTCCATGGTGGTGTGACCGGTCCAGGGCTCGAGCGCCACAAACGGAGCGTCGTTGGCGGCAGACCACACGCCGATGTACTTAAAGCCCTCAAAGTCAATCTTGACGCCGTGGCCCGACTTGCGGCCGCGCAGCGTGAGCGTGGAGCCCGGGGTATCGGTGAACATGATGGCGTCGTTATCGAAGCTGCGGTGCGTGATGGGCAGCACGTCCGAGTTATCGGGAGCCTTGTAGCT
>DAWEIC010000013.1:0-23196 GCA_052364855.1 Collinsella sp.
TTAGCGCAACAGGGGCGGGGTGGGCTCCGTGGGCGACGGCGCAATCGCAGCCGCCCCGACCAACATGGACGGAGGACAAACATGACGCAAGCGATAACAGATCCCAAGCAGGCCTCCGCCGCGCTGGCGGAGCTGTTCAATACCCACGAGCGCGTGGTGTTCTTTGGCGGCGCTGGTGTTTCCACGGCAAGCGGCATTCCCGATTTTCGCAGCGTGGACGGCCTGTATCACCAGCAGTTTGCCTATCCGCCCGAGACCATGCTGTCGCACAGCTTTTACGAGACACATCCGGCGGAGTTCTTCGACTTTTACCGAACCAAGATGATCGCGCTTAACGCTAAGCCCAACCGCTGCCACATCAAGCTGGCCGAGCTGGAGCGCGTCGGCAAGCTTGATGCCGTGGTGACGCAAAACATCGACGGCTTGCATCAGATGGCGGGCTCGCAGCGCGTGTTTGAGTTGCACGGATCGGTCCATCGCAACATTTGCCAGTCGTGCGGAGCGGTCTATAGCGCCGAGTGGATTTGCTCGCGCGAGCACGAGGACGCCGCGGGCGTGCCCGTGTGCCCCGCGTGCGGAGGTCGCATCAAGCCCGATGTGGTGCTCTACGAGGAGCCGCTCAACGAGCATGTGTTGACCGGTGCCGTTGCCACCATCGCCGCGGCCGATGCCCTCATTGTGGGTGGGACCTCGCTCGTGGTGTATCCGGCGGCGGGCCTTACACGCTACTTTACCGGTGATACGCTGGCCATATGCAATCTTGCTCCCACCGATCAGGATGCAAATGCCGACCTGCTGATTTCTTGCGACATCGCGGCCGCGTTTGCGTTCTAGCCCGCGCGCGCGGATACAATAGAAAGACTGAGTGCAAAGCGACCCCGCCGCCAGCTCCCCAAGCTCGGCGGCGTGGGCATTTTAGGAGGATGTTCATGGCGAACGACAGCAAGACATGGCGGTGCGGAAAGTATGAGCTCAGCTTTGACCGTCCGCGCATCATGGGCGTCCTCAACGTGACGCCCGATTCGTTTAGCGATGGCGGGGAGCACTTCGACCCGGATGCCGCCATCGAGTACGGCCTGGCGATGCTCGACGCCGGCGCCGACATCATCGACGTGGGCGGCGAGTCCACGCGCCCCGGCTTTACCCCGGTCAACCCCGACGAGGAGGCTCGCCGCGTGCTGCCTGTGGTGCGCGCGCTGGCCAAGGAGGGCGCCATCGTCTCGATCGATACGCGTCATGTGGCGGTTGCCAAGGCGGCCGTGCGCTGCGGCGCCTCGATCGTCAATGACGTGACCGGCTTCACCGATCCCAAGATGGTCGAGTTTGTTAAGACGAACACCTGCGGCGTCATCGTGATGCATGCCGGCGAGGTCGCCGCGCCCGCACGCACACACGCAACGGTGCAGCTCGATACCTCGGCAGCGGCGTTTGTTGCCGAGAAGGCGCGCGAGGCGGCTGCCGAGGCCGCGCGTGAGGCCGAGAAGCCGGCTCGCCGCCGTCGCGGCAAGTTGCTGGGCGAGCCTAAGCCGGAGGCCAAGCTTCCGGGCGGCGTGGTGCAGCCCTCGTTGCCGTTTGGCGAACCGGAGCCCACGTCCGAGCCTTCAAGCGAGCAGGAGACGCCGGCCGCCGAGCAGGCTGCTGCCGCCGAGACCGTCGCGCCCGCGCCCGAGGCCACCGAGGCCGCATCGGAGTCCAATGACCGTCTGGCCGCCATGATGCGCCGCAGCGCCCGCCGCGAGGAAGCCTACGTGCCCACCTCGCAGCTCCGCCGCTTCACCCTGCCCGATTCGGCGCCCATCATGCGCCGCGTCATGGGCTTTCTGTCCGACCAGGCCCGCACGCTCATCCATGCCGGCGTGTCGCGCGACCGCATCTGCATTGATCCTGGCCCGGGCTTTGGTAAGTCGGCTAACGAGGACATCGTCATCCAGCGCGAGACTGCCAAGATGGCGTCACTGGGCTATCCGCTCATGTGCGCCGTGTCGCGCAAGCGCTTTGTGGGCGCCGTCTCGGGCGTGACCGAGGCCGCCGAGCGCGATGCCGCTACGTTTGGCGTGTGCCTGGGCGCCATCCAGGCCGGTGCCAACATCGTGCGCGTGCACGACGCCGCGGGTTTTGCGCAGTTCCTGAACGGTTACTGGGCGGTTGCCAAGCCGCAGCCGCGCCGCGCGTTTGTGGCTGTGGGCTCCAACCTGGGGCATCGCTGCGACAACATCCGCGCTGCACGCGAGATGATCGCCGAGATTCCACTCACCTGCGTGTCCAACTCCTCCAAGATTTACGAGAGCGAGCCGGCCTACGAGACGCGCCAGGACGCGTTTGCCAACGCCGTCATCGAGATCAAGACCGAGCTGGCGCCGCTGGTGCTGCTCGATGAACTCATGAAGATCGAGGCTGAGCTGGGGCGCGACCGCTCCAAAAAGGCCAAGGCCAACGGTCCGCGCACCATCGACCTGGACCTGCTCTGGATGGACGGCGAGACCCACGGCGGCAAAAAGCTGCGCCTGCCGCATCCGCTGATCGGCGAGCGCGATTTTGTGCTGGTGCCGCTCGAGGACTTGATGCACGACCCGGCGCGGTTCTTCCGCTACAACGGCGTCGAGGTCAAGGAGCCCGAGGACCGCGTGGGCCATATCGTGGGCGAATTGGGGCGTATGTAGATGATCGAGATGAATGCTGTTGCCGCTGGCACCGAGCTCGACGCGGCGCGCGACGCGGGCCGCGAGGGCATGTCCGCGGGCTGGTGCGCGTGGAGTGCGGGCGATGCTTCGCTGACGTTTTCGCTGGTCGTGCGTCCGGATGTGAACATGCATGCCTTCCACGCCCTGCCGTTTGTGGCTGCGATGGGCATGATGGACGCGCTCGTGGGCACGGCTTCGACGCCGGGGTTGGGCCTTGCCGGTAAGGTGGGTATCCAGTGGCCGAGCGATATCGTGTGCGGTGCGCCTGCGTTTGAGACGTCGCTCGCGCGTGTTGCCGTGAACGGCGGTGCCGGTGCTGCGGGCATGTTTGCCGCGGTGACGGTGTATATTGAGCGTTCGGCGCTGGGCGAGCTTGGTGTGGATGTGGCTGACGAAGCACTGGTCGAGAAGTTGGCCGCCGCCGTGCTGACCCGTGTGGACACCTGGGCGGTTGCCGCCAACACACCACAGGGCGCTGCCGGCCCGCTGGCTCCGGTGCTGGGCGAGTACTTTGACATGGTGCCACTGCTGGGTCGTCAGGTCGCGGCGGTGTCGCCCAACGGTTTGCCGCTTGCGGTCGGTGTGTTTGCGGGCCTGGACATCTGGGGTCGCGCCACCATTAAGACCGACGCCGGCGAGCAGGAGTTTCCGCCCGAGGCCGTGCGCATTCGCGGACTGTAACGCGGGGCGTTCGCGCCCAAAGATAGACATGACAACAAGACCCTCCTCGGCCTGTGCCGGGGAGGGTTTCGCCTATCTGGGGAATGGGTTGCCAGCGCCCTATTCCTCAAAACTGAAAAATTTTCGTTTTTGAGGAATAGGATTAAGGCAGCTCGGTCTTTCGCGAGGTATATTCGCTATAGAGCCTATTCCTCAAAACTGAAAATTTTTCAATTTTGAGGAATAGCGATAGAAGACCGCGAGGAGGCCCCAATGAAACTCATCAATAGAACGTCATATATGGACACGTTGACGAGCCTTATTGGCGTGCCGGACATCAAGGTCATCACGGGCATCCGTCGTAGCGGTAAATCAAAATTGCTCGAGGCCCTCCGCGATTACGTGGAGGCAAATCTGCCCAATTCGAATGTCATCCATATCAACTACAACCTCGATGAGTTCGAGGGCCTGCTCGAATATCATGCCCTGCTCGCCTATGTGAAAGAGCATCGAGTGTCCGACAAGCAAAACTTCCTGCTTATCGACGAGGTTCAGATGTGCGACGGTTTTGAGCGTGCGATCAACAGCCTCCACGCATCCGAGCAGTACGACATATTCATTACCGGATCGAATGCCTTTTTGCTGTCGAGCGATCTGTCGACGCTCTTTACGGGGCGTACGTTTGAGATCGAGGTTTTCCCATTCTCGTTTGAGGAGTATCGACTCTATGGCGACGAGGGCGAGGTCGACCGCGACTTCGATGAGTACGCGAGAACCGGCGGTATGTCCGGCTCCTACCCTTATCCACTGCAGGAGCAGCGTTATCAATATCTCTCCAATGTCTTCAAAACGCTCATCGTGAGAGATATCGTGCAGCGGCATAACGTGAGAAACGAATCGGCGCTGCTGCGCATTGCCGATTACATGATGGACAACGTATCCAACATAACGTCGGCACGTAACATTACGGATATTTTGAACGCGGATGGGCTAAAGATAACGAACAAGACGGTCGGCACGTACATGGGGTACCTGTGCGATGCGTTCGCCTTCTATAAAGTTCGTCGGTACGACATCCGCGGCAAAAAATACCTTAAGAGCGGCGAGAAGTATTACCTGGCAGACCACGCGTTCAAATACGCGCTGCTCGGTACACGTGATATGGATTGGGGACGCGTATACGAGAACATGGTGGCAATCGAGCTGCTGCGCCGCGGATACGAGGTATACGTCGGCGTGCTCTATAAAAAGGAAATAGACTTTGTAGCAATCAAGCGAAGCGAGAAGCTCTACATTCAGGTGAGCGACGACATCAGCTCGGATAAGACATTTGAACGCGAGATTTCACCACTGCTGAGCATTGGCGATGCGTATCCCAAGATGATTCTTGCCCGCACGCATCACGAGGCCACGGATCGCGATGGGGTGCAGATCGTGGACCTGGCGAGGTGGTTGTGCGGCGAGGCTTAGCAAAAAATCCTATTCCTCAAAACTGAAAAATTTTCGATTTTGAGGAATAGGATTGGCGGCTGGTTGCTGCGACCTGGCGTTTACTCTATCCCAGCTCCTGCATGCGGCGGTAGATTTCGCAGATACCCTTGATGGTGAGCTGTCCGTCGACCACGTCGAAGGCATCGGTCGAATCGGCGACGATGCCGGCGAGACCGCCTGTGGCGATAACGGTGGCATCCTCGCGGCCCAGCTCGCGCTTCATGCGCGCGACCAGGCCCTCAGCCATGGCGGCGGCGCCCGTTACGGCGCCGACCTTGATGCACTCCTCGGTATCGCGGCCGATGGCGTGCTCGGGCGCCTCGAGCGGAACGCTGGCGAGCTTGGCGGCTCGGGCGGCGAGCGCGTCCATCGAAATGCGGATGCCCGGCGCAATCGCTCCACCAATGTAATAACCGTCCTCGTCGATGACGTCGATATTGGTCGCGGTGCCAAAGTCCACCACGATTGCCGGCGCGCCGTAGAAAGTTTCGGCCGCAACGGCGTTGGCGACGCGATCGGCGCCTACGGCTTGGGGACGCGCCGCGCGCAGCTTGGTCACCGCGGCCGTCTGCGGCCCAATGACGATGGCGTCTGCGGCAATGCGGTCGGCCAAGGCGTGCCATTCGCGCGAGAGCTGCGGCACCACGCCCGCAAAGGCGATCGCGTCGACCGCGTCGAGCGAAAGGCCGTACATCTTAAAGAAACCCATCAGGCGCACATGGATCTCGTCGGCGGTATAGGAGCGGTCGGTGGGCATGCGCCACGACTGCACCAGCTCGTCTCCGTCAAACAGGCCCATGGCCGTCTGCGTGTTTCCCATATCGATAGCGAGCAGCATGTCTACTCCCAGTGTTGGCATAAAAGGACGCGCACCATTGTATACGCGCCGCCGACGGCGCTCGGCTGCGATTCGTTTACGGTGATAGGGGCTGAGGGGTTTAAATATGAAGGAATTATGCTCTAGGAGATTTTCCTTGCCGTTTACCGAACTCCCACGTAATATTCTTTCTTGCGCACATGAGGCGCCCAGACATTGCGGGGTGGAGCAGTCTGGTAGCTCGCCGGGCTCATAACCCGGAGGTCGTAGGTTCAAATCCTGCCCCCGCGACCAAGAACTTGCAGCTCGTCGGCCTAGCCGGCGAGCTTTTTTGTTATTTCGGGACCGTGTTTTCGATCCAATTCTCGGCCTCTCAAACAAAATCTCGATCTGTAACATCTAGACCCGATTTGGGCGGCTAGGTGTTACAGATCGAGATATACCGGTGGGCTTGGTCGTGTTTGTCTAAATCTGTAACACGAGGGACGGTTTTTGCCGAGTAACCGTTACAGATTGAGATTTTCTAGCAGGCGGGTTTGGTTTGTCTCGATCTGTAACAGGTTGGGGTCAAAAGTAGGTCTAGATGTTACAGATCTAGATTGTTGAGGATGGGTTGAGAGGAATACCTTGATTTGTAACAGCAAGACCCGGTTTTGTCGCGTAACTGTTACAGATTGAGATAAACCGACGGGCCGCCCCGCCCATCCCCATCCACCTGCCGCTACCTGCTGTCCGCCGATTTCCGTTGCGCTGCTGTATTCCCATGCCATATCCTCTAGATAACTACGCGGCATCATCGCCGCCGCGCCTACAAGAGAGGAATGTCCATGACCACACCTGCATCCAAGCTGCTCCAGCCCATTACGGTTGGCCCCCTTGAGCTCAAGAACCGCATTATGTTCCCGCCGCTGACCACCGGCTACGAGGAGCGCGACGGCTCCATTGGCAAGCGCAGCCTGGCTTTTTACGAGCGCCTGGCCCGTGGCGGTGTGAGCTACATCGTCATCGGCGACGTCGCTCCCGTCATGACCGCAAGCCCCACGCCCAAGCTGGCAACCGACGCCCAGATCCCCACGTTTAAGGCGCTGGCCGACGCCGTCCACAAGCACGGCGCCAAGGTCGCGCTGCAGCTGTTCCACCCCGAGTACGATGTGCCCGGTGTCGGCCGCATGGTCATGGGATCCATGGCCGCCGCCAAGGCCGCGCAGGAGGCCAAGGCCGCCGGCGACGAGGAGACCTTTGCCGCCAAGATGGCCGAGTCCAACGAGATCCGCAACCAGGCCTACGCCAAGCTGCATCACGACATGCAGCACTTTGTGAACGAGGCGAGCGTAGAGCAGCTCACCCAGATCAAGGAGGCCATCGCTGCCTCGGCCGCTCGCGCACAGCAGGCCGGGATCGACGCTATCGAGGTCCACGGCGACCGCCTGGTGGGTTCGCTGTGCTCGGCCATCCTCAACCAGCGCACCGACGAGTACGGTGGTTCGTTCGAGAACCGCGTTCGCTACGCGCTGGAGGTCGTCGCCGCCATTAAGGAGGCCGCGCCGCAGCTGATGGTGGAGTACAAGCTCCCCGTGATCATGGAGAACCCCGACGGCACGCCGCGCGGCAAGGGTGGCCTGCAGCCCGACGAGGCCTGCGAGTTCGCCAAGCTGCTCGAGGGTGCGGGCATCGATATGATTCAGGTCGCACAGGCCAACCACACCGGCAACATGGGCGACACCATTCCGCCCATGGGTGCCATGCCCTACAACTGGACGCTGCCCGTGGCCGAGCGCGTCAAGGCCCTGGTCTCCGTGCCGGTGGCAACCGTCGGCCGTGTTGTCTCGGTCGAGGCCGGCGAGAAGATTCTGGAAGACGGCGCGGCCGACATCATCGCCTATGGCCGCTCGCTCATGTGCGACCCCGACATTGCGCTGAAGGCCGCCACGGGTGAGCCCATCCGCGAGTGCCTCAACTGCAACAAGGGCTGCGTCGACGCGATTCAAAATCGCAAGTACATCTCGTGCGTGCTCAATGCCGAGAACGGCGACGAGGCGACCATCGCCATCAAGCCGGGCGAGGGCGACAAGAAGATCGCCGTGGTGGGCGGCGGCATCGCCGGCCTGGAGGCCGCGCGCGTGGCGGCCAAGCGCGGCTACGACGTGACCGTCTACGAGGCGAGCGATCATCTGGGCGGCCAGATTGTGCTGGCGGCCGCGCCTCCGCGCAAGGACGAGATCATGCGCTCGGTCGAGTACTACGAGAAGATTCTGCCCGGCCTGGGCGTGAAGGTCGAGCTCAACCATGCCGCTACCGCTGAGGACCTCAACGCCGCCGACGCTGCGATTGTGGCCGTGGGCGCACACGACGTGGTCATCCCCGTTCCGGGTGCCGATTCGGAGAAGGTCGTCTCGAGCTGGGACGTGCTGGCCGGCAAGGTGGAGCTCAGCGGCCGCGTCGCCGTCATTGGCGGCGGCCTGGTGGGCACCGAGACTGCCGAGTACCTGCTGCAGCACGGCTGCGAGGTGGCGATCGTGGAGATGCTCGACAAGATTGCCGCGGGCGAGTCCGAGACCATTCTGCCGCTGATTATGAGCGACTTTGCAGAGCACAACGTGGAGCAGCATGTTAAGACCCGCCTGACCGCCATTACCGACGAGGGCGTGGAGGCTGTTCGCACCACCGAGGACGGCGCCGAGGAGCCGGTGAAGATCGCCTGCGATTACGTGGTGATGGCCGTGGGCTCCAAGGCCAACGCGTTTGACCTGGATGGCGTGACGGTGCCCGTGACCTGCGTGGGCGACTGCTCGGGTGAGCGCACCGCCGACATTGCGAGCGCCATTCGCACGGCATATCACGCGGCCAACGAGCTGTAGTTGAACATCGCGGCCAGGCGGGACGGTAGCACGGATCCGTCTCGCCCGGCTGTGTCCCGTCGGGTGTCAATCGGTGCGGGGCCTGCAAGCGCAGCAGGTCCCGCCCTTTTTGTTTTGCTCCGGTGGATGGCAATGCGCGGTAATCATGAGGAGTGAGGACGTCTACTGCCTTGCAGATCACTCAAAATTATTGGGGGAGGGGTTAATAACTATATCCTCTATACCAAAGGATGTAAAGAGATGCCAATTTTGTTGACAAGCGAATGACGATTAGCTGCGAGTCAGCTACCAGCGTAAATAATCGATAAAGAAATGTCGTAATTTGGTGCCAAATGCCCAGATAACGCCGCGTTTACTTTAATTAACTGCTTTGAGCAAACAGTAAAATGCTACTATCTAACTTGCACGTAAGAAAGCAGATTAACGGTTAAGGCTAAGAAGTGGCAGGTATGTCGGAAGCAACTAGGACTCGCACGCATGCGCCCGAGGTTAGACAGCGCGCCGTCGAGATCCTCCAAGAGGGGGTCGGTCATCGCGCCCTCGCCGCGGAGCTTGGCATTCCCCAGGCCACGGCTCGTCAGTGGGCCCGCGCGTATGCTGTGGGCGGTGCCGACGCCGTTCTCAACGCCGGTTCGCATCATCACACCTATTCGTACGAAGTTAAGCTCGCCGTGGTCAAGGACCGCTTGGAAAACGGCTTAACGGTTCGCGAGGCCATGATCAAGCACAAGATTCCCAGCGAGTCTTCGGTCAAGGCTTGGTGCCGTCAGTACCGCGAGAGCGGTGAGGCCGCACTGGTCGATAAGCCGCGCGGTCGCAAGCCGCGCGTTAAAAAGGCGGAATAGCAAACGGGATGGTGCGCCCACAGGGGCGCATTTTTCTTGCCGCGCCAACTTTTTGGACCGGCGCGAGCCTGTCGGGACATCCTCCAAAGTGGCCAATAAACCGCGCGCAGTGGCCCGCGCGCCTGTCGCTGCGATAGGGGAGCGTCGTCTCTCTGCTCCAAAGCGGACGTGCCCTTGCCCCGTACGCCTAAAACTCCCCAGTTGACCGAAAACCTGCCACCGCAACCCCGTAATTGAGCTATAACGTTAAACAATTGCAGCGTTTTTGCATGGGGGAGTGATGGTATGACGCTACTGTATTTCCTTACCCTGTTTCCGCTGGTACCGGCGCTGGGCATGTTGCTCGCGCGCGGCGACCGCGCCCGCGATGCGGTGGGGCTCATAGGCTCCGGCATCATCATGGCGGTGACGGTTGTAGTCGCCGTCATGTTTTTTGGCACGGGCCCGCAGAGCTTCGAGGTCGCCCCGGACATCTCGCACACGCTCTCCATCATCAGCTCCGTTATCGACGTAATCCTGTGCGCCGTCATCCTGTACAACGCGTACAAATATAGGAACGCGCTCACCACGGTGCTCGGCGTGGTGCAGCTGGTGGGCTCGCTCGCCTTTGCAGCCATGACGCTGCCCGCGACCGAAGCCGTCACCGCAACCCCGCTCTACCTGGACTACATGAGCGTGATCATGGTCCTCGCCGTCGGCATCGTCGGCAGTCTCATCTGCGTGTATGCCCTGGGCTACATGAAGGACTTCCAGGCCCACGACGAGCACGGGGCAGCGCTGCGCGGGCAGACCGCGCCCGACCGTCGCCCGCAGTTCCTGGCGCTTATGTTCCTGTTCCTCTCAGCCATGTTCGTCATCGTGACGAGCGACAACCTTGAGTGGCTGTTCTGCGGCTGGGAAATCACCACCGTGTGCTCGTTCCTCATGATTGGCTACACGCGCACGCCCGAGGCCATCAAGAACGCCTTTACCCAGATCATCCTCAACATGCTGGGCGGCATCGCGTTTTTGGCCGGACTCATGTATCTGCACGTTAACGGCATGCCGCTGACCATCTCGGGCATGATCGAGCTTTCCGGCGCCGGAACCGCGCAGTCCGCGCTGCTGGTGATGCCGGTCGTTCTGCTGTCGCTCGCCGCGCTCACCAAGGCCGCACAGATGCCGTTCCACACTTGGCTGCTGGGTGCCATGGTTGCCCCCACGCCCACGAGCGCCCTGCTGCACTCGTCAACCATGGTCAAAGCCGGCGTGTTCCTGATGGTCAAGCTGAGCCCGCTCTATGCCATCTATCCTGTGACCGGCTTTATGGTCACGAGTGTGGGTGCCATCACGTTTTTGCTCGCTGCCCTCATGGCCATCTCGCAGAGCAACGCCAAGCGCGTACTCGCGTACTCCACCATTTCCAACTTGGGCCTCATCAGTGCCTGCTTGGGTGTCGGCGCGCCCGAGGCCGTATGGGCCGCCATCTTCCTGATCCTGTTCCACACGGTGGCCAAGTCGCTGCTGTTCCTGTGCGTGGGCACGGCCGAGCATCATATCGGCAGCCGCGATATCGAGGACATGGATGGTATGTTCAGCCGCATGCCGCACCTAACGCGTCTGATGATGCTGGGCATCATGGGCATGTTTGTGGCGCCGTTTGGCATGCTCGTGTCCAAGTGGGGTGCCCTGGTGGCGTTTGCCCAGACCGGCAACGTGCTCATGATCATGGTGCTGGCCTTTGGCTCGGCCGCGACGTTCTTCTTCTGGGGCAAGTGGCTTGCCAAGCTTTCGGGCGTCGACCCCACGGCTCAAAACGTGGAGGTAAATGTCCATAAGACCGAATGGATGGCGCTCAACACCATCGCCGCGCTGCTGATTCTGTGCTGCGTGGCGTTCCCGGTTATCTCGAGCGGTCTGGTGTCGCCTTACTTGGCCATGGTGTTTGGCCGCGTGCCGTACGTTATTGGCAAGGACGCCATGTATCTGATGGTGGTTATCGTGGCGTTTATCGCCGTGGTGCTGCTGACCTCGTTCCGCGTGAGCAACAAACCGCATGTAAATGTGTACCTTTCGGGTGTTGGAACCGACAATTACCGCCATTTCCGCGGCTCGATGGGACACGAGGTGAAGGCCGAAAAGCGCAATTGGTACTCGGAGGACGCCCTTGGCGAGAAGCGTATTGGCCCCGCGGGTAGCGTCGTGTGCTGCAGCATTATCTTGTTTGCGCTGCTGTGTTGCGCGTGGATTGGGCCCGAGCGGCTTGCCATGAGCGCGCCCTCGGTGCTGCGCGGTAAGTATTTTGAAGGTTCGGGTGTCGTGGGCATATTTATTGGCACCGTGGCGTTTGCCCTGATTGCGCCGCTTGTGGGCGGCCTGATCGACGGCGTTGACCGCAAACTTTCGGCCCGCATGCAAGGCCGCGTGGGTCCGCGCCTGCTCCAGCCCTTCTACGACGTTGCCAAGCTGCTGCGCAAGGCTCCTGCCAGCGTAAACACCATGGACGATACCTACATGGCGTGCGCGCTCATCTTTACCGTGGTGGGCGGCGGCATCTTTGTGTCGGGTTCCAACACGCTGCTGTGCGCCTTTATGGTTACGCTCGCCGCGATCTTTGTGGTACTGGCGTCCGCCTCGACGCAAAGTCCGTTTGCCCAGGTTGGCGCCGACCGCGAGCTGCTGCAGGTTATGAGCTACGAGCCCGCCGTTCTGCTGATGAGCGTGGGCCTGTACCTTGCCACCGACAGCTTCGATTCCATCGCCGTGACGGGGCAGTCAGCCCCCATCATCGTGTACAGCGCGCCCATTTTCCTCGCGCTGCTCGCGGTGCTTACCATCAAGCTGCGCAAGTCGCCGTTCGATCTTTCGTACTCGCATCACGCGCATCAGGAGATTGTCCAGGGCGTCGCCACCGAGATGAGCGGCGGCACGCTGGCCAAGATGACCCTTATGCACTGGTGCGAGACCGTGCTGTTTTTGATGTGGGTGGGCATGTTCTTCGTCTGGGACAACCCGGTGAGCTGGGTGGTCGCCCTGGTCGTGATGGCCGCGACGTATTTTGTCGAGGTACTGATCGATAACACCTTCGCACGCAGCACCTGGCGCAGCTGCTTTAAGCTCGGATGGGGCGTGGCGCTGGTGTTTGGCCTGCTCAACCTTATGCCCATCCTCGTCGACGTGTTTATTTAGGAGGCGGCATCCATGGATCATAAAATGTCACGCTCGCCGTGGGTTATTCATTACGACGGCTCGAGCTGCAACGGATGCGATATCGAGGTGCTGGCCTCGCTCACGCCGTTGTTCGATGCGGAGCGCTTTGGCGTGGTCAACACCGGCAACCCCAAGCATGCGGACATCTTTTTGGTGACGGGGTCGGTCAATGCCCAGAACCTGCCCGTCGTGCGCCAGATCTACAACCAGATGCTCGAGCCCAAGTGCGTGGTGGCCTGCGGCATCTGCGCGTGTTCGGGCGGTGTATTCCGCGATGCCTACAACGTGATCGGCGGCGTGGACCGCGCGATTCCCGTGGACGTGTACGCGCCCGGGTGCGCCATTCGCCCCGAGACGGTGATCGATGCCATCGTGGAGGCGTGTGGCATCCTGGACCAGAAGGAGGCCGTGATGCGCGCCGGCGGCGACCCGCTTACCGTGGGCGGTGCCGCAACCTGGGACGGTGGCGTTGAGCTGGGCGAGGACGGGTTTGTGGCTGCGGGGGCCGGGGCTGATGGTGCCGGTGACGGTGTCGAGGCCAACGTGTCCACTAGGTCCGCCGCGCCCGCCGCTGCAAAGGAGGCCGAGTAATGCAAAAGGCTATCTATACCACCGTCGGGATCGACGAGCTCCTGTCGCATGTCCAGGCGCTCAAGGGCGTCGGCGCGCGCTTTGTGCAAATGCACGCCGAGCGCAACGTCGACGACGGCACGTATCGCCTGGTCTATACGTTTATCAACGTTCGTGTTGCTCAGGAGCAGATTGCGCAGGACGGCAGCTATGCGATCGAGAACCTGGTGGTTGAGGGAATTAATCAGTACCAGGAGATTCCGTCCATCAGCTCGTACTATCCGGCAGTATTCCCGTTTGAAAACGAAGCGCACGACCTGTTTGGTCTTGCCATCACCGATATGCAGATTGACTTTAAGGGCTTTTTCTACCAGGTCTCGACTGCCGAGCCCATGAGCGTTATCACGCCCGAGGTGAAGGCCGCGCGCGAGAAAGCCATGAAGGTCCGTGCCGCTGCCGAGGCCAAGGCGCGCAAGGCCGCGGCCGAGAAGGCTGCTACTGCCACGGCCGCTGCGGGGGAGGGCACTGCGGGCGCTGGCGATGCTGCGGGCGCTGCCGTCGCTCAGCCCGCTGCGGCTGCCGGCTCCGATGCTCAGCACGATGAAACTGCTGCGAAGGCCGCGCTCAAGGCTGCCGAGATGGAGGCAAAGCTCGCCGCCATGGATCCCGAGAAAGCGGCCAAGGTCCGCGCGGCGCTTGCCGCCAAGGCCGCCCGCGACAAGCAGAAAAAGGAGGCGTAAGGCCCATGGCACATCGCTCCGTTATTCCGTTTGGCCCGCAGCACCCGGTGCTGCCCGAGCCGCTTCATCTGGACCTGGTGATCGAGGACGACCGCGTCATCGAGGCAATTCCGCAGATCGGCTTTGTGCACCGCGGGCTCGAGAAGCTCACCGAAAAGCGCGACATGCATCAGTTTGGCTACATCGCCGAGCGCATCTGCGGCATCTGCGCCGTGGGCCACAGCTGCGGCTATGCCAGCGCCTGCGAGCGCATGCTCGGCATCGAGGTGCCTGGTCGCGTGCAGTATATCCGCACCATTCTGCACGAGCTTTCGCGCATTCACTCGCATCTGCTGTGGCTGGGCCTGCTCGCCGACGCCTTTGGCTTCGAGGCGCTGTTCTATCGGTCATGGACCCTGCGCGAGCAGATACTCAAGATTTTTGAGAGCACTTGCGGCGGGCGCGTGATTCTGTCGATTAACGAGATCGGCGGCCTTAAGCACGATATCGAGGACTCCGAGCTGGCGGGCATTGTCCAGACGCTCGATGCCATGCGTCCTGACTACGAGGCCCTGGTGCATACGTTTTTGGACGACAACAGCTGCGGCGAGCGCCTGCATGGCGTGGGCGTGATTAGCAAGAAAGACGCGCTGGAGCTTTCGATGGTCGGTCCGTTCGGCCGCGCCTCGGGCGTGGACTACGACGTGCGCATGTTCGGTGACGGCGCCTATGCGGACTTGGCCGCGTTTGAGCCCATCGTTGCTACCGATGGCGATTGCTATGCCCGCTGCCAGGTGCGTTGCGCCGAGGTCACGCAGGCCATGGACATCATTAAGGAGCTTGTGGGCAAGATTCCGCACGACGGGATTGGCGGGCGCACCAAGCTTACGCCGGCCGACGGCGCGCGCGGCGAGGTTGTGATTGAGCAGCCGCGCGGCGAGGCTTATTACTATGTGCGCGGCAACGGCACCAAAAATCTGGACCGTTTCCGCGTGCGCACGCCGACGTCGCAGAACTTGGCGGGTCTGACGCATGCGCTGCAGGGTGTGCTCATTGCCAATGTGCCCATGATTATCCTGACCATCGACCCCTGCATTAGCTGCACGGAAAGGTAGGCGCGGCATGAGTTTGCTGACATTTGCCAAGACGGCCTTGGGTTCTATGGTCAAGCGGCCAGTAACGGTGTGCTATCCGCAGGAGAAGCTCGCGGCGCCTGCGCGCCTGCGCGGACATATCGTCAACGACATGGACGTGTGCATCTGCTGCGGCATGTGCGCGCGCCGTTGCCCGGCGGGCGCGCTTGCGGTCGATCGCAAGGGTGGTACCTGGTCGATCGACCCGTATGCCTGCGTGGTGTGCGGTGAGTGCATCGAGAGCTGCCCCAAGCACTGCCTGACTATGGACACCGCGCGCACTCCAGTCGCGGCGGACAAGACTCCCACGGTAGAAACCAAACCGGAGTAGCTCTGGAATGGGGCTGGCATTGCGCTGGAATGGGGGCCGGCGGGGCAAAAATGCCCCACCGGCCCCGCGCTTAAACGCGCGGCTGTGCCGTCGCGAACAAAACTATGCCGGATTACGGGGCTGGATAGCGAACCTCCGACCATACGGAAAATCGCAAAAACAAAACCGCAGGTAGATCGCTTGCTGTTTTTCAAAAATAGGGGGTATGGATGAGGTCTCCGAGCTTAGCCCCGTAATCCGGCATAGTTTTGAAATGGCGCCATATCGGTGACAGCCCTTGAGCCCCCGGGGACGGAGGAAAACGGATCATTTTGGCCCGATGGCTCTGAGTCGCACCTATTTTCCTGCGAAAACGCTCGTGTCTCAACTTTGGTGAGACATTTGTCTCACGCCCAAAACAGAATCTGGAACATGTGTCACCTGCCCTAATTGTGTCTCATTCCGTAACTTTAGGCTGATGCAAGGTCTGAGCCCGCGAGAAGGGAGACGCGATGAGTAAGTACACGAGGGGTCTCTTGGCGGTGATACTGGCCGTAGTGCTGGTATTGCCGGCTGCAGCATTTGCCATGCTGCCCGAGGCCAACGCCAGGTCCAGCACCGGAATGGACGGACCGACAGCGACAAAGATAGTCGACTACGACACCAGCAACCACTGGAAGTTCTGGGCCGGCGGCTATGACGGCAGCAAGGTCACGACGCAAAACGTCGGCCGAATTTGGACGGATAAGACGGTCCAGGCAATCGATGACGGGAAATCGGACTTTTTGACCACGCTTTCGGCGATGTCTTCGACATCCGATACAACGTCGCTGGTTTCCAAGCCGCTCGACATCGTGATGGTGCTGGATGCCTCTGGCTCGATGGATGGTGAGATGGGTGGTGGAGGTTCGACCAAGCGTATCGATGCGCTCAAGAATGCTGCCAACCACTTTATCGATACCATTGCCGAGCAAAACAAGAATGTTAAGGACGCGAGCAAGCAGCACCAGGTTGCCATCGTAAAGTTTGCGGGCAAGTCGACCAGTATCGTTGGCAACAATTTATACACCTCCGGTGGCCATGACTATAACTACTCTCAGACAATGCAAGAGTTGACGGCGTGCTCGGGTGATGGCGCAAAGAGCCTCAAGAAAACAATCAATTCCATTGACCCTGCTGGTGCTACTCGTGCCGATAACGGCATGGCACTGGCCGAGGGAATTACTTCCAAACGCGAAGATGCCCAGAAGATCGTTGTGTTCTTTACGGACGGCACGCCCACAGACTTCCGTGACTTCAGCTCTACTGTTGCCGACAATGCCATAGCTGCCGCCAAGGGCATGAAAGATAAAGGCGCTACCGTCTACACCATCGGCATCTTTGACGGTGCGGATCCCAGTGCCGATCCTACGAGCTACAAGACAAGCGATGAAAATAAATTCATGCACGCCATGTCGAGCAACTATCCCAAGGCGACTTCGTATACGAGCGGAAAGCTGGACGATCGCGTTGCCGGTGCTACTTATTACAAGTCTGCAGCCAACGCTGCAGAGCTAGATCAAGTCTTCGCAGACATCTCGAGTGCCATTACGTCGGGTAAGGGTTTCCCGACCAAGATCGAGGGCAACAATCCCAACGGCTCCGGTTACATCACATTCGAGGACGAGCTGGGCGCCTTTATGCAGGTCGATAGCTTTACCGGTGCCGAGTACAACGGCAAGACCTATGGGGCCGCCACCAAGTCGACCGATGGCAACATCGATACCTATACGTTTGATGGCGAGCTCGCCCATCTTGTAATTACGGTTGATCGCGCGGACGAGAACAATCCGCAGCGCGGCGACATCGTGACGGTCAAGGTCCCCGCATCGCTCATTCCGCTGCGCCGTTTTACCGTTGACGAGTCTGCGGGCACGTTTGTGGTTGACTCCACGGATGCCATCTCGCCTATCCGCGTTGCGTATGCATCGAGCGTAAAGGCTATTGCACGCAAAAACCTGTTTACTCCCAATAACGTACCGGGACTGCAGGATTACATCAATGAGCACAAGGACGCCGATTCCAATACCGTTAGCTTCTACGCCAACAAGTGGACCGGCGACGATGCGGGCGATACGGTCGCAAGCTTCGAGCCTGCTGCTATGAACAGCTACTACTACTTCCAAAAGCTAACGCCCGTCTACACAGACGCGGCTTGCACCAAGCTCGCAACGGAAAAGCCTTCGGGCTCTAAGACCTATTGGTACAAAGATGAGTTTATGGCGCAGAACTCGTCGGGCGCGCCGTACGATGATTCCGTTTCGATCCCGGTTAAGGGAAGCGAGCTCGAAAACTTTGAAGGTGCTTTGGTAAAGGATGGCGATCACTGGTCGATTAAGGCTGGCACCGCGCGCCTCGCCTTTATCAACCAGCTTCACACCACCAAGGAGCGTGTGGGCGGAAACCCGACGGACACCGCACGCGACGTGATCAATCCCCAGTGGAACAACACGAAGGTTGTTTCTGGTGCGACGAAGGTCAATGTCTACCTGGGCAATAACGGCAAGATTAGCTTTACGCTCAATACCACGCCGACAACGTTGATAACTGCCGACTTTGGCCTGACCAAGGTGCTCGAGGGCCGCGACTGGACGGATGAGGACAAGTTTGAGTTTGGCCTGACGTCCGAGGACAACGCCCCGATGCCCAGGTCCACGACTGCGTTTGCAACCAAGGGCCATGCGGACATTAGCTTTGGCGAGATTGCCTATGACAAGCCGGGTACGTATGTCTACAAAGTTAGCGAGAAGCATGCCGGGACCACGGTCGACGGCATCGCCTACAGCAAGAACGTTGCAGAGTTCACCGTAACGGTGACACCCAACGCAAAGGGAAAGCTCGAGGCTTCTGTGAAGAAGACCTCGGGCGAGGTCGAGTTCAAGAACACTTATGCTGCGGATCCTGTTGAGTCCAGCGTTACCAGCCAGATTGCCGTGGCCAAGTCCCTGACCGGGCGCGACCTTACGGCCGACGAGTTTAGCTTTGAGCTGCGCGAGATTAAGGGCGAGGACTCTGAGCTTATCGAGACTGTCAAGAATGACGCCGAGGGCAACGTTGCGTTCAACGCCATCGAGTACACCGAGATCGGTCAGCATACCTACACGCTGCATGAGGTTGCAGGCAACGCCGGCGGTATCGCCTACGACGATACGGTCTACACCATCGTGACGACCATCAGCGATAACGGCAAGGGCCAGCTGGTGGCTACGCATAAGCTGCAGGGCGCCGAGGACGTTAAGAAGATTGAGTTTAAGAACTCCTACAACGTGACCCCCAAGAGCTCCAGCGTCACCGACAAGATCAAGGCGACCAAGGTTCTGGCCGGCCGCGACCTCAAAGCCCGCGAGTTCTCCTTCGAGCTCGTCGAGGGCGACAAGGTTGTCGCTACCGGCAAGAACGCCGCTGGCGGCAAGATCACGATGAGCGAGATCACCTACAACGAGCCCGGCAAGCACACCTACACGCTGCGCGAGGTTAAGGGCGGAACCACCAGCAAGGGCATCGCCTACAGCGATGCCAAGTTCACCATCGAGACCACCATCACGGACAACGGCGACGGCACCCTCAAGGCCGAGCACGTCCTGAAGGATGCCAAGACCGCTGAGTTCAAGAATTCCTACAATCTGACCCCCACTGAGTCCAGCGTCACCGACCAGGTCAAGGCGACCAAGTCCCTGACCGGGCGCGACCTCAAGGACGGCGAGTTCTCCTTCGAGCTCGTCGAGGGTGAGGGCGAGGACGCCAAGGTCGTCGCCACCGGCACCAACAATGCCGAAGGCAACATCACGATGAACGCCGTGAAGTACGACAAGCCCGGCAAGCACACCTACACGCTGCGCGAGGTCAGGGGCAACGTCGGTGGTATCACCTACGATGCCGCGACCTACACCATCGAGACTGTCGTCAAGGACAACGGCGACGGCACGCTCGGCGTAGAGCATAAGCTGAAGGGCGCCGACGAGGCGAAGTTTACCAACTCCTACGAGCCTGGCTCCAAGAGCTCCAGCGTCACCGACCAGATTACCGCGATCAAGTCCTTGGACGGCCGTGACCTCAAGGCCGGCGAGTTCCGTTTTGAGCTCGTCGAGGGCAATAACGTAATCGCCACCGGCACCAACAATGCCGACGGCAAGATCGTGATGGATTCCGTCACCTACACCGCGGCTGGCGAGCACACCTACATGCTGCGCGAGACCAAGGCCGGCGCCACCGAAAACGGCATTACCTACAGCACCTCTGAGTACACTATCGTGACCATCGTCAAGGACAACGGCGACGGCGCCCTTAGCGTGGAGCACAAGCTGCAGAACGCCGACGAGGCGATCTTCGAGAATACCTACACGGTGGCCCCCAAGAGCTCCAGTGTCACCGACCAGATCACCGCGACCAAGTTCCTGACCGGGCGCGACCTCAAGGAGGGCGAGTTCTCCTTCGAGCTCGTCGAGGGTAACGATGTCGTCGCCACCGGCAAGAACGACGCCCGCGGCAAGATCACGATGAGCCCCATCGAGTACACCGCTGCCGGCAAGCACACCTACACGCTGCGCGAGGTCCCGGGCGACGCCGGCAACGGCATCACCTACGACGGCAAGACCTACACCATCGAGACGACCGTCACCGACAACGGCAAGGGTGAGCTCGTGGTAAAGCATGAGCTGAATGGAGCCGACGAGGCGAAGTTCAACAACAGCTACAAGCCGAATCCTGGCGAGTTCAGTGTCACCGACCAGGTCACCGCGACCAAGTTCCTGACCGGGCGCGACCTCAAGGACGGCGAGTTCTTCTTCGAGCTCGTCGAGGGCGAGGGCGAGGACGCCAAGGTCGTCGCCACCGGCACCAACAATGCCGAAGGCAACATCACGATGAACGCCGTGAAGTACACCGAGGCCGGCAAGCATACCTACACGCTGCGCGAGGTCAACGGCGGAACCACCAGCAAGGGCATCACGTACGGCGACGCCAAGTACACCATCGAGACCACCATTACCGACAAGGGCGATGGCACGCTCAAGGCTGAGCATGTCCTGAAGGACGCCACGGCTGCGACCTTCAAGAACACCTACAGCGTGACCCCGCTCGACGCAGAGCTCGACTTTGATCTGAGTAAGGCTATCGACGGTCGCGACTGGACGGACTCCGACGAGTTCAGCTTTACCATCACCGCCGCCGAGGGCACCCCGCTGCCCGATCCTGCAACCGTGACCGTGAACAAGCACGATGCGAAGGATGGCATCGCTGCCGTCAAGTTCGGCAAGATCCGCTACACGGCTGCCGGAACCTACACGTACGAGATCCGCGAGAACGCGGGTAACGCGGCCGGCATGGCGTATGACGGGCATGTCGCGACCGCCGAAGTGACCGTGACTGAGGACGGCGAGGGCAAGCTGACCGCCAATGTCACCAAGAAGGAAAACGGACGCTTCACCAACACGTACCGCACTGAGCTTAACTACACCGCGGCCGGCGGCCTCAAGCTCAGCAAGAGCCTCTCCGGACGTCCTATGACCGAGGGTCAGTTCACGTTTACCGTGACGCCTGCCGACGAGGCCTCGGCCAACGCGCTTGGCCTGCTGCCCGGAGCCAACAACTTCAAGTCCCCTGCGACGGCAGAGGCAACGGTCGGCCTGATCGACATCCTGGCTGGCCATGAGGTCAAGTTTACGCAGGCTGACGCCGGCAAGACCTTCACGTACACCGTAGCCGAGAAGAATGATGGCAAGCCCGGTTACACCTACGACGACGCCGTGCGTACCGTGACGATCGCCGTCGCCGATGACGGTGCCGGTACGCTTACCGCCACGACGACCGTCTCCGGCGGTCCCGAGGGTACGCATACGACGGTCCACAAGAGCGGTGAGAACAAGGTCGAGAGTGCCCTGGTTCCGTTCCACAACAGCTACAGCGCTACGACCAATACGCCTGGTGGTACCGCTGCTCAGGTTGTCGCCACCAAGACCCTGACCGGTCGTCCGATGGCCGACGGCGAGTTCTGGTTCGGCATTGCCTATCAGGGCGAGCTTGTGGGCTACGAAAACCTCAAGCCTAATATCGGCGGGCATGTGAGCTTTGATGCGCTGCACTACGACACCGAGATGCTTGCCAATCTTGAGGCGGCTGGGCTTGCCCATCGTACCGACAAGGACGGTAAGCTCGCTTGGACCATTAACTACACGGCCTACGAAGATTTATTCGGGCTGCCGAATGGCGTTTCCGCTACAACGTGGAGCTTTGGCTTTAAGGTTATCGTTGTCGACAACGGTGACGGTACCCTGACGGCAACGGTCGACTACGGTGGCGTCGAGCCCTTGTTCGAAAACGTCTACGGCGCCGAGGCCGTGGATGCCGCACTCATCGGCACCAAGAAGCTCCAGGCAGCCGAGGGCCTGGCCCCGGCCGACATCGCGGGTAAGTTTACCTTTACCGTGACCGCTGACGAGGCGGGTGCCCCGATGCCCGAGCGCACGACCGCAACCAACGACGCGGCCGGCAACGTGGACTTTGGCAAGATCCACTTTACGCTCGAGGACCTCAACCGCGCCCTGGGCGTGACGGACGATGCGACCGATAAGGCCGAGGCAGACGAAGCTGACGAGGCTGAGGCCGACGAGGCAGAGGCTGAAGAGGCCGACGCCGACGCTGATGCCAACGCCGACGAGCCCAGCGACGAGTCCGAGCCCGCAGATCCCGCTGCCCCGCGCTCGCACACCTTTACCTACACGGTGGCCGAGTCCGGTAGCGCCCCTGGCGTGACCAACGACACCAACGCCACGCGCAAGGTTTCCTACACCGTGACCGATGACGGTGCCGGACATCTGATCGTCAAGCGCGACGGCGGCGACGGTGCGGCCTTTACGTTCACCAACACGTACGGCGTGGCACCTACCGATTCTTCCGTGACCGATCAGGTCAAGACGGTTAAGCGTCTGACCGGCCGCGACCTTGCAGCTGGCGAGTTCACGTTTGAGCTGCTCGAGGACGGTGTGGTTGTCGCTAGCGGTACCAACGACGTCAACGGTAACGTTACGCTGAGCCCGATCCGCTACGAGGCACCCGGCACGCACACGTACATGCTGCGCGAGGCTTGCCCCAACGCGCTCGGCCTGTACAAGGGCGTCACCTATGACGGCACGACCTACACCGTCGTGACCACCGTCTCCGACAACGGCGACGGCACGCTGACCGCGACGCACAAGCTCGAGGGAACCACCGAGTCGGCTGGCTTTACCAACAAGTATCACGCCATGCCTACGCAGGTTTCCATCGGCGCGGTCAAGGTGCTCGAGGGACGCGAGCTCAAGAAGGACGAGTTTAGCTTTAAGCTCGTTGGCGAGGACATCGAGTCCACCGTCACCAACGATGCCGACGGCAAGATCAACTTCGACAAGTTCGAGTACGACGAGCCTGGTACGTACGTCTACACCATCAGCGAGGTCAAGGGCGACGAGGCCGGTATGACCTACGACAAGTCCGTCTTTACCGCGACCGTCAACGTGGCCGATGACGGCGAGGGTAACCTCAAGGCGAATGTCGCCTTTGCCAAGGGCGATAAGAGCGTCGAGGGTATCGTGTTCAACAACACGTACAAGAAGCCCGAGACGCCCGTGCCGACGCCCGATCCCGGCACGCCCAAGACCGTGACGAACATCGTCAAGACGGTCAAGGGTTTCCTGCCCACCACAGGCGACCAGCAGGCTGTCGCTCTGCTTATGGCATTTGTCATCGCCATGGCCGGTGTCGGTGCCCTGGTCTGGGGTATCCGTAAGCGTTAGGCACGCTGGTAGCGCCCGGGGCCAAAAGGCCCCGGGCGGCCGGCGGGGAGCCAGAAATGTAGCCCCCACCCCACCCCCAGCCGCCACGGAGGCATCTCCCTCCTCCGTGGCGGCT
>DAWEIC010000014.1:0-5705 GCA_052364855.1 Collinsella sp.
GTCCCGACCGTTTGCCGAGCAATAGGGTCGCAATCGGCGCCGAACATGTACTATGTACGGGCATTGTCTAAACCCACAACCCAAAGGACCCCATCTTGCCCGTCGTCGCCGCTATGACCGTTACCTCACACGCCACGGATGCCATGGTCGCCATCCCGTTTTGGCTCGAAATGTTCGCCGTCGTCGCGGCTTCAATCTCGGGCGTGTTGGTCGCGCGCGAGCACAAACTCGACCTGGTGGGTGCAGTTGCGCTCGCCGTGGTCTGTGGCTTGGGCGGCGGTCTTTTACGCGACATGACGCTGCAGGTGGGCAACGTCTACATCCTCAACCAGCCAATGGCGCTGCCGCTTTCCATTGCCACGGCAGCCATCATCTACATTTTCCCGGCAATCGTCGACAAACCCGAAAAACTCATTCCCCTGCTCGACATCATCTCGGTCGGCATCTATGCCGCCACCGGAGCGGACAAGGCGCTGGTCTACGGCTTTGCACCGGCGGTGTGCATCATGATGGGCTTTTTTACCGCGGTGGGCGGCGGCATGTTGCGCGACGGCTTTATGGGCGTGGTTCCGGGCATTTTCCAACGTACTAACTTTTATGCCATCGCCGCCATCGCCGGATCGACAAGCTATGTGTGTCTCGTTATGAGCGGCATCATGAGCAATGTCGCCGCGCTGGTCGTATGCGTTGTCGTGACCATGGGTCTGCGCTGGCTCTCGCTGCGCTTTGACATCAAAAGCCCCACCGAGGAAGACATCGCACGCTTTTTGCACCGCAAAAAATAGGTGGCGCGGGCCCATCCTTCGAAATGCAACCGAGAGGTTCTTTTAGAGCGCCCGCGCGTTGGGTACCCTGTTAGGTATATGCCAAACACCTAACAAAAGGATCAACCATGGCTTTCAATCAAACCGCGGCGGCGCCGTCACACAAGATGCGTCGCTGCCTGCTTATGGCATTCGCGCTCATCGCGCTGGCGATCACCGCGCTTCCCACGGCGTCGTTCGCCGGCACGGACACCGCAGGCAACGTACTTGCGACCGACAATGACGCCAATCCGTCCGGCGTCGAAGGTGACCTGTACTGGGCAGGTCAGGACCTCAACTTGGACGATACGTCCATCGACCGCGATATCATCGCCGCGGGCGATACCCTCTCGATCCGCGACTGCACAGTGGGCGGCGCCGTCCGTCTGGCGGCACGCACCATCGACATTGCCAAGACCGCGGTTGATGGCAGCGTGACCATCGCTGGCCAGCATGTCGTGCTCAATTCCGACAGCACCGCCAACTGTTTCTACGCGATAGGCGAGACGGTTGCTCTGCGAGGCTCCACCAAGTCGGCAGCGCTCGCGGGCGATACGGTGACCATCGATGGCACCGTCGATGGCGATGTCGAGGTTTGGGCCGACAAACTCATCCTAGGCAAGAACGCCCACATCACCGGCACCGTGAACGCGCACGTCTCCGAGGACCCCGAGCGTGCCGCGGGAGCCGAGGTCGGCGCGCTCAAGATCGACCGCACCGAGAACGAGGATACTTCCACCGTTAACGATGTCATCGGCGGCATCGTCGCCGCGGCACTCTCGACCTGCTTTGTCGCTCTGCTGCTCGAGCTCATCTTTCCGCGCGCGACCGCCAGCGCCGCCGGCATGCTCCACCAGCGCTCCATGCCCCTGTGGGTGAGCGGTCTTCTGGGCACGATTGCTATCGTCCCCGCCGTCCTACTGTTGATTATCTCTATCGCTGGTCTGTCGCTTGCCGGAACCCTCTTGTGCGGCGTTATCGGCATCGCGTTGATGTCGAGTGCCTTTGCGGGGTGCGCGATCGCCCGCATGGTTGGACACAACCAAAACCGCTACGCCATGGCAGCCGTGGGCGGCGTAATCGCAGGCGCCCTCACGGGGCTTCCCCTCGTAGGTGACTTCATCAGCGGCGTGGCCTTTGTCTTTATGCTCGGTTACATCATCCAAATCATCTGGCGCAACGCCCGCGTCAAGCCGCAGCAGCCGGCTAACACGCCAGGACTCCCCACCGCTTAGCCGCCAACCACCACAAAGGGACCAGGCACCTTTGTGGTGGTGCAGACCAGCTCAGTCCCTATGCACAACAAAAAGGGCGCCGACCATTACGGTCGACGCCCTTTCTTGTTAGACGCTATAAAGTCCAGCGCTTATTTGTTGACCTGGCCGGCGCGGACGGCGGCCTTCTTGCGGTCGGTGGCGTTGAGCAGACGCTTGCGCAGGCGAATGTTCTTGGGGGTGATCTCGACCAGCTCGTCATCGGCGATGTACTCCAGCGCCTCCTCCAGCGAGAAGGTGCGAGGCGGCACCAGCTGGACGGAGATATCGGAGGTCGAGGAACGCTGGTTGCCCAGGTTCTTGGTGCGGGCGATGTTGACGACCATGTCGCCAGCCTTGCTGCGCTCGCCCACGATCATGCCCTCGTAGCACTCGGTGCCCGGCTCAACGAACAGCTGGCCGCGCTCCTGCAGCGTGCCCAGGGCGTAGGCAACGGCCTTCTCGGTGGTCATGGAGATCATGGCGCCGTTCTGACGGTTACCGATCTCGCCGGCGTAGGGACCGTACTCCAGGAAGGTGTGGTAGAACACGCCCTCGCCGTGGGTAACGTTCATGATGCGGTTCTTAAGACCCATGATGCCACGCGTCGGGATCTTAAACTCGAGGTGCGTCACGATGCCCGAGGTGTCCATGCTCGTCATGATGCCGCCGGAGGTACCGAAGACCTCGACGACCTTGCCCGAGTACTCGTCCGGGCACTCGACGACGGCCTGCTCGACGGGCTCCATCTTGTTGCCGTTCTCGTCCTTCTTAAACAGAACGCGGGGACGGCCGACCTGGAACTCAAAGCCCTCGCGGCGCATGGACTCCATCAGGACGGACAGGTGCAGGATGCCGCGGCCCGAGACCTCGACGCCGCTCTTGTCCTCGAGCTCCTCGATCTTCATGGTCACGTTGTTCTCGGCCTCGTTGAACAGGCGCTCCTTGAGCTGACGGGCGCCCACGATGTCTCCGTCGCGACCGACGAGCGGGGAGGTCGAAGCCTCAAAGACGATGGACAGGGTCGGCGGGTCGATCTCGATGGGCTCGAGCTCGACGGGGTTCTCGGGGTCGGTGTAGACATCGCCGATATCGGTGCGGTCGATACCCACGACGGCGGCGATGTCGCCGGCACCGACTTCCTGGCACTCGGTACGGCCCAGGTAGTCGAAGGTGAAGAGCTGCTTGACGGTAGCGGTGGCGCTGGAGCCGTCGTTCTTGACGACCAGGATCTGATCGCCCTGGTGGATGGTGCCGGAGTACACACGGCCGATGCCGATACGACCGACGAAGTTGGAGTGGTCGATGGTCACGCACTGCATGGCCAGCGGGGCGTTCTCGTCAACCTCGGGCGCGGGCATGTCGTCGATGATCATATCGAGCAGCGGATACATGTCCATGTTGCCGTCGTTGGGGTCAAGACGGGCAAAGCCATTCATGGCGCTGGCGTAGACCACGTGCTCCATGGCGAACTCAAGCTGGTCGTCGGTGGCGCCCAGGTCGGCCATGAGGTCCAGGCAGTCGTTGTAGGCCTTCTCGGGGTTGGCACCCGGACGGTCGATCTTGTTGATGACGATCATGATCTTAAGGCCGGTGTCGATAGCGTGACGCAGCACGAAGCGGGTCTGGGGCATGGGGCCCTCAAAGGCGTCGACCAGCAGCAGGGCGCCGTCAGCCATACGCAGTACGCGCTCGACCTCGCCGCCGAAGTCGGCGTGGCCCGGGGTGTCGATGACGTTGATCTTGACGTCCTTATACTCGATAGAGATGTTCTTGGCGAGAATCGTAATGCCGCGCTCGCGCTCCTGGTCGTTGGAATCCAGGACGCGGTCCTCGACCTGCTGGTTGGCACGGAAGGCGTCCGTGGCACGCAGGAGCTTGTCGACCATCGTCGTCTTGCCGTGGTCGACGTGGGCGATGATGGCGATGTTCCTCAGATTGTCTACGCGCATGTAGTTCCCCTATCTTCTATCCATATACAAACGGCACGCGTATGCGGCCCGCCCAGCGATACAACGCTCAGCGGGAATATTGAGCCTTTTACCGAAAACTCGTTTATTTTAGCGATTTTAGATGAGAGGGGTTTCCTCACCTGCAGGTTCAGGGTCGCTCCACATAAAACCATCGCCGGCGCCCATGCCCTCATACAGCACATATGCCGAAAAACCGCTCTCGAGCGTCGTCTCGAAAAAGCTCACGAGCAGGGCGTCATGGTAGCCGCCATCGATCTCGACGCAGCCGGTGTAGCCGATGGCATAGCGGACGATACGGCCCAGGCCCTCGTCCTTAAGACCCATCTTGTGCTCGGAGATAAAGTTGGTGGCCGCCTCCAGGCACGCCTCTTCGCCGTCCTCGTCGAGCGCCGCCAGATAACGGTTGGAAGCAGCATCCTCAATTGCCACGACCACGCCAGGGTTTTCACCGGCGGCAAGGTCGTCCAAGAACGCGCCGATCAGATCGCACACCATGGCGTCGAGCTCGGCGGAGACGTTACCGGCATCCTGCATATCCTGTGCCATCTTTAGACCTTCCCATCGAGTCTGACGTCGTTACAGTTCTTGTGCCTCGGCGGCGATCTTAGCAGCGGCATCGCGGGTGCGCATCATGTCCGCCGCGCGCTTGTCGAGCACCTTGATCTGACTGGTCAGCATGACTGCATCGACCACGCCCCAGATCACCAGGCCCGTAGAGATCGAAAACCCAAGCGCACCAACTGTACCACGAAGGCGTGAGCAGATTGCCGCGACAAGGGCGGAGACGACAACCATCTTGATAAACGAGCCGCGGCGCTCGCGGAGCGTGCGGGCCTGCGTCACATAGGCAATGCGAGCCGCCTCAGAAGCCTCCGAGCGCATCTGGGCCTCGCGGGCGATCGCAGCCGCCTCAGCCGACATACCGCCGGCCATCAGCGAACGCTCCGCATCCTGGCCGCCCCGCATTTAGAAGTCATCGGGCGAGAGCGTATGGACGAACTCGTCGAACTTCTCGAACTCCTGCTCGTCGTCAACTTCCTCGGTATGGGCAGAAACAGTGCCCAGGCGATTCATGATGTCGTCCTCCACAAACATGGGGGCATTGCTGCGCACGGCAAGGGCAATGGCATCACTGGGACGGGCATCGATCTTGCGCTCGTCACCATCGGCCAGTACGACAATCGTCGCGTAGAACACCGGCGGCTCGGCGCGAACGATCTCGATGCGCTCGAGCTTGGCGCCCAGGGCGCCAACAGTATCGAGCAACAGGTCATGGGTAATCGGGCGATCGGCGCGTCCGCTGTCGATGCCGCGGCTGATTGCCGCAGCTTCAAACGAACCAGTCTGGATGGAGAGGGAGCGCAGCGGCGCGGGGGAATCCGACTTGCTGCAGCGTTCGCGAAGCACGATAAGCGATGGCACGGGACCGGCGGCCATGACGATGGTCTCTATGTCGACACGAACCATGGAACACCTCCGGTACGTAGCGGTTAACACGCGGCGGCCCGCCGCGTTGAATAGCTATACTACCCAAACTTTCGCACAGCACACAAAATCAAAGTAGTTAATTTGGGACGGGGCTTTTTTGACTACTTTCAGTAGGTAAGAAAAAAGCCCCGAGGCAACGCCCCAGGGCTCTTCACGGTTTTGATGGTGGACCTGACAAGATTCGAACT
>DAWEIC010000014.1:5805-22785 GCA_052364855.1 Collinsella sp.
TGTGACCTCCCGGTTATCAGCCGGACGCTCTAACCAACTGAGCTACAGGTCCATCATGGTGGAGGTTAGGGGGATCGAACCCCTGACCTCAGGCTTGCAAAGCCCGCGCTCTCCCAGCTGAGCTAAACCCCCACGGAGACAGTAATAAACACCCCAGCGGCGACTCGGCTCTCGCTGGGGTGTTTATTGCGAAAGAAAGTGGTGGACCTGACAAGATTCGAACTTGTGACCTCCCGGTTATCAGCCGGACGCTCTAACCAACTGAGCTACAGGTCCATCGCGCAAGGGATATATTAGACGAGTCGTTACGCGCGCGTCAACAACTTTTTTGAAAATCTTTGGAGGGGTTCGCCCCGGCCGCCCGGCGGCATATGAAGTCGCCTGCTCGGACAGTCCTGACTCGCACGAAGAGCACATTAAGTGCTCTCCGGCTCGTGCGGAACTCGCGATCGACTTCATGTGCCGCCATGCGGCCGGGGCGAACGCGGGTCCAAGATTGTCAAAAAAGCGGTCGGCGCGCAGGTGCGCCGACCGCCGATATATGGGATCTGATGTTTTTGACCGGAGAGGACTACTTACTCGTCGAGGAGATCCTCTGGCATGTCGTTGCCGTCGCCTAGGTCGACTGGAGCCTCTTCGGCGTCGGCTGCGGCCTCGGCACCTTCGCCCTCGGGCTTCTCTTTGGCCGCCGTCATGCGGGCTACGGCGCAGATGCGGTCGTTGTCGTCGACGGTCATCATCTTGACGCCCTGGGTGGCGCGGCCAGTCTGGCTGATCTCGTCGGTCTTAACGCGAATGACCGTCGCGCCCTCCGTCACGATGAACAGCTCGTGCTGCGGGCCCACCGTCTTCATTGCCGCGAGGTTGCCCTTGCGCTCGGTCATTTGAATGGTGTAGACGCCCTGGCCGCCGCGATTCTGCTCCGGGTAGTCCGCGACCGGCGTGCGCTTGCCGTAGCCGCGCTCGGTGATGACGAACAGATCACCGTTGCCGTTAGTGACTTCCATGCCCAGAACGCTCACGCCGTCCTTCATACCGATACCGCGAACGCCGCTGGTATCGCGGCCGGTGGCGCGCACCTGCTCCTCGGAGAACATGATCGCCTTGCCTGCGGTGGTGGCCAGGATAATCTTGTCGCCCTCGCGCACGCGGCGCACATTCAGCAGCGCGTCGTCGTCACGCAGGTTGATAGCGATCAGGCCGTCGCGACGGCTGCGGTCATATGCGCTCATCACGGTCTTCTTGACCATGCCGCTCTTTGTGGCAAACATCAGGTACTCGTCGGCCGGGAACTCGCGGCAGCTGATGACGCTCGCGATCTTCTCGCCCTCCTCGAAGGGCAGCAGGTTGACGATCGCGGTACCGCGCGCCTGGCGCGTACCCACCGGCAGCTCGTGCACCTTCAGACGATAGACCTTGCCCTTGCTCGAGAAGAACAGCACGTACTCGTGCGTGGACGCGATGAACATCTCATCGATAACGTCATCCTCTTTGAGGTTGACGCCCGACACGCCCTTGCCACCGCGCTTCTGGGCGCGGTAGGCAGCCACCGGGATACGCTTAACATAGCCGGTGTGGGTGATGGTCACGACCATATCCTCGTCGGCGATGAGGTCCTCGACATCCAGGTCCTTCTCAACCTGGCTGATCTCGGTGCGGCGCTTGTCGCCAAACTTCTTGGAGATCTCGCGCATCTCTTCCTTGATGACGCCCAGGATCTTCTCCTCGTGCGCCAGCAGGTCCTCGTAGTAGGCGATGGCGCGGCGCAGGCCGTCCAACTCTTCTTGGATCTTGTCGCGCTCCAGGCCGGTCAGGCGGCGCAGCTTCATCTCGAGGATGGCCGTGGTCTGCTCGGGCGTAAAGCCAAAGCGCTCGATCAGGCGGCTGCTGGCCTCGGAGTCGGTCTGCGAGGAGCGGATGATGCTAATGACCTCGTCGATATGGTCAAGGGCCATCAGGTAACCCTCGAGGATATGAGCGCGGGCCTGGGCTTTCTTAAGGTCGAAGCGGGTGCGGCGGGTGACGACGTCGACCTGGTGGTCGATGTAGTGCTGCAGCATCTCGCGCAGGCTCAGGCATTTGGGAACGCCGTTGACGAGTGCCAGGTTGTTGGCGCCAAAGGTCGTCTGCAGCGAGGTGTACTTATACAGATTGTTGAGCACGACCTGCGGAATGACGCCCTTCTTGAGCTCGATGACCAGACGGATACCCTTCTGGTTGGACTCATCGCGCATATCCGAGATGCCCTCGATGCGCTTGTCGTTGACGAGCTGGGCGATCTTCTCCTGCAGGGTGCCCTTGTTGACCATGTAGGGAATCTCGGTAAAGACCAAGCGGCTGCGGCCGGTCTTGGTGGACTCCACATGTGCCTTGGCGCGCACGGTAATGGAGCCGCGGCCGGTCTCGTAACTCTGCTTAATGCCGGCGCTGCCCATGATGATGGCGCCGGTGGGGAAGTCCGGACCGGGCATGATCTGCATGAGCTCGTCGACGGTGGCGTCGGGGTTGTCGATCAGGTAGCAGGTGGCCTCGATCGCCTCGCTGAGGTTATGCGGGGCGATGTTGGTGGCCATGCCGACGGCGATGCCCTGGCTGCCGTTGACCAGCAGGTTGGGGAAGCGCGCAGGCAGTGCCACGGGCTCGGCGAGCGATTCGTCGTAGTTGGGCTGCCAGTCGACGGTATCCTTCTGCAAGTCACGCAGCAGTTCCATGGCGGGCTTGGCCAGGCGACTCTCGGTGTAACGCATGGCCGCCGCGCCGTCGCCGTCGATGTTGCCGAAGTTGCCGTGACCGTCGATGAGCGGCGTGCGCATGGAGAACCACTGCGCCAGGCGGACCATGGCCTCATAGACCGCGGAGTCGCCGTGCGGGTGGTACTTACCGATAACTTCGCCGACCGTCCAAGCTGACTTCTTGTGCGGGCGGTTGGGGTAGATGCCGCTCTCGTTCATCGCGTACAGGATGCGGCGGTGCACCGGCTTTAAGCCGTCGCGCACGTCCGGCAGGGCGCGCGCCGTGATAACCGACATCGAATACTCGATGAACGACTGCTTCATCTCGCGACCGAACTCCGAAATCTGGAGCTGGCCGCCGTTGATATCCTCGCCGGCCGAGGCACCACGGTCGACTTCGCCAAAGCTCTCCTCGAGCTCAGCGTCGTCCTCTTCCTCATCATCATCATCGGCATCGGGGTTATAGGCGTCCGGGTCGCCATCCTCGCCCTGCTCAGCACGGGCAAGCAGGCGCTTCAGATCATCGGGCATGCCGGCATCGCCGGCCTCGCCCGTACCCTCGTTATTGTTGATATCGTCTGCCACGTTACCTCCTCTTAAGCGTCAAGGAAACGCGCGTCATGCGCATGTTTTTCAATGTACTCGCGGCGATAGCCGACCTCGGAACCCATCAGCTCGCGCACGGCGCGGTCCGCCACCACGGCGTCCTCGATCGACACACGCTGCAGGATGCGGGTCTTGGGGTCCATCGTCGTCGAGGCAAGCTGCTTGGGGTCCATCTCGCCCAGACCCTTGTAGCGCTGGACGGTATAGCCCTTGCGCTTTTTGGTGATCTTGCCGTCCTTGGCCTTGCTGTCCTCGTCGTTATCGTCGGGGTTCAGGCCCAGGCTCTGGATGGTGTCGCGCAGGATCTCGTCTTCGGGCTGGCGGCCGTTGGGATACACGTAGTGAATCTTGTTGCGCACCTTAATGCCAAAGATGGGCGGGCAGGCGACATAGACGTAGCCGGCATCGATCAGCGGACGCATGTACTTGTAGAAGAACGTCAGCAGCAGGATGCGGATATGTGCACCGTCGACGTCTGCATCGGTCATGATGATGATCTTGTGGTAGCGCGCCTTGGTGATATCGAAGTCGCCGCCGTCGCCGGCGCTCGTCGTGACGCCACAGCCGATCGCGGTAATCAGCGACTGGATGGTGTCACTCGAGAACGCGCGATGGTCACCAACGCGTTCGACGTTCAAAATCTTGCCGCGCAGGGGCAGAATCGCCTGGATGTCTCGGCGACGGCCGTCCTTGGCCGAACCGCCTGCCGAGTCGCCCTCTACGATGAAGAGCTCGGTCAGCTCGGCATCGCGCACCGAGCAGTCAGCGAGCTTACCGGGCAGGGACGCCGTCTCGAGCAGGCTCTTGCGACGCGTCGCCTCGCGCGCCTTGCGGGCGGCGTTGCGGGCCCTGCAGGCTTGCTGGGCCTTCTTGACGATCTCGCGGGCGGGCTTAGGATGCTCCTCGAGGTAGTCGGCGAGACCGTCGGTCACGATCTTGAGCGTCAGCGCGCGCATATAGGAGCTGCCGAGCTTTGCCTTGGTCTGGCCCTCAAACTGCGGGTCGGGCAGCTTGACCGAGATAACGGCCGAAAGGCCCTCGCGCACATCGTCGCCGGTCAGGTTGGCGTCTTTTTCCTTGAGCAGGTTCTGCTTGCGCGCGTAGTCGTTGATCACACGGGTGAGCGCGGTGCGGAAGCCCTCAAGGTGCATGCCGCCCTCGGGGGTGTAGATGTCGTTGGCAAACGACATGACGTTCTCGCCGTAACCGCTATTCCACTGCAGGGAAACCTCAACCTCGCCCATCTTGGTCACAGGCGCGTCCGGGTCCGATTTGCCCTCGATGTAGATGGGCTCCTTAAAGGCCTCGGGGACGTCCTTGCCCTCGTTGAGGAACTTGACGAAGTCGATGATGCCGCCCTCGTAGCAAAACTCCTCCACGTGGGGAGTCGCCTCGCGCTCGTCGGTCAGCACGATCTTGAGGTTCTTATTGAGGAACGCTGTCTCCTGCAGACGGTTGTGCAGCGTATCGAAATCGTAGATGCAGGTCTCGAAGATCTCGTCGTCGGGCCAGAAGGTGACGGTGGTGCCCGTCGAATCCGAGGTGCCCACGACCTCCATCTTCTTGACGGTCTTGCCGCGCGAGAACTCCATCTCGTAGGTGTTGCCATCGCGACGAACCTGAACGACCACGCGCTTGGACAGTGCGTTGACGACGGAGATGCCTACGCCGTGCAGGCCGCCCGAGACCTTATAGGCCGAGTTATCGAACTTACCGCCGGCGTGCAAGATCGTCATAACGACCTCGAGCGTCGGGATCTTTTTAACAGGGTGCTCGTCGACGGGGATGCCGCGCCCGTTGTCGACGACCGTGATGGAGTTGTCGGCGTGGACCGTCACCTGGATCTCGGTGCAGAAACCGGCCATGGCCTCGTCGACGGAGTTGTCAACGATCTCCCACACCAGGTGATGCAGACCGCTGGCGCTCGTCGAGCCGATATACATGCCCGGGCGCTTACGAACGGCCTCGAGACCTTCGAGAATCTTAATCTCGCCGCCATCGTAATCGTTTTCGTTTGCCACACGTCCTCCTTCAGTCAAGAAAATGTGTACAGCCTTACTAGTTTATCGTAAAAAAATACCCTCGGGAACGAGGGTATTTGGCTCTACAAGGCCACCAGATGCGATTTAAGGCTCTTTTTTGCTTTGCACGCCCTTGGCCCACTCGGCACTGGCTCTCATGGCATTCTCGAGGGCCTCGCGCAGTTTTTGGTCTTCGATGGGCGCCACTTGGCGCTCAATTTCCTCGCGCTCGGCATCATCCAGATCAGCATGCGGAGCCGGCGGGCGCTCAGTCGTCGCCGGGTGCAGGCGCCCCTTGGCGGCGGGCGGCGTATGCCCCGGAGCCGTCGTCTTAAACACCAGGCCGTCCACATGCGCGCCGGCACGCTCCATGCGCGCGCGGATGATCTCGCGCAGCAGCGTCATCTCCTGCGTCCATGAGGGCGAATCGAGATATACCAGCAGCTCATTGGACTCGGGCAGGTAGCGCAGGCCGGTCACATGGCGTCCCTCGCGCGTGCCCGAACACACGGCATTCCACGCGCGATAGACCGCGCGCGACTCCTCGGCGGCCTCCATCTGTGCGCGGCGCTCGGGCGTCGCCGCGGCCAGAATGCGCTGGCGTTCTGCGTTTAAAAAGCCGCTGAAGGCGACCGTTTCGCTCTCTCGCTCGTAATTAGCGCGCCTCACCCATGCTCACCACCTTGGCTCGATCGAGCAGGTCATCGGTAAAGTACCCCAAGTTGGTCGTGGTTATGACCGTCTGGATGTCGTCGCCGATCAGCTGCAGAAAAGCGGCGCGGCGTTCACCGTCGAGCTCGCTCATCACGTCATCCAAAAGCAACAGCGGTGCGGTGCCCAAGATATCGCGGGCGACCGCCACCTCGGCCACTTTCCATGCCAGCACCAGCGTACGTTGCTGGCCCTGGCTGGCAAACGAACGGGCAGACCGCCCCGCCACGCTAAACTCGATTTCGTCGCGATGCGGGCCCACGAGTGTCACGCCGCGGCGAATTTCCTCGTCGGCACGGTCGTCGAGGGCCTGCAACATGTGCTCGTACGCCCAGCCCTTGAGCTCCTCTCGATCGTCGGTCTGGGGCAAATCCCCCAGCGTGGACGCATAGGACACGCTGGCGCCCTCGCCGGACGCAACCTGTCCGTAGGCATCACGCACGTGACTCGCCAGGCGATCGAGCAGGGCAAGACGATGCACCAGCAAGGCGGATCCAGCGCGGGCGATGGACTCATTCCAGGCACCGAGCATCTCGCGACAGCACCAGCTCTCCTTGAGAAGAGCGTTGCGCTGGGTCACGCAACGCCCGTAGGCACTTGCCAGATCGGCATAGCGCGCGCTCAGCTGTACGCCAAAGTCATCGAGCGCGGCGCGGCGCACGCTGGCGCCGCGCTTGACCATGTCCAGGTGGTCCGGGCAAAACAGCACGCTCGGCAGCACGCCGCGTACACCGGCAGCGGAGCACTTCTTGCCGTTGCGGCTAAACGAGCGTTTGCCATCCTCCACATTCAGCCCCATGTCCAGCACGCGACCATCGCCCTCGAGCCTCAACTGGACCCGACATGAGCCCACGCCGTCATGCAGCAGCTCGGCAGCGGTCGGATGCCTAAACGAAGCGCCGCTCGTCAGCAGCTGCAGCGCCTCTATGAGATTGGTCTTTCCCGCCGCGTTAGGTCCTGCGAGCACCGTCACGCCATCGTCCAGGACAAGGCGGTAACTATCGAAGCTGCGGTAGTGCGCGACGGAAAGATCGCGAGCGAACATGGTCATGGAGCGACCGCTAGATGCGCACCGGCATGACCAGGTACAGGTAGTTGATCTTGTCGTAGGACTTGAAGATGCCCGCCTGCGAGTAGCTCTTGAGCTCCAACGTGATCTCCTTCTCCTTGGACAGGGCGTTCAGACAGCCAAAGATGTAGTGGTAGTTGAAGGCGATGGTGCCCGACTCGCCCTCGGCCTCGACATCGATCGTCTCCTGCGCCAGATCCTGGTCGTTGGAGATAGAGGACAGGCCCATCTGTCCATTCTCGACGTCGATCTCGAACTTGACGGCGGGGTTGGCGCTCGCGATGACGGCAACGCGCTTAAGGGCGGCGTTGAAGGCGGCCACGTCGATCTTGACGCTCGTCACGCACGAATCGGGGATGAGCTGCTTGTAGTTGGGATACACGCCCTCGATACGACGTGAGACGTAGGTGGTGTTGCCGGCCTCAAAGACGACTTGGGTGTCGGTGGCACCGATCATGATGGTGGCCTGGCTGGCCATAATGCTCAGAGCGTCGTTGAAGGCATCGGCGGGAACGTTGAGCTCAAAGGAGCCCTCGAGGGTCGAGGTCTCAACCTGCGTATCGCATACGGCCAGACGGAAGGAATCGGTCGCCACCAGGCGCACGGTGTTGTTCTCGACCTTCATGTGCACACCGCCCAGGATGGGGCGGGCCTTGTCGGTCGAGGTAACGCGCCACACGCGGCCGACCATTTCGGACAGGACGTCGGTCGGAAGCTCAACAGCGCTCTCGATGGCATAGGCCGGAAACTCGGGGAAGTCGTTGGCGTCGAGCGTGTTCAGGCGAAAAGAGCTCTTCTCGCAACCAATCAGCACCTGGCGCTCAGACAGCTCAAAGGTGACCGGAGCGTCGGGGAGAGTCTTGGTAATGTTGGAGAGCATCTTGCAGGGGATAACCATCTCACCCTCTTCTTCGACATGTGCCGCGATGCGGTGACGAATCGAGATGGTGTAGTTAGAGGTCTGGAATTCCAAGATGCCGTCCTGCGCCTTAACGAGTACGCCCGAAAGGATGGGAAGGGTGGATGCCGAAGCGACGCCCTTCATAACGACGCCGATGGCTTGTGTAAGCGAGCTCTGGCTGACGGTGAACTTCATCTTTTAATACCTTTCTATAGATATAAATATCTTAATAATAGTAATAGCACTGACGAAACTGTTGATTACTCCCAAAGACGCAGGTCAGACCCAGAAAGAGAATCGACAGCAACCTGTGTGCAACGGGGGCGGTTTTCCACGTTCAAAACCTGCGCAAAACTTTTCATCACCGCGGGTTGGGTTTTAGACACCTTATGCCCGTGGTTTCGACAAGTTTTCAACAGGTGTCTCTATTTCCCTACGAACGCAGTGTAATTTTATCGCGCAGCGACTTGAGGTCTTCGGTGACGGTGTGGTCTTCCTGGATCATCTTCTGGACCTTTTTGTAGCTCGTGCTGACGGTCGAGTGGTTGCGGTTGCCAAATTCGGCGCCCACCGCCGTGGTCGTCATTTCGCACATCTCGATGGCCAGGTAGATAGCGATATGGCGTGCTTTGGCGATATTGGCGTTGCGACGCGGGCCGATGAGCTCCTCGTGCGTCACGCCGTACTGCTCTTCGATGACGGACTGAACCGTTTGCACGTTGATCTTTTTGGCCGATGTGTCGAAGTACTGGCTGGCGATGGCGTCGATATCGTCAAAGGTGAGCTCCCCGCCCTCGCGCTCGCGGTCGCCCGCCTCGCCGGCGCAGCGCTCGCAGAAGCTCTCGAGTTCGCGGATGTTGGTGCCCGACACCTCTGCCATGTGCTTAAAGTGCTCATCGGTCAGGTGCCCGCCGTCGCCCCCGTAGGCCGCCAGCAGTGAATCGTCGCCTGCCTCGGGAGCGGCGACGATGGTGTTCTCGTAATAGCGCTGCAAGATCTTGTATTTCATCTCGTAGCTGGGCTCTGCGACCAGGCAGAGCATGCCGGCGTTGAAGCGGCTGGTCAGACGCTCGTCCATGCTCAGGTCCTTGGGGGCGCGGTCTGCCGCGATGACGACCTTCTTGTTGTTGCGGATGAACTCGTCCATGAGCTGGAAAAAGTAGTCCACGCTCGCGCGCTTGCCGATGATGTTTTGGATGTCATCGATGATGAGCACGTCCACGCCGTGGTACGCCTGCATGATGGGGGCGTTGCTCTTCTTTTGGCGGTCGAACTCGGTCATCAGGTCGTCCAGATATGCCTGGGAGTTGGCATACTTGACCTTGATCTCGGGCGACTTCTCGGCGAGCTCGTTTTTGATAGCGAGCAACAGGTGGGTCTTGCCCAGGCCCGATTTGCCGTAGATGAACAGCGATGTGCACGTGCCGCGCTCGTCCGCGAGGGCGGCAAACTTGAGTGCCGAGCGATAGGCATGGCTGTTCTCGGGGCCGTAGACAAAGTTCTCAAAGGTAAATTTTGAGTTCGCGGCGAGCGGGGCTCCATCCGTATTCTGCTCGGCCGGCACGGTCGGTGCTGGCATGGGTGAAGCAGGGGTCGCAGCTTGCGTGGATTTAGTCGGCGCTCCGCCCTTCATCTGGTTCATCATGCGACGAAAATCGTCGGCCGAGAGCGTGTTCTTGATTGCAATGCCCGAATCCGCGCCCGCCGCTGCGTCGTGAGCGATGGGCATGTGCGTGACGGGTACGTTCGTTGACGTCGCCGCCGCGGTCGGCAACGGTGCCATGGTTTCACGGGAAACATCGCTGTGCTGGTGCTCGATTGTCGGCACGTCGCCTGCGGAGGCCGGCACCGCCGGGGAAGCAGCGGGAGCCGCGGCGGGCGCCGTCGCGGCAGCGGATTCCGTCGCGGCGCCTTGCGGTGCCACGATATCGAGCGCAATCGGTGCAAAGGCGATTTCTTCCAGATAGGCCTCAATAGTCGGCTGATGCTTTTTGAGCTGCGCGATGGCAAAGCGCGAGGGGGCCTCGATCGTGAGCGTATCTTCGGTCAGGCTTATAGCGCGCGATTGCCCCAGCATGTTGATGAGGCGTGCATCTTGACCGTCGCGCTGGCAAAAGGCGATGGCATCCCCCAGGATGATGCTTGCTTCCTCGTCCACTGTCTCTCCCGTTCTTTAGCTCTGAGCTCGCACGCGAGCGGCGCCGAGTTCGGTCAGATGGTATTTCTGGCCATGCTTGATGACCAAGCCGGCCTGCGCCAAGTCATTGAGCGTGCGTGACCAAGTGGGGGCCGAGTTTCCAAACGCCCTCGCAAGATCGGTCGCACCGCACGCTTGATTTTGCGCCAGATAGCCCAGCGCGGCGTTGCCGCGATCGCTTACGAACACGTCCGGTTGTGGCTGTGCATACTGATTTGCTGCATTAGGATACATCATTTGAGCTGCTGGTTGTTGAGAACTCTGCATCGGCGGCATTTGCTGTTGAAAACTTTGAGGCCACTGTTGGTAAGGCTGTGGAGGCATCTGCTGGGCCCAGGGGTTGTACTGCCGCTGCGGCATCTGCTGGTACGGCTGCTGATATCCCTGCTGGTACTGCTGCGGGAACGGTTGGCCGTACCCCAGTGGCGGCATCTGCTGATATGGATATCCCTGTTGGTACGGTTGATAGCCCATTTGCTGGCCACCCGGTGCCCCCGTCGCCTGCTGCATTGCTGCTGCATCCTGATCCGCCAGCGGCATGGCCTCTGGCATGTTTGGCGGCATCGACATCGATGCCGCTTGGGATTCTTGTGTAGGAAGCATTCCGGGCTGCTGTATCTGTCCCACGGGGGGCTGCATCTGCTGCGTTGCCATGGGCTGCTGCGCAAAAGCTCCCGGCAGGGGATATGTGGGGTGCTCCGTCTCGGGCCGCACGGCAGCACCGCGTCCGCCGGCACGCTCGATTTCCTGCACGCGTTTAGGGTTCAGGCTTACCGTAACCACGGTGCCGTTGCCCATGTTGTCCTCGATGGATACGGCACCGCCGGCGTTTTCCAAATACTCCTTCACCATGGGAAACCCTGCTCCGGTTCCACGGATATAGCGCTTCATCTTGCTGTTTGCACTGGTAACGCCAAAGTCGAAAGCGCGCTCCTTGTCGTCGATGCCGGGTCCTTGATCGGCAAAGCGGATGGTGTCTCCGCCGTCCAGAATCGAGATGATGGGCTCGGCAAAGTGCGCGTGGATAAAGTTTTCGACAATCTCGCGGATGACCATGAGCGAGATATGGCCACCTTGTTCTTTCATACACTGGTAGACGGTGTTGGTCGTCTCTTCCAAATACGTGCGGACATCTTGCGGATCAATGACGATCACCCGCGGTGTCGACAGCATGTCGTCATAGACGGCGATGCGCGCGGCGTACATGGCTTTTGGCGCCTGCGTGGTCGCCTGCTCGCCTTCCGCACGCTCTTCGCGCACGCCGGTGATGTGCTCGTTGTCGGGTGCCGGGTCTCCGGAATCGACCATGGTGTAAAAGTCGTCAGACATGCCGCTCGCAATCTTTCAAAAGGTTTCGAACAAATAGTAGCTCACCGTGCAACGTTTCTCATCTTTCGACAACTTTTCAAAACTTGTTGAAAACTTTGGAAAACGGGCGAAAAGTTCTCAACATTGCCAACATGACCTGTTGAAAACTCGATGAAATATCGTGAAAGGTTGCCATGAGGCGCAAATTTCGGTTGTGCTTATGGGGGAACCGTGTGAACTGCGCAACCTTTTTACCTTTGATTTCTTGACATTTGAACATTGATTTCCCTACAATCTTCAAGCTCACGTGTCTATATCTGCGTCCGCGTCCCCGCGGACACTCGAAATGCAGCAGGAGGAACTTAAGATGAAGCGTACGTATCAGCCTAATAAGCGTAAGCGTGCCAAGACCCATGGCTTCCGTGCCCGTATGGCCACTAAGGGTGGTCGTGCCGTGCTCGCCCGTCGTCGCGCCAAGGGCCGCAAGCGTCTCACTGTCTAGCAGCGATACACACATCTCGCATGAAGACTATTAAGTCTCGGCAAGATTTCGAGCATGTGTTCAGTCAGGGGCGTCGTTTCAATCACCCTCTGATTCGAATGACCATATGTGAATCGGTTGGCGAAGGCGACTCCGGAAGGGTCGCCTTCGTTGGTGCTAAGCGACTCGGTTGTGCCGTCGTGCGCAACCGATCTAAGCGTGTGATGCGCGAGGCCGCCCGCAGCTGCGGATTTCCCGTTGCGGGTTATGACATCATCTTGTTTGCAACTCCCAAGACGAGGGTTTCCTCGCCGCAGGAGATGGACAAGGCGTTGCGTTCGCTTATGAAGCGCGCCGGCGTTGCCGGGGAGGAGCGATGAGCAATCACGTTTTGCGACGTGTTGCCATCGCTCCTATTCGCATATATCAACAGGTTATTTCGCCCTTATTGCCTGACGCCTGCATTTATTACCCAACGTGCTCGCAATACGCCATCCAGGCGATTGAGAAGCACGGTGTTTTGAGAGGCTGCTGGCTTGCCGTGAGGCGCATCGCTCGTTGCAATCCCCTGCACGTCGGCGGTTATGACCCTGTGCCCTAGCGGGCACTCGCTATCGGAGGAAAACTTACATGTGGGATTGGATCGTTAACATCCTTTTCGAGCTGCTCAAGCTCATCCAGACCTTTGCGGTCGACTGGGGCCTGTCCATCATCATCCTGGTGGTCATCATCCGTCTGCTGCTGACGCCGCTCATGCTCAAGTCGACCAAGTCGACGGCTCGCATGCAGGTGCTGCAGCCCAAGATGCTCGAGATCCAGGAGCGCTATGCCGACGATCCCCAGCGTCAGGCCGAGGAGATGCAGAAGTTCTACAGCGAGAACAAGTTCAACCCCATGGCTGGCTGTCTGCCGCTGCTGATTCAGATGCCTATCCTGTTCGCCCTGTTTACATTGCTGCGCAACCTGCCGCAGTACTTTAACGACGGCACGTTCTCGTTCTTCAACATCCTGCCCGACCTGACCACCACGCCGAGTGCTTCCTTTGCCGATGGCTTTATGGTTGCACTGCCTGCGCTGGTTTGCCTGATCCTGTTCGCCGTCCTGACCCTGATTCCGCAGCTCTATATGTCGCGCAACCAGACCGGCCAGCAGGCTCAGAGCATGCGTATGATGGCCGTTGTCATGACGGTCATGATGCTTTGGATGGGCTGGAGCCTTCCCGTTGGTGTTCTGCTGTACTACGACGTCTCGTCTGCTTGGCAGGTTATCCAGCAGATTTTTGTGACGCAGAAGGTCATCGACAAGGCGAAGGCCGATGAGGAGGAGCGTCTTAAGAACGCTCCGCTGCAGGTTGAGGTCACTCGTCGAGAGAAGAAGCCGCGCCCGCACAAGAAGAAGTAGTGGGATATCAATCTTATTTAGGTACCTAACTTTTGGAGTACGTTATGTCTGAAGAGATCATCGAGGATATGCTTGAGGAGGTTGCCCCGCAGGTCGCGGGCGATTATCCCGAGATTGCACAGCGCTACAAGGCTGGTGAAGAGCTGACCGATGAGGAGCTCGACACCATTGCCGATGTTGCTATTTCCATCCTGCGTTCCATCCTTTCGCACTTCGATGCCGCCAACTCTCCTATCGATGAGTATGAGGGCGACGAAGGTGAGCTGATTTTGGATGTAACGGCTCCCGACCTTGCTGTTCTCATTGGCCGTCATGGTCGCACCCTTGATGCCCTTCAGGTTATGTTCTCTTTGCTGGTGAGCCGCAAACTTGGCTTTAGGTATCCGGTTGTAGTGGACGTCGAGGGATACAAGAGCCGCCGTCAGGACAAGGTTGCCTCCATGGCTCAGTCTGCTGCCGAGCGTGCCATTCGCACTCATAAGAGTGTTTCGCTTCCGCCCATGAATGCCTACGAGCGTCGACTGGTTCACATTGCACTTCGTGGCAATGATGCCGTCGATACTCATTCTGAGGGTTCTGACCCTGATCGCCATGTGGTGATTGTTGCTCGATAATCTACTCGAGCTTATGCTAAGGGGACGTGGTTTCCACGTCCCCTTTTTTTGTCAAAAGTTCTCGATACGCTGATTTTTGTCAGAAAGGAGCTTTCGTTGTTAGTACTTACTGATCAGCAAGCTGACGAGATGTTGAGTCGTCTAGCTTTCTATTGCAAAGAGTATTCCTTGAGCGTAACTGATGTTGAGCTGAGGAAATGTATTCAGCATTTGGATTTGGTTCTAGAAACAAATAAGACAACCAATCTCACCCGTATTCTTAACGTAGAAGATGCTGCAGTACTTCATATCCTCGACTCACTTGTTTTGCTCCCCTATATCAACAAGGCTCCTGAGGGAGCTTTGCTCGATATGGGAACAGGTGCGGGCTTCCCTGGTATTCCATTAACCATAACCACGCATCGTAAAGCTACTTATATTGACTCTGTTGGCAAGAAGGTTGATGCGGTAAATTCCTTTGTCCATGCTCTTGGATTGAAACATGCCCATGCGGTTCATGATCGTCTTGAAGAATATGCTCGGAGCCATAAGAAGCAGTTCTCTGTTGTAACCGCCCGCGCACTGGCCCCTCTACCGATTCTTGTTGAGTATGCGGCTCCGTATCTGAAGGATGGAGGGCTATTTGTTATAACCAAGGGCAATCCTTCGGATGAGGAGCTTGCTTCCGGCATGTCAGCAGCTAAGATTTGCGGCTTCACTTTGCTTCTGAATGACGCGATTGATTTGCCTGAAGGCTTGGGTCACAGGGAGTTCATTGTTCTTAAGAAGAGTCATCCAGCATCCGTTTCATTGCCTCGTGCAAATGGCGTGGCAAAGAAGAATCCGCTTGCCTAGATGTTTCACGTGAAACATAATGGATACTAACAACTTGCAGTGTTTCACGTGAAACATGGCGGTTGATATCGATTCGGAATGTTTCACGTGAAACATCCTCCGTTTGACAGCTTTAATACACACCAGGAGGGACCGTGGGATTTCGCGACGTTAAGCGTTCAAAGAGCGCAAAAGACACGCGTATCATTGCAATCATCAATCAAAAAGGCGGCGTCGGTAAGTCAACGACGGCTGTAAACCTTGCAGCAGCACTGGGTGAGCAGGGTCGTAAGACACTGATTGTCGATTTTGATCCGCAGGGAAACAGCACCAGTGGATTCGGAATTGAAAAAGAAGACCTTGATCACTGCATCTATGATGCATTGTTGAATGATGTGCCGGCAGAATCACTTGTTCTTGATACAAATTGCAAAAAGGTATTCGTAATTCCAGCTACAATTCAGCTTGCAGGCGCCGAAATTGAGCTCGTAAGCGCAATTGCACGTGAAACCCGCCTCAAAGATTTGCTTGAGCCGATTCAGGACGAGTTTGACTTTATTTTCATTGACTGTCCCCCTTCGCTCGGCCTGCTTACTATCAACGCTTTGACCGCAGCAGACAGCGTTTTGATTCCGATCCAGTGCGAATATTACGCACTCGAGGGCGTTACGAAGCTGCTTGAGTCAATGAAGATGGTCAAATCACGGCTGAACAAGGGCTTAGACACCTATGGTGTGCTTATGACCATGTATGACTCGCGTACTTCACTATCGAATCAGGTTGTTGAGGAGGTTCAATCGTACTTTGGTGATAAGGCGTTTAAGACGCTAATCCCTCGTACGGTTAAAATCTCCGAAGCTCCGTCTTTTGGGGAACCGGTAATTACCTATGCACCTCAAAATAAGGGTGCAAAAGCATATATGAACCTTGCAAAAGAGGTGATCAAGCGTGCCTAGTGTAAAGAAACGTGGCGGATTGGGACGTGGACTCAATGCTTTGGTCTCAGAGGCCGAGTATGAGACCGGTGGTTCGGCTGCATCGGCTTCGAATGCCGCATCTGAAACAAAACTACCTATTGAGGATATCGTTCCCAACCCTAATCAGCCGCGAATTCACTTTAACGAAACTGAACTTCGTGAGTTGAGCGAATCAATCCAAGAACATGGCGTCTTGCAGCCGCTTTTGGTTCGCAAGCATGGAAACGGCTATGAGATCATCGCTGGTGAGCGTCGTTACCAGGCGTCAAAGCTTGCTGGCCTTGAAGAATTGCCAGTCATCATTAAAGAGGTAAATGATGAAGAGATGCTGGCTCTTGCTCTTATCGAAAACCTTCAGCGTTCTGATCTGAATCCCGTCGAAGAGGCTAAGGGCTATCGCCAGCTTATCGATGCCAGCGGTATGACCCAGGAGGCATTGTCGAAGGCAGTCAGCAAGTCACGCTCTGCAATTACAAACTCGCTGCGCCTTCTCGATCTCCCTGAAGTTGTTCAGCAGATGATTTTTGAGGGCAAACTTACTGCTGGTCATGCACGTGCGATTCTTGCAGTTCCCTATGAGGACGCTCGAATTCGACTTGCAGAGAAGGTTGTTGCAGAGGGCCTTTCCGTAAGAGCGACAGAAAATCTTGCTCCGTTGTTTTCTGCCGGAGAGACACCTAAGACGCCGAGGCCTGCAACGCCTCAGTCTTTTAAAAAGGCTGCCCGCGTGCTTCGTCAGGTTTTTAATACCAACGTGCGTGTTAAGAGCTCGCGTGGAAAGAATAAGATTGAGATTGAGTTTAAAGACGAGGAAGAGCTCTCTCGTATTCTTGGCGAAATGATTCAGTTTGATCAAGGAGGCCAAGATGAGGAATAGGATTTTAACTGCGATTGCATTGGCGACGACTGTCGCGGCTGGTGCCTTTGCTGGCTATAAGATCGCGACAGACGATGAACTTCGAGGTCGTTTGCTTCGTAGTGCGCAAGATATTGTCGATACATCCAAGAAGAAAATGGATGTTATGACAGAAGATGTTGCCATGCGTACGGCTCAGGTAACGAAGAATCCCAAGATTAATCAAGGTTGGGTTAGTAACCAATGGGAAAATGTAGGCTATTAGGTACCTAACAATTACTTAGCATATTTTG
>DAWEIC010000015.1:0-21167 GCA_052364855.1 Collinsella sp.
CCCTTAGCGCCATGGCAATGCGATTCAATAAAGTATAGCGATTCGCTAGGGATTAGGAAGAACAATCTTGGCGGCTTTGCACGACAAGTGTTAGTTATGAGTTATGCAAACTTGCTGGTAATGGAGTCATGCTTTTGTGGGGTTGCGCACGAGGGGGCACCGCAACCGTATACTGGTCAACTTGGACGTATCCGCGCCCACAACTGAGAGGTTTTACTTCATGGGTTTCATTAATTTTATCGCCGAGCTGCTTAGGGATCCGCGCACCGCGATCGCCAGCTGGATCGCCGCCGGCCCGCTTATGGCCTACGGCTGCGTGTTCCTGATCATCTTTATCGAGACGGGCGTGGTGTTCTTCCCGTTCCTCCCCGGCGATTCACTGCTGTTTGCTTCGGGCTTCTTTGCCCACAATGGCGGCTTTAACATCGTGGCCCTGCTGGCCGTCGCATGGGCGGCTGCCATCCTGGGCGACCAGTGCAACTTTATGATCGGTCACTTCTTTGGCAAAAAGATTATCGCTTCGGGCAAGGTCAAGGCTATGACGCCCGAGCGCATCAAAAAGTCCGAGGATTTCTTGGACAAGTGGGGTCACCTGGCCATCTTCCTGGGTCGCTTCTTCCCGTTTATCCGCACCTTTGTGCCCTTTATCGCCGGCATGGGCGGCATGCACTGGCGCAATTTTGTCATCTTTAACGTGCTGGGCGGCATTACCTGGTCGACGCTCTTTACACTGCTGGGCTACTTCTTTGGCGGCATCCCCTTTGTGCAGGAGCACTTTGAGCTGCTGATCGTCGGCATCGTTGCCGTGTCGATCATCCCGACCGTGGTCGGTCTGGTCAAGGCTAAGCTGGGCAAAAAGAACGCGTAGCTCGAGCCAGCGCGCAAACCGTGCAGTTGAGGCCCGTCACCGCTTACGGTGGCGGGCCTCTTTAGTTTCGGTCAAATGAAAATACTTTACTTAGTTAAAGAAAAGCGTTTTATCAGACGCGTACGGGGAGTACAATCTCGTGCATGCGAATCGACGTGCCATCGGCTTTGATGCTGTTCGCGTGTCCCGTCCGGCTCTACGCTCCGGGCGTGCGACGTTGCGACGCGGTCGGCCTCGGTCCTTGCGTGCGGGTTCGCGAGTATGCAACTGTGTATGTAAGGAGCGACATATGACTGTCGAGAAGAAGGATATCGATTGGGGTAGCCTCGGCTTTGGCTACATGAAGACCGATTACAGCTACGAGGCGCATTGGAAGGATGGCGAGTGGGACGAGGGCGGCCTGACCACCGACCACACCCTGCATGTCTCCGAGTGCGGTGGCATCTTCCATTACTGCCAGGAGGTCTTTGAGGGCCTGAAGGCCTACACCGCCGAGGACGGCAGCATCGTCTGCTTCCGCCCCGACATGAACGCCGAGCGTATGTACAACTCTGCGCAGCGCCTCGAGATGCCCCCGTTCCCCAAGGACAAGTTCGTTGAGGCCGTCAAGCAGGTCGTCTCTGCCAACGCCGCCTGGGTTCCGCCCTTCGGTTCCGGCGCGACCCTGTACGTGCGTCCGTTTATGATCGGCTCCGGTGACGTGATTGGCGTGGCTCCCGCTCCTGAGTACACGTTCCGCATCCTCGTGACCCCGGTCGGTCCGTACTTTAAGGGTGGCCTCAAGCCCGTCAAGCTGCGCGTTTCCGAGTACGACCGTGCCGCACCGCACGGCACCGGCAACATCAAGGCCGGCCTGAACTACGCCATGTCCCTTAAGCCCACGATGGAGGCCCATCGCGAGGGCTATGCCGAGAACCTGTATCTCGACTCCGAGTCCCGCACCTATGTCGAGGAGACCGGTGGCGCCAACGTCCTGTTCGTGAAGGAGGACGGCACGCTCGTCGTTCCGCAGTCGCACACCGACTCCATCCTGCCCTCCATTACCCGTCGCTCGCTCGTTCAGGTCGCTCAGGACCTGGGTATGACCGTTGACCAGCGCCCCGTCGAGTGGGCCGAGGTCAAGGCCGGCACCTTTGTGGAGTGCGGCCTGTGCGGCACCGCTGCCGTCATCTCCCCGGTTGGCGAGATCGACAACAAGGTTTACGGCGCCGACGAGACCGTGACCTTCCCGGCTGGCTACACCGAGATCGGCCCTGTGATGAAGAAACTCCGCGAGACTCTGACTGGTATCCAGTCTGGTGCTGTTGAGGATAAGCACGACTGGGTTTACACCGTCGCGTAAGCTGCCATAGCTGTTCGGCCCGAGGGCAACCTTCCTTTCCGGCGCGTCCTCGGACATGAAAGAACCTCCGCTGTGCACTTCGTGCGGCGGAGGTTCTTTCGTCCTGCGGAGTGCGCCGGAAAGGAAGGTCGCCCTTTTGTTTTGCTTCGCGCCATGTGGGGGTGGTGGCGACGTGCATTTTTGCGAGTATTCTGCAATCGAAGGCCCTTGCATACCGACCTCGGGCGAAAAATCGGGATTTATCGATGTTTTCTACGGATGATGGGCGGGGTTATGGGCTGACAGCGTTTGATTTGCAGGGATATTCGCGGTCTTTGGCATTTATCGTGGCGCTCGAAGCTGTCGGGCATGCTGAATACTCCCAAAAATGTACGGTGCTTAGAGGGGGACCTTCGCTAAAAAAGCAACCGCCCCGTCGAAGTATGCATTCGACGGGGCGGTTTATGCATATACCCGATTAAAGATACGCTGCGGATCTGTTAGAACTTGACGGTCGGTGCTTGGCGGGCGGCCTCGGCTGCCTCGAAGCCCTGGCGCTCCTTAAACTGGAAGATGCCAGCAAAGATAACGGCCGGGAACGTCTGGATAGCGTTGTTGTAGCTGAGCACGCAGTCGTTGTAGCTTTGGCGTGCATAGCTAATCTTGTTCTCGGTATCCTCGAGCGATGCCTGGAGCTGCGTAAAGTTGGTGTTCGCCTTAAGGTCGGGGTAGGCCTCGGCCACGGCAAAGAGCTGGCGCAGCGCACCGGTCAGCACGTTGTCGGCTTCCATCTTGGCCTCGGGCGTGGTGGCCTTGACGGCGGTGTTACGCGCACTGATCACGGCGGAGAGCGTCTCTTGCTCGTGCTTGGCGTAGCCCTTGACGGTCTCGACCAAGTTGGGGATCAGGTCGTTGCGGCGCTGCAGCTGCGTATCGATGTTCTGCCAGGCGTTATCGATGCGGTTACGCTTGGTGACCATGTTGTTGTAGATGCCGGCGATGGCGCAGACAATCGCAATGACAACAACGATGCCGATGATGACGGTAATCATGATGTCTCCGTTTCGAATGGCCGCGGCGGCATGCGCCAGCTGCCGTTGGTATAACGCTACTAGTATACCCGCAACGTTTTGCCGTGCCGAACTTTCCGGCAAGCGTTATGTTTTCGGCGGGGTTGGCACCGGGGCAAAGCGCAGGAGGTACAGGTGTAAGATATGCGACAGATTGACGAGTGTTGTCTTTGCCCTGAGGATGGCGATACCAGTGGACCTTCGCATTAAGAAAACCTACCGCGCCCTGTTCGATGCTTTCACTGAACTTCTCGAGGAGCATCGTTTTGAGGACCTGACGGTTGCCATGCTGTGCGACCGCGCCATGATTCGCCGCACGACGTTCTACAAGCACTTTCGCGACAAGAACGATTACTTTGCCTTTTATATCGATGAGCTCATGTCGGGCTTGCCGCAAAAACAGTCCGATGAGGTCGGCGCGGTATCAGCCGAGGACGTGCGCGCGCTTCGGCACGCGATTTTGGACGATGCCATGGATTTGATTCTGGCGCACGAGCAGCTCATGGATAACATTTTGGCAAGCAGCATGTCGGGCATGTTGACCAACGTTATTTGCGACCGCATTGCCCGCTCCATCCGCGAGCGTGTGATGAACGTGCTTGCCGAGGATGCCCTGGCCCCCGTGTCACTCGAGACGACGTCTGAGTTTGTCGCCGGCGGTATTATTCGACTTTTCACGATATGGTGGGAATCGGGCCACGATCTTGAGCGTCGACCTGAGATGGCCGACGTGGTCGATGCGCTGTTCGAGCGGACCATGACGCCGGTGCATCACTAAAAGTGGCGGAGAGAGGGGGATTCGAACCCCCGGAACGCTCTCGCGCTCAACGGTTTTCAAGACCGCCGCATTCAACCGCTCTGCCATCTCTCCGTGAGTCGTAATGATAGCATCGTTTTGAATTTGCAACAGGGAAGGCGAACGATGACGATCACCGAAATCGACGAGAAGTTCATGCGCGAGGCGCTGGCCGAGGCGCGCGCTGCCGCGGCGGTGGGCGAAGTGCCCATCGGAGCCGTAGTGGTGCGCGACGGCGAGATCGTCGCGAGGGCGCACAATCGGCGCGAGCTCGATCAGGATCCTTCGGCTCATGCAGAGTTCGCGGCCCTGTGCGCTGCCGCTCGGTCGCTCGGTCGCTGGCGCCTTTCCGACTGTACGGTCTATGTGACGTTGGAACCCTGCTGCATGTGCGCAGGCCTTATGGTTAACGCGCGCGTGGGGCGCTGCGTGTATGGCGCGAGCGACGCCAAGGCGGGCGCGTTGGGATCCCTATACGATTTGAATGCCGACTCGCGCCTGAATCATCGGTTTAACGTGACGGCTGGGGCCTTGGCGGATGAATGCCGTGAGCTGCTGAGTAGCTATTTTGACGGTCTGCGCGGAGCGGGCGGCGCTGATTGCGGCTGTGGGGCCGATCTTGAAGCACACGCCGCTCACGCCGCAGCGCTCGCGGGTGCCGAAGAGGATGCTGGCGCGGCGGTTGATTTTGGCCCCGTGCAGCGCCGGCCCCGCCGTGTGCTGTTGGCGATCGACTCCTTTAAGGGCAGCGTTTCGAGTGCGCAGGCGGAGGCGGCGGTTGCCGAAGGCGTGCGCCGTGTGTGGCCCGATGCCCAGGTGGCCGCGTTGCCGCTGGCAGATGGTGGCGAGGGGACGCTCGATGCCGTTGCTGCGTGCGGCGGTGAGATTGTGACCTGCGATGTCGCAGGCCCCTTGGGCGACCGCGCGTCTGCCCGGATGCTGGTGGACGGCGAGCGCGAGTCCGCGGTCATCGAGATGGCCGAGGCGGCGGGTATTGGGTACTCGCCCTGTACAGAATCGGCGGCGCTTGCGGCTTCGACCTATGGCGTGGGCGAGCTCATGCTTCGCGCGGTTCGCACGGGCGCAAAGACTATCTATATTGGCTTGGGCGGCAGTGCCACCAACGACGGTGGCGCCGGCATGCTGCAGGCGCTGGGCGCGCGTATGGTCGATGATCAGGGATGCGATGTCGCCCCCGGTCTTGCCGGCCTTGAGCAGGTGGCGAGCGTTGATTTGGCGCCAGCGCTGCAGGCTTTGGATGATGCTCGTATCGTTGTGCTTTCCGATGTCGAGAATCCGCTCGTGGGGCGTCGAGGCGCACTGGCGGTGTTTGGCGGGCAGAAGGGCCTGCCGGCGGATGATGCCGAGGCGCTGGGCAAGTACGACAACTGGATGGTCGGCTACGGTCGCCTGCTCGATGCTGCGATTGCCGGAGCTCGAGCCCAGGGTTTGTTGCGCACACCCGAGGGCGCACGGACATTTGGCTCGGTGCTCGGTGTGCCCGGCGCGGGCGCTGCCGGTGGCTTGGGCGCGGCGTTGCTGGCGCTCGGTGCGGAGCTGCGCTCGGGTGTAGAGACGGTGCTCGATCTCGTGGGGTTTGACGAGCGCGTGCGCGATGTCGACCTGGTCATAACGGGCGAGGGCAATATGGACGAGCAGTCCTCTGCCGGCAAGGCGCCGGTGGGCGTGGCCCGTCGTGCCAAGCGCTATGGCAAGCCGGTGGTCGCCGTCGTGGGTGGCCGCGCCGACAACTTGAACGCGGTATACGAGCAGGGTGTCGACCTGGTGCTGCCGATTTGCCGCAAGCCTATGTCCCTTAACCAAGCGCTCGACCCGCAGGAAGCCACAACCAACCTCATCTGTGCCGGCGAGTCAGCCGCCCGGCCCCACGCCCTCGCTCGCCTCTAAAACCCATCCCCCCAATAACTTGCGGTGAAATAGTTCCTGTTTTTGCGGTTTGAGCAGCCAAACAGGAACTATTCCACCGCAACTTCGAGCAGTCATTTTTGGACGGTAGGGGGCAAGGATTGCCGGTGGATTTATTTCGGCGGGTCCCCTTGGTGGCGCGAATGGTTCGCTTTTATGCCTGAGTGGCAACCTGATGCGGAATTTCGGGTCAGCCAAATTGCTACAATTTTAAACATATAGCGATGACCCGCCTTGCGTTTCTGCGCGGGGGGGGGCGTATATTTGCATCGATGGGGACGACGACACACATATAGCGAGCCACTGCTTGCCGTCCTCATGGATTGGGGAGGGCCTTCATGAATCGCGTATATGCGAAAGCTCGAGAAATGCTGAAGCCTTTGGGCACAAAAACCAATACAGCCAAGCGTGCTCTAAAGGTTTTGACCGTCCCGCTGGCGGCGTGTGCGCTCTTGTTTGGTGCAACGAGTGCGTTGGCCGACCAGGTTGTTCCCTATAGCAACCATACCGTAAAGACGGTGAATCCCACCGACACCACGGTCAATCTGTTTGACTACTGGGTCGTGGATGGCGACAACGATAAATCGGCAACTGTCAATAATATCAACGGCGGCATCAATAAGGGTCATCAGCTCAAATTTAATAGTGGCGCAGGCACGGGCATTAACAAATGGACGGGCAAAAGCGTTATTGATGGTTCCGGACGCCTTTCTTTTGTGAAGAAGAAGCTGGTAGGCGGTTACCCGTCGATCGATGCCGGTACGTATACCTCCTACGGTTCGAGCGATAAGTACACTGACGAATCGCTCGCATACCTCTTTAACAACGCCAGCCAGGAAAATCACCAGCAGGACGGCAAAGCCGTCTACAACAACGTGCAGGGCCTTTTCCAACTTGAGAACGGATACTACGTTTACGACTCGTACGGTTCTAAAGGCAACTATGCCGTGTATAACTACACAACGAATTCCTTTAACGTCTACGATAAAGCGGGTGTTTATAAGGACAGCGTATCAAGTGATAATTTGGGTCAGTTCTTCCCCTTTGACTCGGCTGACAAGGTTTTTGAAGAAAAGAACAGCCAGCTCTCTCCTTTAAAAATAACGGACGGAACGAACGATCAGCTCAACCATCACTTTGGCATGTCCATGACCACGGAGTTTGTCCAGCCTAACGGTGGCAAGACCGCCGATAACAAAGACATGATCTTTGAGTTCTCGGGCGACGACGACGTATGGGTGTATATCGATGGCGTGCTTGTGGGCGATCTGGGCGGCATTCACGAGAAGGCAACGCTCAAGATCAACTTTGCTACCGGTGAAGTGAAAGTCGGTCATATTGACGGTGCGAATGGAACCAAGAAAGAAATCGAAACAACCAACATCAAGGCGAAGTTCCAAGCTGCCGGCGCGGATACCACCAACTTCACCGGCGACACCTTCAGCAACAGCACCAAGCACACGCTGAGTTTCTTCTATCTGGAGCGTGGCGCGGGTGCATCGAACATGTCGCTCAAGTTCAACCTCACTACCCTGCCGTCATCTGAGGTTGAGAAGGTCAACCAGAACGGCGAGGCGGTCAATGATGCAACCTTCGCGTTGTATCGGTCCGGTGGACCAAGTGTCGACTGGAACGAGGGCGAACTCATCGCTCAGGGCACGACGAAAGACAGGGGTCAGCTGATACTTAAAAAGGCGGATGGCTCCGTTCTTTCTTTCGACGAAGAGCACAATACCAGCCAAAGCGATTACTTTGTACTCAAAGAGATAAGCCTGCCCGCGGGGTACCGCTCGAGTCTGACCTCGTCGACCTCCGCAAAGTCAGGTGAGCTGCATCTGCAGTACAAGGAAGCTGCGAGCGGCACGGGTGGCGTGGTGGTTGCGCCGCAAACAACGGTCACAACAGCCAACAACGAACAATGGACGGGCAGCCGCATGTGGCTGAACGGCGGCTATCTGGCCGCTAAGGAGACCATTTCCCTTAGCAAAGAGACGAAAGACAATAAGGATAAACCCATTAGCTCGGGTACGACCTTTGCTGTCGTGCTCAAGCGCACCGATAAAACTAAGAAAGACACGGACGTAAACGCGTGAACGGCGGTCACGGGCAACCCGCTCAATGGCTACAAGCTGTGCTCCAAACACGGCATTGAGGGCGCGGTCGAGGCTGCCAAATCGGCGGATACGAACGTCTTTGGCGTCAACACTAAGGGCGACTACGAGGTAACGGTCAGGTCGCTGCCCGGCGATATCGAGAAGTACGCCGCCATGATGACGGACAAGTCCCAGTCCGAATATACCGTGGCGGTGTATCACACTACAGCATCGTCTCTGGCGGAGGCAACCATCGATAACACCTCCATGGTGCAATATCAAACGATAAACAGGCAGTTCTCTACGGTGATCCACCTCACCAACGTTCAGAACCGTCTGTTTGTGCAGAAGGTTGACGACCTGGGCAAGCCCGTGAACGGCGCGACGTTTGAGCTGTACCAGGCCAAGGACGTTACCGGCGATAGTCCTAGAACGTATGCCATTAAATCGGGTGCCGAGCCGTATGACACCGTGCAGGCAAACGGCATGACCTATCCGTATGACATTAAGGGCGCTGCATGCTTCCCGCTCGATTCGGCGAAGCATGCGCCCCTTATCAAGGGTACGTACTACCTGCGTGAGTCTGTAAGTCCAGATGGCCATGAGATCAACAACACCATCACCAAGGTAATCGTGGACGACTCGGGCGTATATGTGGACGCCGGCGAAGAGAACGATGGCGTGCTCAGCATGAGCGGCCCGGGTTCGCTGATTGCCTCCCTGGCGCAGTTTGGCTCTCCTGATTCCATCGACAACACGCTTACGCACATCAAGGGCAAGCTGCAGAGTGCAGTCGTTGACGCCAACGGAAACCTGACATGGGGCCCGACAAGTCCTACGGACAACTGGATGCATATGCGCTATGACAAGACGGCGCAGGGCACCAAGACCATTCTGCGCTATGTCGAGGATGGTGGCGATCGCGACGGTCAGCTGGCGACCATCTTTGCCGATACGGGCGTAAACCGCATGGCTCTTTATCAAGAAGACGATTCAGCATATATAGACGATGCCTCCAAGACCCGTACTAAGCTGGGCACACTCCAGCTCAATCATCTCTTTACCACGGCAACGGCCGTGCAGTATACCGATTGTCGCGTGGCACCTCTGCAGGTGACCAAGACGGTGACGGCAGATACTGGTCTTACTGCACCCACTAAGGATGCGAATAACAAGGATCTGACGTTTACGTTTAAGTTCACCCTGCCGGAGTCCCAGAAGGGCTACGAGGCGCATGTGTTCGATGCGAGCGGCAACGCTGTGGGCAATTCCTTTAAGCTTAGGAACGGCGACACCCACTCCATCAAGGCCGGCGAGACCATCCGCGTATACGGCCTTAAGAAGGGTGCCGGCTATAGCGTGAGCGAGCTCACTACCAAGCGCGAGGCGTCCAACGGCGACGTGCTGGCGAGTATCGTCAACACCGTGACCGGTTCCGCCGAAGAGTCGGTGCTTCCGGCCGGCTTTAGCCTTGTGAGCCGTAAGGTCGGCGGCAAGGAGCAGTCGGGAACTGGCAACACCATCGAGGGCAAGATTGTCGCGCTTGCGGGCGGACAGATTTCCGCCGATAACACGCTTGAGTTCACCAACAACTACAGCGCCAAGCCCGTAACGCTCGGCGCCCAGAATAAGCTGGGCGCCAAGAAGGTGCTCGAAGGTCGCGATTGGGCCGATGGCGATTCCTTTACCGTGCAGCTTACAGCCGACGACGGCGTTCCCATGCCCAATGGCGCCAAGAGCAAGGTGTCGACGGTCGAGCTTACCAAGAATTCCCAGACGCAAACGGTTGGCGACATCACCTATAAGACGGCAACGTTTGGCGACATCACCTATGCCAAGCCCGGCACGTACACCTATACCATCTCGGAGGTTATCCCCGGTTCCGATGCCGGGGCAGACGGCATAAGCTACTCCGCCGCCCGCTATAAAGCGGAGGTCGTGGTGGAGGACAACCAAGCTGGTGCTCTTGTCGTTAAGAGCGTGAAGATGACGCAGGAGCGCAACGACGCGGGCGACGACACCAAGACAGAGGTTGCCGACGCGATCTTCACCAACCGCTACGACGAGCATGAGAGGAACATCACCATCCATGCTCAAAAGAGCCTAACCGACAACGCCGGGACCTTCCTGCTTGCCCAGAATACCTTTAGCTTTACGCTTGAGGGTATGGGCGGCTATGCGGACGACGACGCAGCGTTCGACCCCAAGACGGTCGTACCGAGCATCAAGGCCCCCATGCCTCAGGGTACCGAGGGCAACACCGCGACCGTGGGCAACAACGCCAAGGATGGCGCGGTGACCTGGCCGGCAATCTCCTATACCGCCAAGGCTGATGCGGGACGTGCCTACGTTTACAAGTTCGCCGAGGATCCCGGCAGCGTTACGGGCATGACCTACGATGGATCGGTCTATTACGCCGTGGTGCGCAACGCCAAGAATGGTGCCGGCATCCAGACCTCGGTCGAGTACTACAAGGCCGCAGAAAACAACTCGGTAAAGCAGCTGGACGAGAATGTCACGCCCTCCTTTACCAATATATATAGTGTGGATCCCACGAGCGTGACCCTACAGGGCCAAAAGACGGTGAGCGGTCGTGACTGGAATCAGGGCGAGAGCTATGCCTTTAACCTTGCTGCCGCTACGGACGATGCCGGTGCGACCGGTTTGGGCAAGACCACAAAGCAGGCGGTAACGGATGGGGCTGTTGCCATCGGCGTCAACCGGGCTGTCACCAGCACGCCCGAGTCGGGACGCGTGGCATCGTTCTCCTTTGGCACCGAAGCCGCCCCGACCGTGACGTTCAACCGCGCAGGCACCTTTAGCTTCAACATCACCGAGAAAGCTGCGCAGGATGGCCAGGCGGGCATGTCCATGGACAAGCACACCGCCCGCGCGACCGTCGTGGTGACCGACCGGGACGAGTCGGGCAACCACGCGGGCAAGCTGCGCGTGTCGAGCGTGACCTACGCCAACACCGGCGCCTCCGATGCGGACAAGGACGTAACCGACAAGGCTGCCTTTACCAACGCGTACCATGCATCGGGCACCTTTGGTGGCGTGACGGTGAGCAAGATCCTTGAGGGTCGCGCCTCTACCGCGGGCCAGTTTACCTTTGCCGTGACGGGCCTGTGGTACAACGGCGTTCAGACGTCGGTCGACGGCGCCGAGGCTAGCCTGTCCAATAAGGCGGCGGAGGCCGGAGAGTCCAGTGCCGTGATGGGCGCAAGCGGGAAAGAGACGCTCTTTGCCCGCAAGCTCACGGAGCAGGATCTGGGGCGTACGTTTGCCTATCGCATCCACGAGAACCAGCCTGCTGCTGCCGGCTACACCTATGACACCGGCTACACTGGTGACGTTATCGTGCTCGTCAAGGTTCTTGCACACAAGGACGACCCCGCTAAGCTCTACACCGTGACGACCGTGCTCAAGGGTGCGGGTGTGACGGAGCTGCTGGGCGACGGCGTCGACGCGAGCGCGCTGACGGACGAAAAGATTGTCCAGCTCAAGCAAGATTCGCATACTTACGTGCAGCAGTACGATGCAAGCGAGGCTGGCGCCACGGCGCCTACTGTCTCGTTTGTGAACCGTTACACGGCAAGTCTCGACTATGGCGCCGCTGGCGGTTTGTGGATCGAGAAGACGTTGACGTATCCCAAGGACGCGACCATTTTTGGCTCGCCCAAGAGTACGTTCCGCTATACCGTCAAGCCTGCCGACGAGACGTCTGCCAACAAGGTCGGCCTTTCCACGGACGGCAAGGTCTTCGAGACCGCAAACGTCGAGGCCAATGTCCCCAAGACCGTAAGTTTGGTACCTGCGGGCGGGCTGACCTTCACTCAGGATGATGCCGGCAAGACGTTCACCTATACGGTGAGCGAGATTGACGACAAAGCGACGGGCTATACGTACGACAAGACAGTCCATACGGTTAGGGCCGTCGTAGCGGATAACGGCGACGGTACGCTTAGGGTCACGACATCGGTAAGCAAGCCGGGTGACGGTGGCGACGAGCTTGAGGGCCAGTGGATCTACCCCTCGGATGCAACGTCCACCGGTGTCGCGACGGTCAAATTCAAAAACACCTATACGGTCACCGAGGCGGCAACCTACACCCCGTCCGTGACGAAGGTGGTTGCCGGTGCCGATGCTCCGGGCAAGTTCACCTTTGCTATGACCGCGGCTGACGATGCTACCAAGACTGCCATTGATGGCAAGCTCATCACCGGCTCTTCGATGAGCGCGGAGAACGGCTACGCTGAGGAGAAGCAAACGACGGCGGCCCTCAAGGACGGGGAGCACGAAAAGATTGACTTTTCGAAGCTCACCTTCAACAAGCCGGGCACGTATAAGTTCGCTATTAACGAACAAGTTCCGAATGGCCTCGGCGAGTGGACGTATGACACGCACACTTATGTCCTGACCATTACCGTAACCGATGAGGGCGGCAAGCTTGTGGCGCGTGCCGATGGCACGACCGGCTCGGAAGGCTTCATCTTTACCAATAGTTACCAAACTTCAACGAGCTACGAGCTGCAGGGCGGTCTGGAGATTGTCAAGACGCTTGAGGGCAAGGATTTGCATGCCGGCATGTTTGGCTTTACGGTGACGGGCGAAGACCCCGCCTCGACCGAAAAGCTTAAGGCGCTGCTGCGCGCGGACAAGGATAAGGGCGAGCTTGCCGTTACCAACGATGAGCCGCAGGCCGATGGCACGTCCTACACCGGTATTTTGGGTGGCCTGACCTTCGCGACGGGCGACGTGGGCAAGACGTTCACCTACAAGATCGTCGAAAATGGCGGCGGCAAGCGCGGCTATACATACGACTCCACCTATTGGATGGTAGAGATTGCGGTTAAGAAGCGCCGCGACGGTTCGCTCTATACCGTGACCACGGTCAAGCACTATGACGCCAACGACGTTGAAAAGCCCCGCGATACGAAGACCTTTGGCCCCGAGAGCGGTACCGCCAAGGCCCAGGTGCCCTTTACCAACAGCTATATCGCGACCGGAACCTTTGAGGGTCTTGCTGCCGAGAAGGTAATGGACTCCCGCGACAAGATCGAGGCGGGTCAGTATACGTTTGACCTGTATGCCGAGAAGGCCGATGGCTCGCTCGAAAAGAAGGATGAGGGCACGACCCAGGCGGGCGAGAACGGTACCGCAACGGTCGACTTCGGCAAGATTTACTTTAAGCTTGGCGATGCTACCAGCGGAACTGATGGGCAGACGATTGACCTTGCCAGCGCCGTCAACGATGGCATTGCCATCAAACGACACAATGACGACCACACCACTACCTATAGCTTTAACCTGGTGGCAAAGGAGCGCTTGACCAGCCTGCCCGAGGGCGTGCGTCCCGTGGATACGTCCGCGACGTGCCGCGTGCTGCTCGAGGTGACCGACAACAACGACGGCACGCTGACGCCTAGGGTGACCTATCGCGATGGCACCGAGAACGGCAAGATCGTTTTCCACAACACGCGTGACAAGGTCAAGACGATCGGCACGGTCGCGAAGCCTAATGTGGACATCGACGGGCAGCTGCTTTCTGTGGGCGACTCCTACGTCTATACCATCAACTGGGTCAATACTGCGGTCAATGCTGACGGCAACCTGGTCTCCGCCGACGTGACCGTGGTAGACGAGCTACCCACTGGCGTTGTGTTCGAGGTCTTTGAGGGCGAGTATGCCGATAAGGGCGTCGCGAGCGGCCAGTCGCTTACTTGGGACCTGGGTAAGCAACCCGCGGGCAGCCACGGTTCGGTGCGCGTGCGCGTCAAGATTACCGAGGACGCTGTGAAGGATGCCCAGGGTGCGGTCGGCACCGTTGAGAACAAAGCTACCGTAACGGTTGACAACAAGAGCTATACCGGCACCACGACCAACTACGTGTCCAAGAAGTCCGAGAGCGATGCTCAGGATTCGACGGGGTCGGGTGTGGCGCTGGGCGACGAACTCACCTACACCATCGGCTACAAGAACACCGAGGGCGCATCTGCCACGGTGACGATCACCGATGCCGTTCCCGCGGGAACCAAGTTCGTGGAGTTCGCCGGCGACCATATGGATGCCGGCTCCAAGGACAATGACGGCAACCTCACCTGGACGCTGGCGGACGTTCCCGCCGGCAAGGAGGGCACGGTTCAGTTTAAGGTTCGCGTGACCGAGGACGCGTTTAAGAGCGGTGGCGCTTCGGGCAATATTTCCAACCAGGCGTCGGTGGCGGTCGGCAACAACCCTGCCGTCAAGACCAACACCACTACCGATGAGGTCTCTGACGGGCGCCTGACGTTGAGCAAGACGGTCACGGCCGCCGAAGGCATCACCGCGCCCAACAAGGCATTTACCTTTAAGGTACTGCTCTACCAGGCCGATGGCACAACGCCTCTGGCCGGCACCTTTGCGTACGCCGGTCGCCCCAGTGGCACCAATGGCACTTATGTAAGCGGACAGATCAAGAGCGGTGACACCATCGCGCTCAAGGCTGGCGGCTCCGTCACGGTTACCTTGCCCATAGGTGCGCACTACGAGGTGCAGGAGCTCGACTCCAAGGGTGAGCTCATGACGAGCGAGGACGGCTTTGCGGTTGTCGATAAGGCGAACTCCCAGAAGGGTACCGTCGGACAGGCGACGCAGGTGGGCTTCACCAACGTCTACAGCGTGGAGTCCACAAAGGTGGAAAACGCTTTTAAGGTGCAAAAGAAGATCTCCGGACGCAACTGGATGACATCGGATGCCTTTACCATGACGCTGACTGCCCAGGGCGAGGCACCTATGCCCAAGGGCGTCAAAGACGGCGTGTCGACGATTGGGCTGCACAAGGATGCCCAGGTCGGCAACTTCGGTACCATCGAGTACACCAAGCCCGGTACCTATACCTATGTGATTACCGAGCAGGCGGGTGACGAGACGGCGCTCACGTTCTCGAAGGCCACCTATCGCGCCACCGTCACGGTGACCGACAATGGCACCGGCAAGCTGACTGCCAAGACCAAGATTGCACAGCTGACCGACGATGCCGGTAATACTGCCGAGCGCACGGTCGAGGCGGCGGTCTTTACCAACACCGCTAAGACCGGCAGCCTCACCGTTAAGAAGACGGTCGTCGGCGGCGACGGCCAGCGCGAGTTCGGCTTCACGGTCGCGCTGGCCGACGGGGACGGCGAGCCCGTCTCCGGCACCTTCGGCAAGGGCGAGAACGCCGTGACGTTCACGGACGGCAGGGCGACCTTCACGCTCAAGCACGGCGGGGAGAAGACCATCACCGGCCTGCCCGTGGGCGCGCGCTACACCGTGACCGAGGACGCGGCCGAGGGCTACACGACCACGGCCGAGGGGGCCGAGGGCACCGTGACCGATGCCGGCGCGACCGCAGCGTTCACCAACACGTACGGAACGGCCACCGAGGGCAGGGACGTCTCCACCGCGGGGCTCTTCACCAAGACACTCAAGGGCCGCGACTGGGCAGAGGGCGACAGCTTCCAGTTCACGCTCACGGCCGAGGGCGGCGCGCCCATGCCCGAGGGTTCCGCCGGCGGCTCCAAGACCGTCAGCGTGACGGCCGCCGCCGGGACCAAGGCGGGCACTAAGGTCGCCTTCGACTTCGGCCCCATCCGCTACACGCTCAATGACATCAAGGACGCCGGGTTCGCGGAGGTCGGCGGCAAGCGCGTGCGCGCCAAGACCTTCACCTACGCGGTGAGCGAGGTCAGGCCCGATGACGGCCCGGCTATCGCCGGCGTGTCCTACGACGGCCACGTCGCCACGATGACGGTGACCGTGACCGACGACGGCTCCGGCAACCTCATGGCCTCGACGCCCGCGATCGCGCAGGCGAGCGGCGGCGACTTCGTCAACACCTACACGACCGGGCTCGACTACTCGGCCCGCGCAGGCGTGCTCCTGTCCAAGACGCTCTCCGGCCGCGCGATGGAGGCAGGGCAGTTCGCCTTCACCGTGACCGCCGACGCCGAGACGGCCGCCAAGCTCGGCCTCAAGACCGGCAAGGACGCCTATGCCGTGGCCGCGGCCGATGATGGAGAGGCCGCCGTGGTCGACCTCATCGGCGGCGCCGCGGAGGGCGACGTGGAGTTCACCGACGCCGACGCGGGCAAGACCTACAGCTTCGCCGTCGCCGAGACCAAGCTCGGCGGCGAGGGCTACGCCAACGACACCGCGCCGCGCACGGTGACCATCGCGCCCGGCTACGATGCCGCGACGGGCAAGCTCACGGTCACGACCACGGTCGCCAGGGACGGCGTCGAGGTCGTCCGCAGCGAGGTCTCGACGGCCGATGACGCCACGGCCCCGGCCGCGCCCGTGACGGTCGCGTTCGAGAACTCCTACGAGGCCACCGGAACGGTCGGCGGCGAGGGCGGCGTGGTCATCAACGCCACCAAGACGCTGACGGGCCGCGCCGCGGCGGCGAGCGAGTTCTCGTTCTCCGTCCGCGACGCCCAGGGCAACGTGGTCGCGACCGCGTCCAATCGGGCCTCCGGCGACGGCGAGGCGGCGGCGCTCACGTTCTCGTCCATCTCCTACACCACCGGCTCGCTCGAGCAGATGGTGGGGAACGGCACCGCCACCAGGGTGGCCGACGGCTCCTGGACCATCCCCTATACCGTTTCCGAGGACACGGCGGCGCTGCCCGCCGGCGTGACGGCGACCGCCTCGAGCTTCGACATCACCGTCAAGGTGACCGATAACGGCAAGGGCGGGCTGGACACTGCCGTGGTCTATCCCGAGGGCTCCGACGGCACGCTGTCGTTCGTGAATGCCTATAGCGCCGGCGAGGCGACGGTCGACTTCGCGGGCACCAAGACGCTGGCGCTCGGCCAAGCCGGACTCGGCCTCACGCAGGGAGACATCGCGGGCAAGTACACCTTCAAGATTGAGCCGCTGGACGGCGCGCCCGCACCGGTCGACGCCTCCGGCAAGACGGTGACCGAGGCGACCAACGACGCCGCCGGCAATGTCGTGCTGGGCCACGTCACGTTCAAACAGCCGAGCGACCTCGACGACGCCGAGATCGACGGCGACGGCCTGCGCACCAAGACGTTCGCCTACCGGGTGAGCGAGTCCGGCTCGGTCGACGGCGTGGTCAATGACGCGACGGTGACCAGGACCTTCACGGTCAGGGTGGTCGAGGACACCAACGCCGGCACGCTCGCCGCGGAGGTCCTGCCCGCCGAGGGCACGCCCCAGGGCAAGGGCGCGTTCGAGTTCACCAATACCTACGGCGTCGGCCCCGCCCCGAGCACCGTCACCGACCAGATCAAGGTGAGCAAGAAGCTCAAGGGCCGTGACCTGGCCGAGGGCGAGTTCGAGTTCCAGCTGGTCGAGATTGCCGCCGACGGCAGCGAGAGCGTTGCGGCGACGGGCAAGAACGCCGCCGACGGCACGGTCGCGCTCGGCCCCGTCACCTACACCGCGCCCGGCACGCACAGCTACGAGCTGCGCGAGGTCACCGGCACGGCGGGCGGCGTGACGTACGACAAGGCGACGTACCGCGTGCGCACGACGGTCACCGATGCCGGCAACGGCACGCTCGCCGTCAAGCACGAGCTTGTGGACGCCGATGGCAATGCCGCGAACGACACCTCGGTGACCTTCACCAACGGCTACGAGGCCGCACCCGTCACCCTCAAGCTGGGCGCCGCCAAGGTGCTCAAGGGCGCCGAGCTCAAGGCGGGCCAGTTCAGCTTCGTGCTCAAGGGCCGGGACGGCAAGGTCATGTCGACCGCCAGGAACGCCGCCGACGGCAGCGTCGCGTTCGATGCGCTGACCTTCAGGCAGGCCGGCACCTACACCTTCACGGTGAGCGAGGTCGACGACGGCCAGGCGCACGTGACCTACGACAAGGCGGTGCACAAGATCGTCGTCACGGTGAGCGACGAGGCGGCAGATGGCACCAAGACGGGCTACCTGTCGGCGAAGGTCTCCTACGAGGGCGACGCCGACGTGCCGCCGGTCTTCACCAACAGCTATGCCGAAGAGCCCGGGACCCCCGGCACCCCCGAGAACCCCGGCACGCCGGGCGGCGGTTCGGGCGGCGGTTTCGATAGCGGCTCCGGCAGCGGCGGCTCCGGAGGCGACGGCTCCAAGGGCGGCATGCCCGACACCGGCGACCGCAGCCTGCCGGTTGAGGCGCTGGCGGCCATGGCCGGCCTCGGCGCGCTGGCCGTCGCGGGCGGCACGGTCCTGTACCGCAGGCGTCGCTAGCGATTTGCACGAGTGGGGCGAATCCATCCGATGGGTTCGCCCCACTTGCCCTGCTGGGCGGGAGCGGGTAAGATATACCGAGCGCCTAGCGCGTTCGATGGGTTCGGATGACGACATGTTCCGAATCTGGTCAGGTCCGGAAGGAAGCAGCCATAAGGAGCCTCTGTCGGGCATCCGAATCCATCGAGCGCACGGGCGCTTTTTTGGTGCCGCGACATGGTCCGGGAGGCGGCGAGGTATTTGGTGTCTCGCTGGTCCTCGGCTTTGCCTGCGGGATCGCTCGACTACCAAATACCTCGCCGCCTCCCGGACCCCGTCGTCCAAAAATCACCCGTAAAGGCGCATTTATCTGAATAATTTAATCCCGTGCTTTGTGCTGCTTGCTGGCGTTGCCGGGAGCGCGGTGGCCACGTGGTTCATGAGACGGCGGTGCTGTCTCCTTTTTTGCAAGTAAAGAGGTCCGTTTGCGAACGAGCTTCGACTACTGAAGATGCGATGTTCGCACTAACGACATAGCGTAATTACGGCATTGTTGGTTTACGCACAAATTGAAGAAATCTAAAAGATGCGTCGATTTCACTTCGCCCGCAGCGTTACGGCGCGAGAACGTCCAATGGAACAACTTGGACGCCGCGGTCGGTAACATAGGCTTGTGAACCAAATCCAATAATCGCTACTTTAGAAACCGGCGGGGTGTTTCCGGCAGCAACCATCCGCTCTTCGACGGCAACAAGATTGTCAGATGCCTCTTCGATTTGAGCGGAACTGAGCTTGACCTCAACGGGAATCCACATCCCACCTGGAGCCGCTATGACAGCGTCGACCTCAAGATCGCGGGAATCGTGATAGTGATAAAGGCCCATTCCGTTTGCCCTCGCATAGACCCATAGATCATGGAGCGCCAACGATTCGAAAAGCAGCCCAAGTGTCTTGAAGTCTGACAACAACGTCTCCACAGTCGCCCCGAGCGCAGCCGCTGCAAGCGACGGGTCGGCAAGATGATGCTTACGCGCCTCCCTCAGATGCACCGGAGATCTCATCGCGGGATTCCATGCGGGGATATCGCAGACGAAACTCAATCTGCTAAGAAGGGATATGTATGATGCCGCTGTTTGCCTCGATACGTCGCCACCCAAATCGGCCACAAGCGTCTTGAGCGTCGCAAGAGTGGATTCGTTGCGCGCCAACGACGCGATGACGGCTTTCACTTTCTCAGGATCTCGTCGAGAGCCATCGACGCGGGGGATGTCTTCCTCAGCGACTATCTCGATATATCGCTTTGCCGTCGCGGACGCAATTCGCGCGTCACGCCCAATCGACGCCGGCCATCCACCGCAAACGATGCGCTCGGCGATCTCGGCAGAACCCATCGATCCGAAGGCGCCCCTGAACTTTTCGCCAGAAATGATGCCCGACAGCTTAACCGCACCGCTAGATTTCCCAAGTTCGAAAAGCGTCATGGTGTCCATGCGCAATTTAGCGAACCTTCCAGCGCCACTGTGCATCGGTCGCTCATTGTCTCGCGGTGTCGCCGACCCCGTAAATATGAACTGGCCAGGCTCGCCGCCGCGGTTGTCGCACTCAAACCGTGCCGCGTCCCAAAGTTTCGGAACCTCCTGCCATTCGTCGATCAGCCGCGGCACCTCGCCGGAAACGGCAAGCGCCGGGTCCGTCTCGGCACGGAAGCGATTCTCGAAGTTGCGCGACGGGTCCATGAGGAGGAGCCTGGACGCCGCACGGGTCCCGGCCGTGGTTGTCTTCCCGCACCATTTAGGTCCTTCTATGAGAACGGCACCGAATATCCCAAGCATCTGGTCGAGCTCATTTTCGATAATTCTAGCGTAGTACTTTTTTGGCATAGTTTTCACCATTGCTTACCAGCGCATTTAACCAAATTTACAGTTTTCATTTAACCAGATTTCAATTATTTGATTAACCAGATTTGCATATTTCGGTTAACGAGACAGATTAAACATGAACGAGCCAAGTCAGATGAGAATCATCTACTCGACACCGCGCATGAGCTCCGAAATGGTGATGTGAAAGCCGTCGGAAATCTTCTTGAGATTTGAAAGGCTGACATTGCGCTGCCCGACCTCAATGCTCGCGTAGTAGGAACGATCCATCTCAATCAAATTAGCGGACGGAGTGCCCGGGCTCGTTGCGCCTAGGGCGCGGCGGGGTCGGCGACGTCGGAGGTGTCGATCTCGCCAAGAATGGCGAGCCGGCTGATGAACGAGATGCCCTCGGGTTCGTCCACCTCGACGCCGCCGAGCACGATGGTGTTGTCACGCATGTCGATTTGGGTCGTGAACACGGCCTGATCGCGGCCCGAGGCGATAAAGCCGATGCCCGCGAGTACGATGCCCGCGGCAATAAGCCCGCCCGCCACGGCGAGGTAAATCTTCTTCTCCGCTGGTCATGGTACTCACTCCTTTCTACGCCGCGAGATACGCGGCAGCAGCCCGGAGAGCGTCGCCCCCGCCGCGAACTCCTCATCCTGGACGAGCTGGGCTACGTGCCGCTGGACATCGAGGGCGCGAGGCTGCTGTTCCAGGTGATGTCGGTGCCGGAGGGCAGGCAGAGCATGATCGTCACGGCCAACATAGAGTTCAGCAAGTGGGTGACCGTGTTCGGCGACGACAAGATGGCGGCGGCTGTCGTGGACAGGCTCGTCTACACGGGCAGGCTCGTGGAGTTCAACGGCGCAAGCTGCAGAATTGAATCCCGTGTTTTGTGCTGCTTGCTGGCGTTGCCTGGGCATTGATGGCTACGTGGTTCAAGAGACGGCGGTGCTGTTGCTTGGATTTTGCAGTTAAAGAGGCCCGTTTCCCTGGGTTGGGGAAACGGGCCTCTTTTGTTTCTGGGGTTG
>DAWEIC010000016.1:0-18944 GCA_052364855.1 Collinsella sp.
TTACGAGAAGGTTGTGAGCGATGCCCTCGCTCTCCGTCCTCAGATTGAGGCTGCCGTGGACAAGGTCTGCGAGCAGGGCTATTCCAACATCTTCTTCATCGGCTGCGGCGGCACCTGGGCCCACACGCTCCCGATGAAGTACTGGGTCGAGACCACCACGGCCGACGTCGACGTCCACTGCGAGATTGCCGCTGAGTTCCTCGCATGCCCGCCCAAGGCCTTCAACAAGGACTCGGTCTGCGTCTTCTCCACCCGTACCGGCACCACCCCCGAGATCATCGAGGCCGCCAAGTTCTGCCAGGAGCAGGGTGCCCGCACGCTGATGTACGTCTCCAACGACAACACCCCGGCCACCGAGTACGCCGATTACAAGTTCTTCAGCTTCGCCGAGGACGACGTCCTGTGCGAGGCCATCTACACCTACCAGATCACGCTGGTCGCCCGCTTCCTCAAGAACGCCGGCGCCTTTCCCAAGTACGACACCTTCATGGAGGAGTTCGGCAACATCGCCCCGTACCTCATCAAGGCCAAGGACGCCCAGGACGAGCGCTGCGCCGCCATGGCCGAGGACTTCAAGGACACCGACTACCACATGGTGATCGGCTCCGGCATGCTCTGGGGCGAGGCCTACGACTACGCCATGTGCATCCTCGAGGAGATGCAGTGGATCAAGACCAAGTCCATCCACGCCGCCGAGTTCTTCCACGGCACCATCGAGCTGTGCGAGGAGGGCACGAGCCTCATCATGCTCTACGGCGAGGACGACACCCGCAAGCTCATGGACCGCGTGGACAACTTCACTCACATGCTCGCCGACGAGAAGGGCGTCCATGTCCGCGTGAACAAGTTCGACACCGCCGAGGTCGAGCTGCCGTTCAGCGACCCCGAGTTCCGCAAGATCGTCTCCCCGATGGTCACCTACACCATCACCGAGCGTCTGAGCTGCCATCTCGAGCACGTCCGTAACCACCCGCTCACCACGCGTCGTTACTATCACCAGATGAACTACTAATCCTCTCAAATTGCTGCGGTTGTCTGCAGGCGAGCTGCGCAGAATGCCTCGCCTGCAGACCTGTTTCTGGGGTTGATCGAAATGGTTGTCCAGTATCTTCTAGTTGCACTGGTCGCATTTATTGCGTCCATGGACGAGCAATTATTTGGCATTACGATGCTTGGTCGTCCGCTGTTTACGAGCCTGTTTGTCGGCTTGATCCTTGGCGATGTCCAGCAGGGCGTTATCGTCGGCGCTGCTTTGGAGTCCATGTTCATGGGCGCCATCATGGTCGGCGCGGCGGTTCCTCCCGAGGTCTATGCTTCCGGCGTGCTTGGCTGCGCGTTTGCCGTCATTACGGGTACGGGCACGGCAACTGCCGTCGCACTCGCCCTTCCCGTCTCCGTCTTCCTTCAGGTGTGGCGCAACTTCTGCTACGCCGTTCCGGGTGCCTTTGCCTGCAAGAAGATCGAGACCGCTCTGGCAAATCGTGATCTTGCCAAGGCGAATCTGTACCATCTGACCATCGTGCCGCTGTCGATTGGCATTCCGTCTGCACTGCTGGTGTTTTGCTCGCTGTTCTTTGGTGCCGACCTCATCAACAATGCGCTTAACGCTATTCCGCAGTTTGTGATGGACGGCCTCAACGTTGCGTCCGGCGTCATGGTCTGCATCGGCTTCGCTCTTCTTATTAGGACCATGGGCGACAACAAGCTTCTTCCCTGGCTGTTCCTGGGATTCATTATGGTCATCTACCTCAAGATGGACGTTGTCGGTGTTGCCGCTGCCGCTATCTGCGTCGCGCTGCTCCTGGCCTTCCGCGAGGGCTCGGCCGGTCCGCAGGCGGTTGCCGAGGATGAAGAGGAGGACTTCTAATGGCTACCCAGAACACCGATCTCAAAGAGGCCAAGAAGGACGCGATTATGACTCCCGATATGTATCGGAGCATGTTCCTTCGCCAGTTTACGAGCCAGTGCTCGCAGTCGTACGACAAGATGATGGCAATGGGCTTCATGTACACCATTCAGAAGCCCCTGCGAAAGATCTATCCCAACGACGACGATTACTATGCGGCGCTTGATCGCCATACCGAGTTCTTTAACATCACGCCTCATGTGCTTCCGTTTGTAGCCGGCCTTACGGTTTCGATGGAAGAGCAGGCGGCTGCCGATAAGAACTTCGACACGTCCTCGATTAACGCCATGAAGGTCGGCCTCATGGGACCGCTTTCCGGCATTGGCGATTCGTTCTACTGGGGTACGTTCCGCGTGGTCGCCGCCGGCATTGGTATTGGCATCGCGTCGACGGGCAACCCGCTCGGCCCCATCGTGTACGCGCTCATCTACTCCGTGATTAACTTTGCAACGCGTATCGTCGCCGCCCATCTGGGATACGACCTGGGAACCAAGTTCCTGCAGCAGTCCGAAGAGAACAACCTTATGTCTCGCATGACGCATGCTGCCGGCGTTCTCGGAATGACCGTCATTGGCGCGATGATTGCGGCACAGGTCTCGCTGTCCACGGCTTTGACCTTTGATGTGGGTGGTTCGGAGATTGTCCTGCAGGATCTGTTCGATTCGATCTTCCCCGGTCTGCTGCCCTTGCTGGCAACGTTCGCTTGCGTTGCCCTATACAAAAAGGGTGTCAAGACCATTTGGATTATTATTGGCATCTTCGCGATCTGCATCATCGGAACGGGCTTGGGAGTGTTCGCGGCGGCGTAATTTTGACTGCTATGCTCGCGCGTTGGATAACTAACTGACCGTTTGAAAACGGGGTTCGGCGTAAGGACGGCCCCGTTTTTTGTTTGAGGGATTTTCCGACCGTCCAAAAATCCACGCTCGCCCATCACCCACGTATCTCTCATCTCTCATTCGTCACTAATACGAGAGATAGCAGAAAGACGAGAGATAAATATGAGAGATAACTGATTAGCAAAGAGACAAGCAATCATGGTATTGTCTCAATACTGATTGTTCTACCAGTAAAAACATGTTTAAATAAAACAGATGGCAGACATCTTTTCTTTCATCTCTCACTTATCTCTAATATGAGAGATAGCAGAAAGATGAGAGATAATTACGAGAGATAACTGAGAGACGAAGGAAATCTATTCGCGGCATTCTCCGCCGGGCCGAGCGAAAGGACGTGCAGATGAACGAAAACGAGCTGACCGGTCTGCTCGAGTCTTTAAGGCGCATGGGCTCGGACGATCTTAACGTCGAGGTCAAGGAGAGCGCCACGACGCTTTCCCGCGACGTATGGGAAACGGTTAGCGCATTCGCGAATACCGCTGGCGGAATTATCGTGCTCGGCGTGAGCGAGCGCGCGGGCTTTGTCCCGGTTGAGAACTTTGAGACCGAGAAGGTGCTCAACCAATTCGTAGCGGGCATGGGTGATGCCGGCGGGCGCGGAAAACTGGCCAATCCGCCCAAATACACCATTGAACGCGTGGAGCTCCAGGGCACCGTGGTTCTGGTCATCACGATTGAGGAGCTCGACCCGTCGAGCAAGCCTTGTTATGTCATAGAGCGGGGCGCTCAAGGCGGCAGCTACAAACGCATCGATGATAAAGATGTTCCGCTCTCGTCGACCGAGGTCCTGTCCTTGTCATCGTATGAGCGGACGAGCCCCAGTGATCGCGATGCAGTGCCCGGCGCGGTCGCAGGCGATCTTGACGAGGCCCTGGTCGACCGCACGATAGAGCGTGCTTTCTCACTGACACCTCGTGCGATGCGCGGCGCGCCGGACAAGAAAACGAAGCTGGAGCGCCTGAATTTCCTCGACTCCCAGGGCAATGTCACTAAGGCCGGACTCCTGGCCGCGGGTGCCTATCCCCAGCAGTTCTATCCCAAGCTCTTTATCGATGTGGCGGTCTATGCCGGAACGCAGAAGGGCGCGGCGGGGTCGTTGAGGTTCATGGACCGTACGATCTGCGAGGGAACGTTGGGCGAGATGATTTCGGATGCTGTCGCGGCCGTCGCCAAGAATTTGCGACGAACCTCGATGATTAAAGGCGTCTCGCGTGTCGACTCGCTGGAGATTCCCGAGGAGGTCCTGCGCGAGGCAATTGCCAACGCCGTAATCCACCGAGAATACGGAGACCGGTTCTGTGGGCAGTCGATCGCTGTTGACGTCTTTGATGACCGTATCGAAGTGACGAACCCCGGCGGCCTATACGGAGGAAAGACTCGCGAGAACCTGTTTGACGGCAGCTCCCGATGTCGCAATGCGACGCTTGTGAAACTGATGTCGATTGTTCCGCTGCCGGATGGTGCAGGTTCGCCGGCTGAGGGCAATGGCTCAGGCATCCCGATGATGTTCGACGCCATGCGCGCGCATGGTTTGTCGGAGCCTCTGTTTTGCCCTGGTTTTGACCGGTTTAAGGTTGTCCTCTATCGCTCAAAGGTTGAGCAGGTCGATCATGGCGGGGACCTGATCATGGCGGCCCTCAAGCGCTATGACGAGTTGGGAACGCGCGAGCTGGCAGAATGCACGGGACTCACCGTCTCCCAGGTTAGGGTACGCGTCAATGCGCTCATCGCACAGGGCGAGCTTGAACCTACGGCGTCGGCGACGAGCCGCAACCGCAAGTATCGACTGTCGGAGCGCGTGGGATAGATGCGTTAGTGGACGAGGCGACCCAATAATCGACCCTCGATTGGCGTCCATTAAGGTAAAGCGGTTGTTGCCCAGTCGACGGTGATGCTAAAGACTCGGCTTACGCCGGCATGGCCCCGAACCCGTCTATCAGGAACAGCCTGAGAACCAGCTTGATGACATTTCCCGGTTTGACTTCTGCCGCGTCAAAGACGTGGCGCTCGGCGAGCTCGCTGCAGTATGCATAGATGTCGCGGATAAGGTCCGCGCCCGAGAGCGTAAACATGTAGCCTGCGTCCGAAAGCGCATTGGGCGCGGCAGGCAACTTGGCCATGTGACAGAACGTTTGCAGGTCGGGCGCCATAACATTCTGGTAGTCGAGGTGGCCGTTGGCATCCTGCGCGGCAAGCTCCAATTGGCGCACAAAATCCAGCGCCGCCGCTAACACAAAGCTCGGCGTAGGCGCATTGACGTCCTGAGTGGTCGCCACAAGCCTGCCCGCCGCCTGCGTGACAAGCCAAGCGACCTCGCGCTGGCAACGCACGGCCTTGCGCGTAACCGGCTTGATGGACGAAGAAGAAACGCTTCCCTTAGGCGGATTCGAAGCAGCCATAAGACCCTCCCATGAACAATCCGGCCCAACAAGCCCGGATGAAACACGTGCTACATCAGTATACAGGGGAGTGGGGTAGCGGGGTACAAGCACGCCAGCGGCAAACCGAGAGCATCAACGATGTGCCGATCGCGGAATGAGATCTCGTAATAATTGACTCTCGGCCATATTATTGAGGGGCATGACTCGCGTTCGTATGGTTGTAGGTGCTGGCGATGAACGACATTGACCTTGCTGTTCCGTTGATGGATGGACCAAGCTATGACCGCGCCTGCAGTCTCGTGCCTTCCGAATACGTTGAGGCATGGGAGTGGTTTCTGGGTGAGGAACAGCGCGGCGGCGTTTGGACCAGCCTTCCGCACCACACCAAGGAAGATAGCCCTCAGTATCAGTACCGTTTGAGAATTGGCTCGGACTTCTTTCCCGTAACGCGGGATTCAGGGATCTTCTGGCCGGGCCAGGATCGGGTGAAGCAAGATCCCAATAAGATTTTTGCGCTTTCGGTCCATAACTCTAAAAAGAGCTTCTACACCGATGTGCCTCCGCTCTATTTGGATGACGGTACGTGGGTCATTAAGTATTCGGTCCAAGCGCCAGGCGCCGTTGGTTCTCGAGACCAGAATTACAACCGTAAAATGCTCAACTGCATGGAATGTGGCGTCCCAGTCGGAGTCATATTTGCAACCGAGGTGGGCTATAAGGTGCTCGGCCTTGCGTTTGTTGAGCGGTTCGAGCCCGAAAACGGATGGTTTGTTCTGCACGGTCCTGTTCATAAAGGCGGACCGGACCCTCGTTTTGCGCCCGACATGAGTTATCTGAAGCACATACCCGTCGATATTGAGTTTGCCGGACAGGGTGTGACCGACGACGAAAAGGTCCGCTATGCGTTAAGGCGCGAACGATTGGGGCAGCAATGGTTCCGCAAGCAGCTCGTTGCCGCCTATGATGGCCGTTGCGCGGTGTCGGACTGCGGCGTCAGCGAAGCTCTGGAGGCTGCACATATCGAGAATTACTCGGGACCCAAATCGCAGGTTGCCAGCAACGGTATTCTGCTTCGGCGCGATCTTCATTCCCTATTTGATGCTCACCTGATTTCGTTTGAGCCTGTTTGCGGCGAATATCGGCTGTGCGGATCGTACCTGCTGGATAAGACCGACTACGCTTCCTTTGCGGGTGCGACGCTAAGGCAGCCGAATGAGCGTCAGTGGCGACCCGATACGGTGTTTCTTGAGGCCCATCGCATTGAGTTCGATCGCTCGGAAAAGAAGCGTGAAAAGGCGGGGCTTCTGCCGTATTAGCGTATTTGGCTTTGGCATTCTTTGACGATCGTGTTGTTTGATCGGATCGCGTGGCGATGCAATCTCGCGCCCGCCCGCCGGTGCATGCTCTTCCTGATTTGTATAGCGAGAGGGGAGCGTGTATGAGCTGGCGAGGCGATATTGCGATGGGGAAGTACGGAAAACTGCCGTGTGCCCTTATAGACAACAATATGTTTCCGAGCGTAGAGGTTGATTGCGGGTCGTTTGTCGTCACCTGCCCTTGCTGCGGCTCGCAAATACCGTGTCTCGACATTCGGTTTATCGATGCGCGCGACAGACTCAGCGACGAAGTGAGAAAACGGACAGGCGTTCATATGCCGGTGTATCCGGAGAAATGCCCTGTTTGTGGCCTCGATATCGTGTACGACGCCGGCGACGAGGGATAGGTGATGCGGAGGAGTTGGCTGTGAGTGTCTTTTGCCTCTACAAATAAATCCCCTCACCGAGTTGCTTGTGGAACTCGGCGTGATGATCGCGTGCCCAGGTAAAGAGCGCCTGGTCAAAGTCGGTACGCGTGGCCGGGACGCCAAAGACGCCGGCAACTTCGACGCGTATAAACTCCAGTGCCGGCAGCTTGTTGATGGCAGTGAGGGCAAACGGGGACGAGGGCTCCTCGAACAGATAGCGGCTGCCTTGCAGCGCGTCGCAACTGGTGCACGTGTTGCCGAGCGACGGGGCTTTGGAGGCTCGCGCGCCTACGGGCTTGTAGCCGCAGCGCTTATGAAGGTAGTCGCGGATCTCGCCCGGCACGCAGCCAAGAGCGGGCACGATGGCGAGTGCGTTGGCGTTGGCCGTGTCGATGGCAATGTGCCCGGCTTCGTTGGGCGCGTGCGCGATGGCGATGCTCTCGTCGTTATCGGTTCGATAGGGAATGCCGAAGGCCGCGACCGAGGTCTCTTTGTGACACTTCCAGCACTCGCGCTTGCCCAGTACTAGATATATATACGGCGCTGAGGGGTCGGATCGGTCAACACCGGGCAGCCACTCGGCAAAGGGCTCGGGGTTGACGCCGCTGGGTACATACCAGATCTTCTTGGTCCGGTCCCATTTGGCGCCCAGCGCCTTGGCTTCTTCTTTGTGCGAAAAGGGGACATCGAGCTCGGTGCGCATGGCGGCTCCTTGGTGCTGCAGGTGCAAGTGGCTCAAGGATACCGCAGGACGCAGACATCGCGGCGTTTTGCTGAGAAGTTGCGGCTCGGATGGGTTCGAGACGTGTTGGTCTCGGCCTCGGTGACTATTGGGGCGGTTTTGATTGACTGCGGAGTCAGCCGGGATAGGCACTTGGGTCGCTGACGCGGTTTTGTGTATGGGCAGGGTGGTTGCTTGGGCGGTTGGAGCTGCCAGCTGATTTGGCGACATAAAACAAAACAGCCCAGAGGACATAGCCTCTGAGCTGCGAACATTTGGTGGGCGTTAGAAGATTTGAACTTCTGACCTCTTCCGTGTCAGGGAAGCGCTCTCCCCCTGAGCTAAACGCCCGATCAAGGGTGCGCAAGCGCGCAAGGGATAATATAACGGAGCCTGAACTCGGTGGCAAGAACATTTTTAAAAATCGCTTACATTGTGGAATTCGGGGGCTTTGTCGTATCCATTTCAAAAGAGCCTGCTGCCGCGATTTGGCTGTCGCATAATGCAAGGCCATTGCGGTATCGAGCTATGGAAAGACGCCTGCGGAATTGTTCTACCGATAAGCGGACAAGCCTCCAGCTGGTGACTTCGCCGTGGTAAGGTAAGCCGAATTGTTTCCAGGCTGTTTCGGGGGAGTGGAATGAGCAAAGAGTGTGTCGAGCAGGTCGAAGGCGCAGGGGCTTCGGTGCCGATGACCGATATATCGAACATTGATGTGCCCGAGGGCACCGACGAGCTCAGCCGCAACACCCGTCGCGCATGGCGCGACCGCCTGAACAGCGCTTCGACGCGCAAGATGATCACGGGCGTCTTGGCTACGCTGGTGGGCGGTTCGTTTTGGGGCTTTTCGGGCACCAGCGCGAGCTTTCTGTTCGATACCTACCACGTCGACACCTTGTGGCTTATGAGCGTGCGTCAGATTCTCGCCGGCCTGCTCTTTATGGCCGTGGTTGTTACGCGCGATCGCGAGCGTCTGGTTAAACTCTGGACCACGCCCGCCGACCGCAGACAACTGCTGCTTTTTACCGCTTTTGGCCTGCTGTTCAACCAGTTCTGCTATCTTTCGGCCGTGCGCCTGACCAATGCCGGAACCGCGACGGTGCTTCAGTGCCTGCAGCTGGTCATCATTATGGGATACACCTGCGTTATCGACCGCCGCAGGCCGCGCACGCGCGAGGTTATCGGCATTGGCTTGGCTCTGGGCGGTACGTTTTTGATCGCCACCGGCGGTGACCCCACCAGCCTGAGCATCTCGCCGCTCGGCCTGGTCGCGGGCCTTATGTGTGCGGTCAGCGCCACCTGCATGGCGGTGATCCCCGCCAAGATCCTGCCCGAATATGGCAGCCCCATCGTCACGGGTTCGGCTATGCTCACGGCGGGCATCGTTTCGTGTGCTTTCGTTCGCCCTTGGGCGCATATGCCGGCGCTCGATGTTGCCGGTATCGAGGCGCTCGCGGTGTTCGTGGTCATCGGTTCGTTTTTTGCCTACATGCTCTATATGCAGGGCGTTAAGGACATTGGCTCGGTCCGCGCAAGCCTCATCGGAACCGTGGAGCCGGTCTCGGCGACCATCACGAGTGCCGTTATGCTGGGCACGGTGTTTTTGCCGACCGACCTTATCGGCTTTGCCATGATCATCGTGATGATGTTCCTCACGGTGTAGCTGGCGCCGCCGCCAAGACAGAAAAGGCGTTGTGCCGCATTTTCGCCAATTGATGTCCGTGTCTGGAGTTTAGCTGTCGATGCTCAAAATGCCATAAACTAGTAACGTTATGGACTTTTTCATTGCGACTCAATTGCGAGGATTTCTTTATGGCTGGTAATCACTTTAAGGGCAGCGATAGCGGCCGTCCTGCAGTTCCGCCGCGTCCGAACGGGGCTGGTAAGGCCGGCACGCCAGGCGACGCTGGACAGGGCGGCTCCGGTAAGCGCGTGTCCCCGGGCGAGACGGCGATGTTTACCGCTCTGTACGAGCAGTCTCAAAAGGCAAAAAAGACCGGCCGTGCAAGAGGAAATGTCTTTGCGGGCGGTGCAACCTCTGCGTCGCAGCCGAGCGGGGCTCCTTCGGTACCCGCGAACAACGCGGGTGCTGCCAACGCCGCGAATGGCGCCGGCAACGTTAATGCCGGCAAGGCCGACAACAATACTCCCTCTGCCGGTGGCGCGGGGCTTACGGGTAACCTCGGCACGATTTACACCGGCGCCTCCGAGACTGGCACGTTCGCCCGCCTGGATGATAGCGGTGCCGAGTTTGCGGGCTCGGGTTCCAAGGAAGATTATTACGATTTTGGCTTGAACTACGGTAGCGACGCTTCGTCGAGTTCGACCTCTGACGGTCTGGTCCGTCATCGCCATCGCAAGGGCGAGCGCAAAAAGCGTCACACCGGCGCCATTATTGCCGCTGTAGTCGCGGTGCTTCTCGTTGCGCTTGGCGCAAGCGGCTTTATGCTGCTTAACTCGGCAAAGACCGTAAAGAGTGAAGCGAAGGAGGCTGTCGAGATCGTCGGTGGCCTTAAGGACAAGGTCACGTCGGGCGATTTTTCGACGCTGCCCGACGATGCGAAGAAGATCGATGAGCTCTGCGACAGCATGAAGGCGGAGACTTCGAGCCCGCTGTGGACGGCGGCTTCGTTTATCCCGGTGTATGGCAGTGACATCAACGCGGCCCGCACCATGATCGATGCCCTGTCCGACGTCTCGAGCAACGCGCTGGTTCCCATGGCCGACAACCTTTCGCAGGCCACACCCGGCAAGCTGTTCCAGGACGGCATGATTAACGTGTCCGCACTGCAGGCCGTTGCCGATTCGCTTTCCGATAGCTCCAAGGTGTTCAAGAGCGCCAACGAGAAGGTCCAGGGCATTGGCGATACTCATATTTCCCAGGTGACCGAGCTGGTCGATAAGGCCAAGGACGGCTTTGCCACCCTCAACGGCGCGGTTGACGCGGCGGAGAAGGTCGCCCCCGTCCTTCCCCAGATGCTCGGCGCCAACGGCCAGACGCGCAACTACCTTATGTACGCCATGAACAACGTCGAGATTCGTGCTTGCGGCGGCTTTGGCGGTTCGCAGGGCCTGATTTCGGTCACTGACGGCCAGATGTCGATTGGCGAGTTTGTTCCCCGCATTGGACTCAGCGAGGATGAGGCAGTCGAGAGCGTCGACGAAGAGGATGAGGCGCTGTTCGGCAACCACAGTAACCTGTACAACTCGGGCAATACCTATTCGCCTGATTGGCCCCGCAACTCGCAGCGTGTCGCCGCGCTGTGGAAGTCCCAGTATGGACAGGACGTTGATGGCGTCATCGGTATCGACCCGGTGTTCCTGCAGTATCTGCTGGGCCTGGTCGGTAACGTGTCACTGCCCGACGGAACGGTTGTCGACGGCACCAACGCCGCAAAGGTCCTCATGCACGATGTGTACTGGAACTATCCGGTCGAGGAGTCTGACGGCATCTTTGCATCCGTCGCCAGCGCTGCCTTCGACAAGATTCTTGGCGGTATCGGCGATGTCGATGTTGCGAAGCTTGTCAGCGCCGTTGAGCGCGGTGCCGAAGAGGGCCGCCTGATCGCGTGGATGAGAAACGATGATGAGCAGAATGCCATCAAAGAGACGGGCATTGACGCTTCGCTGCCCGATCCGGATGATCCGAGTGCCGATCCCGTTGCCGGCGTTTACTTTAACAACCTGAGCTTCTCCAAGCTCGACTGGTATCTGAACGCCGACACTCAGATTGGTCAGGGCGTGAAGAACGGCGACGGCACGTGCTCCTATCGCATCACCGTTACCCTGACGAACATCATGACGCAGGAGGAGGCTGGCAAGCTGCCCGACTACGTTGCGGCGAGCGCACCCGATGCCGCGCGTGACGACGAGCGTCTGAATGTCTCGTTGTTTGCCCCGACGGGTGGCAACATCAGTGACCTTACGGTTGAGGGTACCCAGTTTGGTCTTGGTGCCGCTACGTGGCATGGAATCCCCTTCTATTCGGGCACCGTTGACCTGCATGCTGGCGAGACGACGACGATCACGTATACGCTGACCACGTCGGCCGAGGCGGGGGACAAGCCGCTTACGCTGCGTCAGACCCCTACATGCCAGGCGGCTCGCGACAGCGCGTCGGCGTAGGGTTTTTCTGGTAGCGCAGATAATCGAGTACCATTTTGGGGCGGACAGGCAATCTGTCCGCCCCTATTTTGTAAGGAGGGCGCATGAAGTACTTTGGCACCGACGGCTTTCGCGGCGAGGCCAACGTTGGGCTGACGGTAGAGCACGCTTATAAGATTGGCCGTTTTGTGGGCTGGTATTATGGCGCCAACCGCAGTGCTAAGGCGCGCGTTATCGTGGGCAAGGACACACGTCGCTCGAGTTATATGTTCGAGGCGGCGCTGGTGAGCGGTCTGGTCGCGAGCGGTGCGGACGCCTATATGCTGCACGTGATCCCGACGCCGGGCGTGGCGCATCAGACCGTGGAGGGCTGCTTCGATTGCGGCATCATGATCAGCGCGAGCCACAACCCGTTTTGCGATAACGGCATTAAGCTCGTCAATAGCGACGGTTTTAAGATGGACGAGGACGTACTGGAGCTCATCGAGGATTACATCGATGGCAAGAGCGAAGTTCCGTTGGCCACGGGCAACCACATCGGTGCCACGGTGGACTACATGCAGGGCCGCAACCGCTACATTGCTTCGCTCATTGCAAGTGCGAACTTTTCGCTGCAGGGCGTCAAAATCGGTATCGACTGCGCCAACGGCTCGGCTTCCTCGGTGGCCAAGCCGGTGTTTGACGCGCTCGGTGCCGACGTGCGCGTGATCAATGCCGCGCCCGATGGCTTTAACATCAACGTCGACTGCGGCTCCACGCATATGGAGCGTCTGCAGCGCCATGTGGTGGAGCAGGGCCTGGACGTGGGCTTTGCCTACGACGGCGATGCCGACCGCTGCCTGGCCGTGGACGAGCGCGGGCGCGTGGTCGACGGCGACCAGATCCTGTACGTGTGCGGCGTGTATCTGAACAAGCACGGGCGCCTCTCGGGCGGTACCGTGGTGCCGACGATTGCCAGTAACTTTGGCCTTGTCAAGTCGCTGGAGCTTGCCGGCCTGAGCGCCGTGACCAGCGGCGTGGGCGACCGTCACGTGTATGCCAAGATGCGCGAGGGCGGCTACAGCCTGGGCGGCGAGCAGACGGGCCATACGATCTTTGGCGATATCGAGCGCACGGGCGACGGCATTATGACTTCGCTGCGCGTGATGGAAGTGATTCGTGCCGAGCGCGAGACGCTCTCGCAGCTCACGGCTCCGTGCAAGTTGCTGCCGCAGGCGCAGGTGGCCGTGCGCGTGGCGGACAAGGACGCCACGCTCGAGAACATGGGCGTGCAGAACGCCATCGCCGAGGCCGAGGCTGCGCTGGCAGGCGAGGGCCGCGTGCTCGTGCGCAAGAGCGGAACCGAGTCGGTTATCCGCGTGCTGGCCGAGGCGCCCGACCAAGCATCCGCCGATGCCGCCATGAAGCGCATCGCCAACGCGCTCGAGGCTCTGTAAGGTAGTCATTGGGGACGTTCTTAAACGACTAGGTGGAAAGGGGGCGCCGCGGATTGGTTCCGCGGCGTCCCCTTTGCGTTGGCGTGTCGCCTAAGCTTTACAGCTCGTAGAGCGTGGTGAACTTGTCCTGCAGGTAGCTGCAGTAGTAGCGGGCATCGAACGCCATGCCGCACGCGCCCTTGATGAGCTCCGGCGCGTCCTTGGCGCGGCCCCACTGCCAAATGTGCTCGCCCAGCCAGGCGCGGACGGGTGTCAGGTCGCCGCTCGCACAGGCGCCGTTGAGGTCGACACCGTCGCGGCACATGGCCGGCACAAACATGGCGTCGTAGGCGCTGCCCAGCGCATAGGTGGGGAAGTAGCCAAACGAGCCGCCGCTCCAGTGCGTATCCTGTAGGCAGCCGTGCGTGTCGTCGGGAACGGGAATGCCCAGGTACTCATCCATGAAGCGGTTCCAAAGCGCGGGGATATCCTTGGCTGTGGCCTCGCCGGCAAACAGCATGCGCTCGATCTCGTAGCGCACCATAACGTGCAGCGGATAGGTGAGCTCGTCGGCCTCGGTGCGGATCAGCGAAGGCTGCGCGATGTTCACGGCGTGGTAGAGCGTGTCCTCGTCGACGTCGCCGTAGACCTCGGGTGCGTGGCGGCGCAGCACCTCGAGCAGCGGTCCCATAAAGGCGCGGCTGCGACCCACGGTGTTCTCGAAAAAGCGGCTCTGGCTCTCGTGGATGCCCATGGAGGTGCCGCCCTCAAGACAGGTGCGCGCATAGGCGGGATTGACGCCCAGCTCGTACATGGCGTGTCCCGCTTCGTGGATGATGCTGTAGACGTTGGAGATGCAATCGTCCTCGTAGATGTGTGTCGCGATGCGCGCGTCACCCACGGCAAAGCCCTCGCTAAACGGGTGCTCGGTAAAGGCAAGCGTGGTGTCGTTCAGGTTCAGGCCGACGAGCTTCATAAGGTCGAAGCTCATGGCGCGCTGGGCGGCCTCGGGCACGCGGGCGTGCAAAAAGTCGGCAGCGGGCTGCTGGCCGCGCTCGCCGATAGCGTGCACGAGCGGCACGACCGTCGCCTTGACCTCATCGCAAAACGCATCGAAGCTCTTGGCGGAAAGGCCGCGCTCGTACTGGTCGAGCCAAACGTCGTATGGGTCGCGCTTGGGGTCCATGAGTTCGGCCTGATGCTTAAGTTGGGCGACGATTCTATCCACATAGGGCTCAAAACTCGCCCAGTCGTTGGCCGTCTTGGCCTTGTGCCACACGGCGTCGGCCTCGCAGGTGAGCCTGGTCCAGGCCTCGGCCTCCTCGGTAGGAATAACGCTTGCCTCGCGCTGGTCGCGGCCGAGCACGCGGATCTCGTCGAGCAGCTGCGGGTCGTCTACGTGTCCGCCTGCAACCGTCTCGCGCGCTAACGAGCGTACGAGCTCAACGGACTTCTCGCTGGTCAGTAGCTTGTGATGCTCGCCGGCAAGCGTGCCCATGGCGTCGGCACGGGCGGCAGCACCGTTGGCAGGAGCAATCGTCGCTCCATCGAACTCGGCAATCTTGAGCAGGTACTCGCGAGTCCACAGCTTGCCCTCGAGTTTGCGGAACTTTTTGACGGCCTTGTCGACTTTAGCAGCCTTGACGCCCTTGGCAGCCTTTGCCACGGCGGCCTGGGCCTTCTTATCGTGCTTCTTTTCCATACCATATCCTTGATCTCGCGAGCCGAACGCCACGGCTGGGCGCACGGCCAGTTTGCACAGCTACCTGCCTTGTACCCAGCACGAACAAAACGGAACGCGGCGATACGCCCACACAATGTGGTATCCTATAGCCCAATGCGTTGACGGAGAGGGTTTTGCCCGCCGCGTCGCCGGCAAGAGAGGGAAGGTCATGGGCTGCAAGCCTTCCTGCGGTGACAAGGGCCAAGCGTTCACTCCCGAGCAGCGACCTCAACGGGCACGCGGCCAGCGGCGGCGAAGCCCCAGTAGGGAAGCCGTGAGCCTCGCGACAAGGGGCAAAGAGTGGGCGCGGCGGGCCAGACATCCGCCGGGTCAAACAAGGTGGTACCGCGGAATTCAACCGTCCTTGGGCAATGCACATGCCCGAGGGCGGTTTTTTGTTACCGAACCGGGCCGCGTTTTCGCAACGTCAGACGGCGGCAGCCGCCTCGGCAAGCGGGGAGCGCGAGAGACGAAAGGGAAGACATGAGTCTGATTGATGATCTGGTCAAACTCGAGGAAGAGGCCAAGGAGCTCGTCGCGGGCGCCGACGACGCCGCAAAGCTCGAGGCCGCGCGCGTTGAGCTGCTCGGCCGCAAGGGCCGCATCACTGGCCTGATGCGCATGATGGGCAAGCTCGCCCCCGAGGATCGTCCCATGATGGGCAAGCGCGCCAACGAGATGCGCCAGCTGATTGAGGGCATGCTCGACGAGCGCACCACCGAGATGAAGGCCGCCGCCCTCAAGCACACACTCGAGCACGAGGCCGTCGATATCACGCTGCCGGGCATCCGTCCGCAGATCGGTCACCAGCACCTGATCAAGCAGATCATCGAGGAGGCCGAGGACATCTTCTGCGGCATCGGCTACACCGTCGAGTCCGGTCCCATGGTCGACACCTCCTACTACAACTTCACCGCGCTCAACGCCCCCATGGATCACCCGAGCCGCTCGGCCCGCGACACCTTCTACGTGGTCGACAACAACCCCGGCAGCGTCGCACACCCCGAGGCTCACGCCCACGGCGAGTCCGACGTGCTGCTGCGCACCCAGACCTCGGGCGTGCAGATCCACACCATGGAGTCGCAGAAGCCGCCCATCTACATGATCTGCTCGGGCACCGTCTACCGTCCCGACACGGCCGACGCCTGCCACCTGCCGCAGTTCAACCAGATCGAGGGCCTGGTCGTCGACGAGGGTATCACCTTTGGCGATCTTAAGGGCACGCTCGACTACTTTGTTAAGTGCATGTTTGGTGAGGATCGCAAGACGCGCTATCGCCCGCACTTCTTCCCCTTCACCGAGCCTTCCTGCGAGGTGGACGTGAGCTGCCACGTGTGCGGCGGCAAGGGCTGCAACTTCTGCAAGCACAGCGGCTGGATCGAGATCCTGGGCTGCGGCATGGTCGACCCCAACGTCCTTATCAACTGCGGCATCGACCCCGAGAAGTACACCGGCTTCGCCTTTGGTATTGGCGCCGAGCGCGTCGCGGCCCTGCGCTACGACCTGCCGGACCTGCGCACGTTGATGACTGGTGACATGAGGTTCTTGAACCAGTTCTAGAACGCTTTCTTCTTAGTTGCAGTTTCCGGCTCAAAGCCGCATTTATGAAAGGAGACCAGTTATATGCGTGTTTCTTACGACTGGCTCAAGACCATGATCGATATTCCGGAGGATCCCAAGACCCTTTCGGACGAATATATCCGTACCGGCACCGAGGTCGAGGCGATCGACACCGTGGGCGAGTCCTTCGACCACGTGGTGACCGCCAAGGTGCTCACCAAGATCCCGCACCCCGATAGCGACCACATGTATGTGTGCTCGGTCGATGTGGGCGACAAGAATCTCGACGCCGACGGCAATCCCGCTCCGCTGCAGATCGTCTGCGGCGCGCAGAACTTCGAGGCCGGCGACCACATCGTCACGGCCATGATCGGCGCTGTCCTGCCCGGCGACGTCAAGATCAAGAAGAGCAAGCTTCGCGGCGTCGTGTCCATGGGCATGAACTGCTCCGCGCGCGAGCTCGGCTTGGGCGGCGACCACTCCGGCATCATGATCCTGCCCGAGGATACGCCCTGCGGCATGCCGTTTGCCGAGTACGTGGGCTCGAGCGACACCGTGCTCGACTGCGAGATCACGCCCAACCGCCCCGATTGCCTGTCCATGATTGGCATGGCCCGCGAGACCGGCGCCATCTTCGACCGCGATTTCCACGTTGAGCTGCCCGCCATCAAGGCCGAGACCGGCCGCGCGACCGACGACGAGCTTTCGGTCGAGATTGCCGACGAGGGCCTGTGCGACCGCTACGTTGCCCGCATCGTGCGCAACGTCAAGGTCGGCCCGTCGCCCGACTGGATGGTCAAGCGCCTTAACGCCTTGGGCGTGCGCCCGCACAACAACATCGTCGACATCACCAACTATGTGATGATGCTCACCGGTCAGCCGCTGCACGCCTTTGACCTGGACACCTTTGCCGAGCGCGATGGCCACCGTCGTGTGGTGGTTCGCGCCGCCCAGCAGGACGAGAAGTTCACGACGCTCGACGGCGAGGAGCGCGTGCTCGACGCCGGTATGGGCCTCATCACCGACGGCGAGCGTCCCGTGGCGCTGGCCGGCGTAATGGGCGGCATGGATTCCGAGATCGAGGACGACACCGTCGACGTGATGGTCGAGAGCGCCTGCTTCAACGCCGGTCGCACCTCGCACACCAGCCGCGATCTGTCGCTGATCTCCGACGCCTCCATTCGCTTTGAGCGCCAGGTCGACGAGACCGGCTGCGTGGATGTCGCCAACGTTACCTGCGCGCTGATCGAGGAGATCGCCGGCGGCGAGGTTGCTCCCGGCTATGTGGACGTGTTCCCCGCGCCCAAGACCATCGACAGCATTAAGCTGCGCCTGGCCCGCGTGCACGCCATCTGCGGTGCCGACATCGAGCCCGACTTTATCGAGCGTTCGCTCACCCGCCTGGGCTGCACCGTCGAGCGCGACGGCGAGGACTTCATGGTCACCCCGCCGAGCTTCCGTCCCGACCTGCCGCGTGAGATCGACCTGATCGAGGAGGTCCTGCGCCTATGGGGCATGGGCCGCGTTACGGCGACCATCCCGGCTGCCAAGAACCACATCGGCGGCCTGACCCGCGAGCAGAAGCTCACCCGTAAGGTCGGCGAGATCCTGCGCGCCTGCGGCCTCAACGAGACCACGACCTTTGGCTTTGCCGCCCCGGGCGACCTGGAGAAGATTGGTATGTCCACCGAGGGCCGCGGCTGCCCCGTGGTTCTCATGAACCCGCTGGTGGCCGAGCAGACCGAGATGCGCCGCTCGCTGCTGCCGGGTCTGCTGCAGTCTGTGGCCTACAACGAGGCCCACGGCACGCCCAACGTGCACCTGTACGAGGTCGGCAGCCTGTTCCATGGCCGCGAGAACGCCAGCCTGCCCAAGGAGACCAAGTCCGTGGCGGGCGTGCTCTCGGGCCAGTGGAGCGAGCAGTCCTGGAACATGAAGTACCGTAAGCTGCGCTTCTTCTTTGGCAAGGGCATTGTCGAGGAGCTGCTTGCTCAGCTGCGCATCGAGAAGGTTCGCTTCCGTCCCGTCGAGGGCGAGGGCTATGCCTTCTTGCAGCCGGGTCGCGCCGCCGAGGTTCTGTCCGGCGGTACCGTGCTGGGCTGGGTTGGCGAGATTCACCCCGAGGCGCGCGAGGCTATGGGCATTGACGAGGTTGTCGTTGCCTTTGAGCTCGACCTGGACAAGCTGATCAAGGGCGCCCGCAACCAGGAGAACTACCGTGAGTTCTCGCAGTACCCGGCCGTTGAGCACGACCTTGCTATCGTGGTCGACAACACTGTGACCTGCGAGGATCTTGAGCGCCGTATTACCAGCGCCGGAGGCAAGCTGCTCGAGGATGTGCGTCTGTTCGACGTCTACCGCGATCCCATCCGCATCGGAGCGGGCAAGAAGTCCATGGCCTTTGCGCTTACGTATCGCTCCGACGACCACACGCTTACCAGCGAAGAGGTCGAAAAGGCGCACCAGAAGATCGTTACCAAGGTGTGCAAGG
>DAWEIC010000017.1:0-17989 GCA_052364855.1 Collinsella sp.
ACAACTGGCTACCCAGCGTCGTCCCTCTGATTTTTTTACGCGCACGAAATTGGAGCCTGTTACGGAACTGTTACGGAACGGGGGAACGCCGAAATACCCTCCACCGAGATAGTGGAGGGAGCGCATTTTGATTGAAAAAAGATGCCTATATTGCGGGAAAAAGTACCTCGCTAAAACGAAAAGGAGCAGGTTTTGTTCCGATAAATGCCGTGTTAACGCGAATAGGGAAATGATTGTTGTCTCTAAAGCGCCGAACACCATAACAGTGGACACCATAGCCAGAAGCGCTGTCGTAATGCGTGGTGACGCGGCGTTTTTCGATGCTGCGGCGCAGCGTGGCCCTGTGAAGTACCGCAAGGCGTGCCGCGATATTAGCGAAACGGTCATTGAGAAGCTGGCGGAGTGGGGCTTATGAGGGGACGTAAGCCAGACGCGCTCGCGGTAAGGCGCGGGACTAGCACTGCCGATATTTCTACCACTACCGCCGTGAGAATGGAGGAAGGGGCGCTTGTAAAGCCCGAAAGCGTGTCGATCGACCCGTATCAAAACGAGATTTGGGACACGCTTGTTGGTACGGGCGCTGCTTTTCAAGAAGCAGATTCTCCGATGCTGCAATCCCTTGTGTTCAACATTGCGATTGTCGAGGACTGCCGAAAGCATATCTATGACGAGGACGGCACCATGCGCGTCATCAGTCAGGACGAGGACGAGTACGGCAATGTCGTTGCTAGGGCGAATCCGTATATCAAAATCATGAACGATGCCGAAAAGCTGGTCATGAAAATGTCGCAGGAGCTTGGCCTTACTAGGTTCGCCCGTGCGAGACTCGGTTTGACGCAGGCTTGCGGTCAGGCGGCGCAAATCTCTGTTGCGGAGCAGATAGATAGAGCTATCCGTGGTAGGTCGTGAGCTACCACACACCGTTTAAGAAGCTGAGCAAGGCTGGCGAGTTTCAGGTGGAGCGCACGCGCGTTTTCGCCGAGACGTTCCTTACGTATGCTGGCGAATCAGATCTGTGCGGTTGCCCGTACAAGGTCACCGAATGGCTCATGAAATACATTTGGCGACCTTTGTTCGGTACTGGCTTTTTTGATGAGACGGTTGGCAAGTTCCGCAGGCAGTATCGCCGCGCACTTATCGGAGTCCACCGCGCGTTCGGCAAGTCGCAGCTGGCGGCGTGCTTGGTTCTGACCATTGCCACCATGGACGCTATCCCGAACGGGCAATACGGCATTGTGGCAGATTCCAAAGAGAACACCGCCATGGTCAAGGGCTATATCGCAACCATCATCAAGGCGAACCCGACACTCAACGCACAGTGGAAGGTCTACAAGGACGTTATCCGCAACGAGCAGACGGGGCAGGAGATACACGTCTACCCCTACAAAGAAGCGGCGTTGCAGGGCAAACACTTCCATGTCCTCATCGGCGATGAGATTCACGTCTGGCGCGATGACGCTGTTTGGAAAGCTGGTACGTCCGGTCAGGCGAAGGTGTGGAACGCACTCACCATCGGCATCACGACCGCAGGCAGCAACCGTGACGGTTTCCTGTTCAAGCTCTACCAGAAGTTGAAGCGCGACAAGCACGCCTATGTGTGCTGGCTCGGTATCACAGACCAAGACAACCCCGCAGACCGCAGGGTTTGGAAGAAGATTACCGCAGCGGGCCGTATCACGATGGAGGAACTGGAAGAGCAGTACGAATCCGATAAGTTGGAGGACGGAACGCCCGGTCCCGGCTTTGTTCGCTACTACCTCAACCGCACGCCCATGGACGAGGTGGAAGAACCGTTCATGAAGCGCAGGGACGTGACGGCGTGCCAAAAGACCGACCGTCTTGAAATCGACTGGAACCAATGGTTTTGCGTGGGTCTGGACGGTGCCGTACGCGGCGATACGCTGGCAATCGTGGCTGCTCAACGCCAAGATGAGCGGTGGGCTTATGCCGAGTGGTGCTGGGAGAAGCCCGAGAAGGGGAGTTCCGTTTACGATCTCACCGCCGTTGCCGACGTGTTGCTGGAGCTGGCGAGAAAGCCCGGCGCTCCATTCATCTGTGCTGACCCCGCGCGTATGCAGTTCCTAGCTAACTGGCTTGAGCGAACGTACGACTTCGACTTATCGCAAGTACCGCAAACGCCATCCATCATGTGCCCTGCGTCCGAGCTTTTGGCGCGTGCTGTATCCACCCATATTGCATCGTTTGGCGATACACCCATTTTGGCGGCGCACTGCATCAACGCCGTATCGAGCGAATCTAAGGCATACGGTCGCAGGCTCGCGTCCGTGAAGCACGGGCAAGGCTCAAAGCGTATCGACGCGGCTGTTGCGGCGGCAATGGCTATGTGGGCTTACGACAACAATGAGGAAGAATCGCCCAACGTCTGGACTATCGACCTGTAGCGGGGGACGTTGGCGCGAACATACGGGCAACGGGGTTGGAGTTTCATCTTCCTTTCGCCAACCCCGCCCCCTTCCCCCTCCATTTTCTAGCGCGGGGGACAGCGATAGCACCATGCACGCAACGGATAGAAGGAGCGTGCATGTCTCTAAAGAACAGAATCACCGCAGCCGCGTCACGCGCTCTGTACAGCGCTTTCAATTTCGCTGGCGTGCAGATACCGCCAATCCAATACGACTTCGTGAACTATGACGGCAAGGACGTTTACAGCCGCGATGCCGCGAAGCTCGAAGCCTACTACTCCAACGCCTACCGTGCGTGTGCGCTGGCTAAGGCCCGACCGCTGGCGGCACTTCCGGTACACGTCTACGAGCGAGATAGCGGCGTTAGGAAACCCGCCGCCAAGCGTACTGCAAAAGACCTAGAAACCCTGTTGCGCACCAAGTGGAACCCGCTCATGTCCGCTCAGGAGGGTATCCGCTGGCTCGATATGACCAAAGACCTAAAGGGCGAGGCGTTTGTGCGCGTGGAGTGGCGAAACGCCCGTATCGTGGCGCTTTGGCCCATGTCGGGAACGCCCGGTATCGAAATCATCCGTGGCGGCTCGCACGTGTTCAACTATGGCGGCGATAAGTTCACCGCACCTGGGCGATACCTAGAGAACGAGATCGTGTGGGTTAAGTCTCCCATCCTCGATTCCGATTGTCTCCACGGGCGCTCGCTTGCCGAGTTCGCCGCCAACGAGGTTGGTTTGTCCGTTGACCTAGAGAAGTTCTATTCGCACATTCTGAACGGTGAGGGCAACTTCCCCGGCTGGCTGGAAACCGACCAACCGCTCAAAGAGCCGGACTACCAGAAACTTAAAAAGCGCCTAGAGGATGGCGGCGGTCTGGTCAACTCGGGCAAAGTCCGCATCTTCGACCATGGCCTGCAATACAAGTCCACCTCCCAAACCATGGTGGATATGTCACTGGTGGAGCAGGAGCGGTGGATTCTACAGCAGGTCTGCCGAACGCTTTCCGTGCCACCGCAGGAGGTATTCGACCTCTCCAACGCCACCTATTCCAACATCGAGCAGGGCGCTCTGAACTTCGCAAACAAGACGCTCATGCCCGAGTGCGCCGAGCTTGAACGCGCGTTCTCCAACGTCCTTTGGAGCATCGGCCTTAAAGACTGCTACGTGCAATTCGATATGAACGGCCTTTTGCGCGGAGGCTACCGAGATCGCATGGAGGGCTACAAGGCGGCTGTTTTCTCGGGCTGGATGATGCCTGCCGAGGTACGCGCCAAGGAGGACTTGCCGCCTGTGGAGGGTCTGGACGTTCTCTTTATTCCTTCCTCCTACAACCTGCTCAACGCCGAAACGGGCGAGCTGACCATCACCGCACAGCACGGAAAAGACCCCGGTGCTTCTGGCGAGGGTGGAGCGCCCTACAGCGGGGATGGTAACGGCAATGCCATGAACTCAATTCATGAAGACATGGTGCAGCGCATCAAGCAGCGCATCTCCGAAGCGGGAGACACCGAGAAGACCCGCGCTTTCGCAACCAAGGTTCTAAAGCCCTACGCCAACGCCTGCCTATTGGCGCGGCGTGAGTACGACATCGAAGCCGATATTAAGGAGATTTTCGAGCATGAGGGACATTAACGTTTACGGGTTCATCGGTGACGGCTGGGACGAAACCGATATGACCGCCACCAAGTTCGCCAACGAGCTGAAAGAAGCCAACGGTGAAGCAGTCACCATCCACGTCAACTCCGGCGGTGGAGACGTGTTCGACGCGAACACCATGGCCGAGCTTCTGCGTTCCTATCCGGGCGAGTCCACCTGCATCATCGAGGGTCTTGCCGCTAGCGCCGCGTCCTTTTTCGCCCTTACCGCCGACAAGGTGGTTATCGGCGATTCCGCGCTGATGATGATTCACAACCCCTATTCCTTCTCTGGCGGCACCGCCGAGGACTTGCGCAAGACCGCCGATTTTCTCGACAAGGTTAAGTCCACCATCGTCAACCAGTACGTGCGTAAGACGGGCAAGGACGAGGGCGCTATCTCAGACCTCATGGATGCCGAGACGTGGTTTACCGCGAAAGAAGCGGTGGAGAACGGCTTTTGCGATTCCGTCGTGGCGATGGAGCCCGTTGCCGCTTGTATCGACCCCGAGCAGGCTAAGCGATTCAAGAACGCACCAAAAGACCTGCTAGGTATACCCGCCGTGGTGGATGGAAACGGCGCGGGGGAAACCGAACCCACAATCACCGACAGCAACAACGGTGGTAAAGCCGTGTCGGGAGCCGACAAGGTGGAGACGGGAGCCGTCTCTAAAACCGTGTGCGTGAACGGAAAGTTTTTGACGTACTAGGGAGTAGAGAATGCTTTCTTCCATCCAGATTCACAACAAGATCGTGGAGAACCGCGCAAAGCTCGATGCAGCCGAGAAGTCCTTTAACGCTGCCGAGGGCGATGCTAAGGACGTTTTCCGCGACACCATCAACCAGATTAAGGGCGAGAACAAGTCTCTTGACGAGCAGCTTGCCGAAGCCCTCGATTACGAGGACAAGATTCGTCAGGGCGGCGGTATCCCGCTGGCCGACCCCAACGCTGGCAACAAGACCGAGTTCAAGCCTAAGAACCTCGGCGAGTTTGTGCTTGGCGCACGTGACGAGTTCAAGGGCCTGAAGATGGGCACCTTCATTGCTCTCGATGCCTATCAGGACTTCAAGCTGCTTGAGCACACCGAGACCGATTATTCCCTGCCCGAGCAGTATGCCCAGAACCTGCCGAAGCTGGGCATCTACAACACCCTGCCGCGTGCCGTCACCGACAAGGATTCCATCAGCTTCTATGAGGCCGACCCGACCAAGCTCACCAATGCCGCCGCCACTTGGAAGCCCAATACCACCATCCCCATGTCCGGCATGGCGTGGACTCCGCGCTCCTTCCACATGGAGCAGATCGCTAACGGTATGCCCCTGCTTGAGAACAACCTTAACGACTACAACGAGCTTATGACGCTCGTTAACGGCACCCTGCTCTACATGCAGGAGCTCGCCAAGGGCGCTAAGGTTCTGAATGGCCCCAAGGAGAACGCCGAGACTGGCATTGTTGGCATCCTCAACCATGACGGCATCCAGAAGTTCACCAAGGGCACGACCGACACCATTTCCGATTGTGCCTACAAGATGGCTACTGACGTGTTCCTCACCACTGGCTTTATTCCGACCACCGTTGGTATGCACCCGTATGTCGCCGAGTCCGTCAATCTTGAGAAGGACAAGAACGGTCGCTACATCAACCAGATGGTCAACGGCAAGCTGTGGGCGCTGAACGTGGTGGAGGACTTGAACCTCACCGAGACCACGGGTGAGACCAGCGGTAAGAAGACCACCTACGGCATGATGGTCTACCTGCCCAACGCCGCCACCTTCTACACCAAGATGGGCGAGAAGCTTGAGGTCGGTCTTGTTAACGACCAGTTCCTGCGCAACGAGAAGACCATCCGTATCAACGGTCAGTACGGTCTCAAGGTCACCTTCCCCAAGGCCTTCTCCTTCCTCGCCGACACCGGCGTTGCTGGTCGCTAAGGGGCGTTGCAAATGACTTTGGCGCCAGACAGCCGTAAGCGGTTCTCAATCGCCCAATGCGCGGACGTGGAGTTCGAGGGCAACCCCGATACCGTGACCGTTCGCTATGCGTCTGGTGCCGAGCAGGTGGAAGTGACGGGGGAGGGCGGCAAGTTCACCCTTCCCCTCTCCACCATGCCCGAGCTACTAGACGTTTCTTGGCTCATGCAGGGCGTTACCGTCTCGGCCCAAATCGAGGTCGTGGCGGCTCGCTATTGCACGGTGGAGGACGTTCGCGCCTACCGCGCTGACGAGAACCTGCTCGGAACCGTTGACGATGCAACCATTCAGGATGCTATCGACCGTGCCGAGCATGTTATCGAGAGCGAAGCCCACCGCGTGTTCCAGCCCGTCCTCATGCGTGGAGTCACCGACCGCCCCAACTGCCGCACGTCCTCGCTCGTTTTCTTGGGCGAGTTCACCGCGTCCGATATTCGTTCGGTCGTATCCGCGAAAGACCAAGACGGCGACCCCGTGAACCTGCGCGTCTGCAATTCCGTTTTGCTGGACGTGCGCGATTTGGGCGTTAGCAAGTTCGCCGAGGTGGTGGTGGAGTGCGGCATGAAGCCCACCCCGCCCGAGGTCAAGAGCGCGGTCGTTTCGCTTGCCGCGTGGTACCTCACCGACCATGCAATGCCCGACAACGCCACGTCCGCTAGCACCGACCTGGGCTTTATGCGCTTTGTCGTTGGCGGCGTGGACGGCGCGGCTACATCCATCCCAGACGTGAACGCCCTGATTGAGCGTTACGGCCTTCAAGACTACAAGGTGCGATAGATGGACGCGAACCTGTTTTCAAAGTGCATCGAGCGGATGGAGCAGGACGTAAAGGCGGCTCTAGCCGATATGGAGCCGCACCCCTATATCTCCATCGGCGGTGCCAAGACCCAGCAGCCGTTCGAGGTTCTGGTGCGCGAGATCGCAACGGACTACTCCATCGAGGACGTTGTCACCAACACCTATATGGGCGCATCGCGCGGCGGCTACTCCATCACTTTTTCGGTGGGAGTGGAGCTGTGGGCTAAGACCGCAGACCTCGTGAAGTCCACCGCCACCGTGCAGGAGTGGATGGCGCGAATCATGTCCTCCATTGCATCCGACAAGACGCTGGGCGGTCTGTGCGACCACGCCAAGCCCTTTATTTCGTCCGTTGGCACGGCTCCATCGGGCAATTCGTACATGGCATCCATCGAGGGCGGTGTCCGCATCAAGGCGGCTATCGACCCCGTAATCGACTAGGAGAGCAACTATGGCACTCAACCCCTCTATTGGTCTTGCCGCTATCGCAAAGCAGACCAACCGCGATACCCCGGCAACCGCCCCAACCTTTATGCACGGTCTTACGGGCGGCTCCCCGTTCGGCGTGTCCCGTTCCATCGCCACCACTGACGTTACGTGCGGCTCCCGCGCCCCGTCCGATGCTCGCGTTGACTCCATCGAGGTCACACCCAAGATTGAGTCCCTGTGCTACCCCGATGTGCTCGGTATGTACCTGCTCGCCGCGTGCGGCAATGTCGTGAGCAAGCCCGTTTCAGGTGGCAGCGGCAGTGCCACCACTGGCTACTACACCCACGTCTTTACCATGGGTTCCGCGCTCGACTACTTCACCATCTGGTCTCAGATTGGCATGGACGGCTTCACCCGTGCAGACGGCTGCAAGTGCGATGAGCTGACCTTTACCGCCACTGGTAACGAGCATCTCGCAATGTCCGCTTCTTGGCAGGGCATTGACGGCGAGGTCGGCCTTACGTCCATCCCCGGCAAGGTCGAGGCATCCTGCTTTGGCGGCAAGTACACCACCACGGACTGCGACTTTAAGATTGACGCTTCTGGCTCCACCCCCGCCGCAGCGCTCGTCTCCGAAGCCACGTTCACCATCAAGAACAACGTTTCGGGTCTGCGTTCCCTCGGTCGCGCCACCTCCCGCGAGATTGCCGAGGGCAAGTGCCAGTTCGGTGTGAACGTCACCACCATCCCCGAGAACCTGAAGGAGTACCAGAAGCTCATCACCGGCTCTGCGACCTCCACCAAGATTTCCGGCAAGGTCGTGTTCGGTAGCGTGTACGCCAAGTTCTACCACACTGACGATCCCAAGCAGACGCTTGAGTTCTCGGCTAACCACCTGCCCTTCACGGCGGACTTCCCCGAGCTTGACCCGTCCGGCAACGAGGCATCCATTCAGTTCAGCACCGATAACGCCATCGTATCCGGCGCGAGCGAGTCCCCGATGACCATCACGCTCACTAACAAGGTTGCTTCTTACAAGTAACGAACGGCGGTCACAGATAACCAAACGGGCGCGGCTACGGTCGCGCCTTTTTCATGCCGATTCAGCGGGGGAACGGGGCGCGATTATCCACGCCAAGCCGTTTTGAAAGGAGAACCGCAATGGCAAACGAAATCTTCCGATTTGAGAACCCCGAGACTGGCGAGGAAATCTTTAGGTGCAAGACCCGTCAGGGCGCACTGAACCGAGCCAAGCTCTATCTGTTCAAGGGCGCTGACCCCGTTGGCAACATGCAGACGAACATCTGGATTGCCCTCTGGGGCTTTCTGAGCGCCAAGGCAGCTGGCAACCCCGTGGTGGAACTTCCCGCCCCGCGCCAGATTACGCAGGACGTAGTTCTCGACCTCATGGACGAGGTGACCGTCTATTACGACTTCGAGATGGACGAGGACGGCGCGACCGAGGACGGCACCGAAAACCCTACGGCACCCTCGGACGAGTCCTAATTGCGCTAGGGCGCTTCTCGGGGTCTGGCGTGCGCGAGCTTATCGACCTCGCGTACGACTTTCCCAGCGTCTTTGACCAGATGCTATTCGACATGGAGCTGGTGCAGGCGCTCGAAGAAGCGAAGAACGGCAAGCCGTGGAGAAAGCCGGGGGAGTCGATAGGGGACGCGCGAGATCGTCTTAAGGCGCAGCGCGAAAAGGCGAAAAGGGAGATGGAGCAATACAGGGAGTGACCCTTGTACACCATCGAGATTCAAAACCTAGACGAGACAATTGCTGCGCTCAACCTAGTGGACAAGAAAATGGCGAAGCGCCTAAAGCGGCGCATCGTCGAGATAACCAAGCCGACGCTCAGTAAGGCGAAGGGGTACGCGCACGTGGGTTCCAACCCCACGGGCGCTTTCGCCAACTCGCTGTCGCTCAGGCAGCGTCAGAACGGCGTTGTGTTCATCTCTAGCGACCCGGGCGGCGGCGTTATCGAGTTCGCAAACCCCGGCGCAATCATCCTCACGGGCAAGCGTGCTGGCAGGCGTGCTGGCGTTCCCCACACTGGCGATACGCCGCGTGCGTTGCTCAAGGCAATCCTCGAAGACGAGGAAAACATCATCGAACAGGTTAATGACGAGGTGGCGCAGGTCGCTGATTTGGTGGGAGCCGAATAATGGGCAAAGCGTCAATCACAATCGCCGTAAACGCCAAGTGGAACGGCAAGCAACTAGACAATGCGGAAAAGGCTCTTCGGCGGCTAACAACGCTGTCGGCGGCTAGCTCTAAGTCCACCACTGCCGATTTGGTGAAGCAGGGCGGTGCGTGGGCGGAACTCGGCGGCAAGATTTACAACGCGGGCGTAAAGACCGAGAAGGTCGGAAAGATGCTCACGCAAAGCGTTACCGTGCCTTTGGTCGCTATCGGCGCATACGCTGGAAAGACCGCCGTCCAGTTCGATACCGCCATGGCGAACGTTCGCAAGACCACGAACATGTCGAACGAGGAAATCGAGAAGCTGGCGCGATCCGCACAGAACCTATCCACCAAGCAGCCCGTTACGGCTGAAACGCTGCTGAATATCGAAGCCCTCGGCGCGCAGCTGGGCGTTACTAACGACAAGCTCGAATCGTTCGCCACGGTCGTGAGCGGTCTTGATATCGCCACCAACATGGACTTCGAGACCGCTGGCAAGGAAATGGCCCAGTTCGCCAACATCACGCAAATGAGCCAGGACAAGTTCAAGAACTACGGCTCCACTATCGTTGACTTGGGCAACCATCTGGCTACGACTGAATCTGATATTTCATCCATGGCGTTGCGTCTGGCTGGCGCTGGTACCGCCGCCAAGTTCTCGCAGGCCGATATCTTGGGCATGTCTGGCGCTATGTCCTCGCTCGGCATCAGGGCCGAAGCTGGCGGCTCCGCTATGACCCGTATCATTCAGGATATTTCCAAGAATGTTGCCAAAGGCTCCGACACGGTGGAGGAATACGCCCGTGTCGCTGGTATGAGCGCCGAACAGTTCGCCAGTGCGTGGAAGAACCGCCCCATGGAAGCCATAGAAGCATTGGTGGAGGGCTTGAAGCGTACGAGCGATTCCGGCGAGGATATGAACGTCACGCTTGAAAAGCTCGGCATCAACAACATCCGTAACTCCGATACCATGCGCCGCCTTGCCAACGCTGGCGATTTGCTGCGTGAATCCGTGACCAGAGCCAACACCGCGTGGAGCGAGAACACCGCGCTCCAAAACGAGGTTGATCAGCGAAACGAGAGCTTGGCATCGCGTCTACAGGTGCTGAAGAACAAGGTTGACTCTATCGCTATCTCTATCGGCAGGCCGCTTGTTAACGCCGTTATCTCCGCGCTCGAAGCGTGCGACCCGCTCATTCAGGGCGTGGGCGACCTTGCCGACGCTTTCTCCAAGATGGATACGGGCAAGCAGCAGTTCGTTCTGGCTATGGTCGGTATCGCTGCGGCGGCTGGGCCCGTGCTTACCGTGCTAGGCAAGCTGGGGAAGGGCATTGGAACCGCTGTAACTGCAGTTGCCAAGGGCGCTCAGGACTTTGCCGTTTGGAAGGATGCGCTCGTTACCACCGATGGCGCTCAGATGCGTGCATATGCGTCCGCAGACATGCTGTCCACCAAAATGGGTATCGCTGGCAACGCCGCTGCAAAGGCCGCTGGTGGAGCCGACAACTATGTTGCCGCATGGCAGGGCTACTATCAGACCTCGCAGCGCGTAGTTGATCTAGAGGGCAAGTACGCCACTGCCGTAACCAAGAGCTCGACGGCTGCTGACAAGGCTAAGACAGCCGTTGACAAATATAAAGAAGCAGCCAAGCTCGCGGCATCGGCAGACGAAGAGGGCAAAGCAGCGGCAACCGAGTACGCTTCCACGCTGAAATCGAAAGCCGACGCAGCGAATAGGGCAGCCAAGGCATCTGCCGATAGCGTCAAGTCCATCAAGGATGAAATCGACGTTACAACCAAGGCCCGTGATACCTACGGCAAGATGGTGGACGAGTGGAGCGGCAGCACCAAGGAGACCGCCAAAGTCACCAAGGAAATCGCAGACGCGAACAACAAGACCAAGACGAGTGTTCTCGATTCTGCAAACGCCCTAAAGAAGCAGGCAGACGCGGCGAAGCAAAGCGGCGGTGCCATGAAGACGCTCGGTAGCGGTTTCAAGACCGCCGTTGCTGGCGTTAAGAATTTCGCCGCTGGCATCGCTACGGCTATTGGCCCCCAGCTTGCGTTTGCGGCGGCGGCAACCGCAATCGGTGCCGTTGTCGGCGACTTTATCGCTCAGGCCCAAAAAGCCAAAGAGCACGCGGAAAATATGAGCAAGGCCATGCAGACGGGCAGCTCCATCATGGACAATGCCGCCCGTGGTGCGGACGGTTTGGGCGATTCTATCGGCGATGTGTCTGTAAACGCTGAGGAGACAACGCAAAAACTAATTGACCTCAACGAGTCCATCGGCGAGACGTTCACCAAGGTAAGCACAGATAGCGCCACGCTTGATAATTACGTTGGCGTGATTGATGACCTTTCTAAGAAATCGAGCCTTAGCGCCACCGAACAGTACCGTCTCGGCGAAGCGGTAAAGGGCTATAACGAAATCACGGGCGATTCCGTTAGCATCACCAATGCCGCCACTGGCGAGCTGTCCAAGAGCACCGATGAGATCGATAAGAACGCAGCCGCATGGAAACGTAACGCCGAGATGAAGGCGCTTTCCAATGCAGCGTCTAAGTATCTCCAACAGGAAATCGAAGCCGAGGGCAAGCTGGAAATCGCTCAAGCGAAAGTGACCGAAGCCCAGAAAGCAAATACTGCCGCCATCAACGAGTCCACCGAGTACTACAAGAAGCATAAAGAGCAAATCGACAAGGCCATGACGAGCAAGACCACCAATGAGTACACCAAGAAGTGGGGTCAGCTCAAAGGTGAAGTCACAAAGACAGGTCAAGCTCTCGAAGATGCTCAGGGCGAGCTTGACGAGATTAGCGGCGACTTTACGTCCGCAGCGGAAAAGGCAGATTACTTTAGCACCCGCGCGGCGGCGCTCGCGGCTGGTCTTGACGAATCGTCCGCTGACATGGCTGGTAAGATCGCATCCTCCATTTCAACAATGGGCGAGGGTGTAAGAAATTCGCTTGACTCAGCTGGCATCAACATCTCCGACCTTGCCGTTAAGATGCAGCAGGCAGGTATTACCTCAGAGCAAATGAGCAATATCAGCAAGAGCAGCTTTAAGGCAATGGTCAATTCCTGCGGTGGAGATATTGATACTCTTGTCGGCCTTATCAACGGTTACAACAATGCGCCCATTGTGGACAAAGACGCAAATATCAGCATCAATGACCTACAGCTGAAGGACGCGCAGGGCAATGTTGCCGTATGGAATGGCACCACGCTTGTTGATCTAAAGGGCAATGCAATTGCCGATGATACTTCTCTAACTGACGCGCAGGGCAACGTGTGGACGTGGAACGGCTCCACTCTTGTTCCGAAGAGCACCACCGCCACTTCGACCGGCAATGTTTCCGATGGTTCTGCCGAGAAGCAGTCTAAGAAATATCAAGCAACGGAAAGTAAACGCAGTGGCAAAACAACTAACCACAGGGCTAACGGTAACGTCGTTGACGGTAGCGGTACGCGCGAATCGAACAGATTTACGCAATCAGTCAATAGGATTCCGAAAAGCCACAGCACGCATATTTCCGCGTCAGCTGATACAAGTGCTATTAACACCTTTACGAGCGCACTAAGCAGCATCCCCAGAAACGTCACCACGTTTGTGAATCAGATTATCTCGAAGCACCACAACGCCGCAGGCGGTATCAGACCCCACGCGGCAGGCGGCATGATGTTGCGCTACCACGCCAACGGCGCTATTGCGAATCGCCCTGGGGCTGGCGTGCCGCTTGATATCGTCGGCGAAGCTGGCGCAGAGGCCATCGTCCCGCTGACCAACCGCAAGTACTCGCGCCCGTTCGCACGCACTATCGCCGAGCAGATGAAGCAGGTGGGCGGCGGCGTGTCATCGCAGGTCGTCAACAACTACACCCTGAACATCGACGGCTCCACCATTCGCGGCAACGACCGCGCCAAAGAGCTTATCGAAGCCCTCGTGAGCGAGCTGATTTAGCCGATACGGGGGACTGATGCCATATCTACTTCCTTGACGAAACAAGGAGGTAGGTATGGCTCTCGGCAATTACGTTTCTGGCAACAGTAACGGTAAGTACAACTGGTGCTCCTACATTGATATTTGGGAAAACGCGGACGCTTCCAACGATGATAAAGTTTCTCTCCATATCGAGCTCGGCTACTGGACGCGCTACGCAATCGACGTTTACGCGAGCGGACACCTAGACCCGAACGATACCAATTGGAGCGGTTCGCTACAGTCGTGGAACAACAGCGATTGGGTGAAGGTCGCCGTCACGTCCACCAATGTTGACGTGTGGCGCGAGGCAAATGACAAGACCTATTCATGCAACGGCAGAATCTGGACTACTGGCGGTTTCGCGCCGGGTACGTCATGGTGCAGCGGTTCGTACACGGTCAAGGCGCACCCGCGCTACAAGCCCGACAAGCCCACCAACCTCACCGTGGAAAGCTCCACCGATACCGCCCAGAAACTCAAAGTCACGCTCCCCGAAAAGACGGGGTGGAAACTCTACGACAACGTAAACTTCTACCGCCATACCGACAACGGCGATACCGAGCAGCTGTACCACGGCACGCCCGTCTCCAACTACACCGACAGCACCACCACGGCGGGACACAAATACACCTATGACTGCCGCGTGCAGAACGGCGATAGCGCCAGCTTGCTTTCCGACCAGTCTAACGTGGTGACCATCTACACAAGCCCCACTGCGCTAGGCAGGCTTGAGCTAATCAAGACCGCCGAGAACAAGGCTCAGCTGAAGGGCTACGATGCCCCGCGTTGGTGTGACGGCTATCAGTTCCAAGTGACGAAGGACAACGGTAAGACGTGGAAGGACGTAACGCTTACGAGCGATTGGGTGGACGCGAACGCGCCTGCCGGAACCATTGTTTACCGCGCACGCGCCTACAAGCTCAAGCCCGTGAACGGCGCTGGCGATACGATCTACTCGCCGTGGACTTCCACCAATTCCATTACCACCATCTGCCCGCCGAACGCGCCGGCCATCAACGGGATTAAATCAGTCTATGCGGCGAACAACGATAGGGTAGCCAACATTGCGTTCACATGGACACCGAACCACCCGGACGGCTCCACTCAGACCGCAGCACAAATTGCAATTAACGTATCGGCTGGCACGACCGCGCCTATCACCGTCCAAGGCGCTGCGACCTCATACACGCTTACAAATATCGGTATCGGTGACGTTTCTATCCGCGTGCGCACGAAGGGTCTCGATGCCGAGTGGGGCGCGTGGAGCGAGTGGAAGAGCACCAAAGTCGCAAAGCTGCCGCAAGCGTACTTCACGTCCCCATCCACCAACGCACTCACGGTCGATAAGCTGCCCTTCACCGTCACGTGGGAGGTCAACGACCCTACGGGTGTTTCGTACCAGAAGATAGAGCTTATCAATAACGGCTACGGCACCATGGCGTACATCGAGCCGTCCACCAACACGCGCTCTTGGAACTTCGACAAGTACGCTATGCTGCCCAACAGGCGCTCGTTCACGCTGAAGGGCACGGTACGTAACGGCGCTGGCTTGACGATAGAGTTCACGCGAACGTTCTCCACCAGCTGGCTCACCCCCGCCGCCCCGTCTATCAAAATCGAATACACGCCAAACCTCAGCGCGGTTATCAACGTCCGCGCATCGCAGGCCGAGTATTCGGTTGAAGGCACAGCCCTTACGGGGCCAATCACGCAGAACGAGGACGGCGTGCTGCTGTCTGGCAAGCTGACCATCGAGAACGGCGCTATCAAACTGGCTAGCACGGCGCCGTCCGTGTCGTTCGATATCTCACGCAGGAACCCCGACAATTCGCTCACGCCGCTTGAAACCAACAAGGGAATCGGCACGGGCATCATCGACCCCCTGCCACCGCTCAACACCAATTTCGTATACGTGGTGACCGCGCGTTCTGAAGCCGAAACATACATCACGTTCAACGTCCACGGCTTTTGCGATTCTGACGGCGATGAAGCGTTCAACTTCGGCGATTCCGCGAACGAATGTCTCCGCGTTGGATTTGACGCTCAGGCGAGCAGGAGCAAGAAGGTATCGGGTAACACGTTCCACTTTGCGCTGGGCAAGGGAGCGTCCCCGCTGCCCATGTTCTACTCCAACGACGATTTGGACATTGACGGATCGCATAGCTACAAGATCCATTCCCTCGATGCCTACAGACGCGCCGAGCTTATTACGGATAAGCCCGAAAACGCCGTGTGCTACTTCCGCAGCGCGTTCGGGCGTATCGCGCGTGTGTATGTGTCCGCGTGGAACTTCAGCTACGCCGCCGAGAACTACATGCTGTGGAACATGGGCGCGAACATGACCGAGTGCGTATGGGAGGAACCGCTACGATGACAGACTGGTGGAAACAGCGCACCGTGCGAGACGTGTACAGGTTCGTGCGCGTGTCCCGCGCAACTGGCAACGAACTGGAAATGCTGCCCATGCTGCGCGGCGGCACCATCACGCGCAACAATGATGTGCGTATCCTTGACACCGCCGAGGCCACGCGCGTAGGAAAGTTCGATATCGGTGCTGACCTCGTGCGCGTCTACAGAACGGCAGAATGGAGGGGTGGACATAGCGAGACGGTCGTACTCGGTACGTTCATCCCCGTAATTCCCAGCCGCAACGTCCATAACCGTTTCTCCACCGCCACCGTGAAACTGTACGGGCGCTTGCAGGAGCTGCTACAGGACAAGTTTGCTCACCCGTATACCGTCAACAAGGGCGAAAACGCGGTGGAGGTCGCCAAGCGCGTTGCAACCGAGATTGGTCTTACCGTCATCGCGGACCCTAGCGACTACACGGTTTCGCGCACGCGCGTCTACGGTATCAGTGCGGACCAGAACAACAGCGAGACGGACGATACCAAACTTGGCATGGTGAACGACCTGCTATCGCTGGCTGGTTTCCGTGCCGCCAAGGACGATGTGATGGGCAACATCATCTACTCAAAGTACGTTGACCCAGTGAACCGCCCAGCTGCTTACTCCATGTCGGAGGGGCCAGACTGCAAGTTCGAGCCAGACATGACGGACGAGCAGGATATTACCGAGATCGCAAACCATGCCGTGGTTGTCTACAAGTGCGAGAACGAGGGCGGCAACCAGATAACGTATGTCGGCGAGGCGTGGGACAACGACCCCGATAGCCAGTTTTCCACCGTCTCTCGCGGGTACACCATCACCAAGAGCTATGAGTACTCGGACGCGCCAGTTGGGTCTACCGCCGAGGAAAAGCAGGCATACGCTGATAAACGCGCCAAGACACTGCTTAAAACTAATCAGTCAGCTATCAGGCGCGTCACCATGACGAGTGCCGGATATCCTGCCACGGTCAACGATTCGCTTGATATCGACTATCCATCCGGCTCAATCAGCGGCAAGTTCGAGATTCGAGTGCAAAAGCTCACGCTCACGGGCGGTTGCCCGACCGAGACGGAGCTACGCCAGTTTGTGAGGTAGACAATGGATTCAGAAGCCGCGTACATGCGCTATCTCGGGCGCAAAGTCAAGCGAGGTATCAAGACCCCCGATATGAGCTCATACGTCAAGCGGCGCATAGGCAAGGTCGAATCGGTGTCAGGCTCCACCGTTACCGTCGATTTCGGCAGTACCTCCACCCCTATGCCCGTGGCTGGCCTGCGCATGGTCAAATCGTGTTCGGATATCAAGGCTGGCGATAGCGTTGTGGTGGACACGGTAGACCATGTTTCTCTCATTACCGCGATTCTGGCGTAGCGGGGGAACGCAAACGGACAATTCACGCCGTAACCGATTGAAAGGGAGGTGCGCATGGCTGGAAACATCACGGCGGCAACGAACGCCAACGGATACGTTGACCGATTCATTGATTCGTCTGGCAATGTTATCTACATCGAGCCGCAAACGTACCACGCGGCGGTTGAAGCGGCGAACGCGGCTGCGGCTAGCGCCAACGCTGGTGCCAAAAGCGCGAACAGTGCTGCCAAGGTTGCTAGCGACAACGCGAGCGAAGCGGCGAAAATCGCAACGAACTTCAACGCAGCCGAAGCCGCACGAGTAGCCAACGACATTAAGCGTAGAGAAGCCACGGATGCGGCAAATGCGGCAGCAACCGCTGCAAGCAAGGCGGCTCAGTCCGCAACGTCTGCCGCCAACGCCGCGAACGCCACCACGAAGTATGCCAAGCCGTATTTCATGCAGCAGTATGAGCCCGCACGCTCGCAGCGAGTGGACGGAATGCTGTGGATTCCCACCAACGAAGCAAACCGTATGGTGTTCGCGCTCAAGCGATGGGACGCTGGAAAGACCGGAAACGCAATCTACCCAAGCAATACCACCATCTGCGGAGATACGTCCGTAATCGACATTGAGGGCGAGTGGACTACGTTCAGCCTGCCCCGTATCGCCTAGAAAGGATAACCAAAATGGCAAATTTCGTTGAGTATGTAAAGACTGTTTGGGAGAACGGCAAGACCGCTCTCAGCGCCGCCCGAATGAACAACATGGAGAAGGGCATCAGCGACTGTGCCAACCAAATCAACAAGCTCGGGGATTCCGTATCCC
>DAWEIC010000018.1:0-17408 GCA_052364855.1 Collinsella sp.
ATGAGCCAGCTTGCCATGAGCGTCAAGCAGGTCGACGACACCATCGAGCTCGCTCACGAATGGAGCCATCAGTTGCTGCATGCGACCGAGAATTTTGACATGGAGCGCATCGGCGCCAAGCTCGAGGCCGCCATGGCCGCGCTGCACGAGGCGCATGACGCGCTCGAGGGCTACGAGGAAGCCATCGAGGCCGACCACAACTCCGTCGGCTCCGTGAAGCTGGTGTAACGTGGCCGAACACGAGCACGGCTGCGGGTACGAGCACGAGCATCCGCACGGAGCGGACGGTGACGCGGGCTGCCATTGTAGTGGCTCCAGCTCCGAGCTGGTCCGTTTTTCGGTTACCGCACCGGACGACCTGCTGCGCCGTTTTGACGAACAGATTGCGCGCCGCGGCGACGTGGCCAACCGCTCCGAGGCCGTGCGCGACCTGATTCGCGCCTCGATCGCCAAGGAGCAGATGCGCACGCCCGATGAGCATGTTATCGGGTCGCTCACCATGATCTACGACCACCATACCGGCGACCTGACGCGCCGTCTGGACGAAGTGCAGCACGACTACACCGACGAGATCGTATCGACCATGCACGTGCATCTGGATCACCACAACTGCTTGGAGATTCTGGCGCTCAAGGGTCGCGGCGAGCGCGTCTACGAACTAGCCGACCGTCTGCTGGGCCTGCGCGGCGTTAAGCACGGCGAGCTCACGTGCGCCGCCACCAAGCAGAGCCTGGGGCTGTAGCGCACCTGTCCCTATTTGGTCGGTTTTGATGAGGGAGAGCCGCATGCGGCATGTGCATATTCATGTGACGGGCATTGTGCAGGGCGTTGGCATGCGGCCGTTTGTGTATCGCGAGGCCATGGCGCATGGCATCTGCGGCTGGGTGCTCAACGCGGGCGACGGCGTGCATATCGAAGCGCATGCTCTGGCCGGTGCGCTCGATGCTTTTGTTGCCGCGCTTTCTGAGCATGCGCCTGCGGCAGCCCGCGTAGAGCATGTCGAGGTTGTGGACCTGGCAGCCAACGGTTGGGATGCCGCCAATGAAGAGGGTTTTCGCATCGTAGCATCGCAGGACCAGACCGCGCACACGACGCTCGTCTCGCCCGATATCGCCACCTGCGACGATTGCCTGCGCGAGCTGTTCGATCCCGCCGACCGACGCTATCACTACCCCTTTATCAACTGCACTAACTGCGGCCCACGCTTTACCATCATCCGATCGCTGCCTTATGACCGAGCGGCTACCTCGATGGACCGTTTTCCCATGTGCTCTGAGTGTGCCGCGGAGTATGCCAATCCGCTCGACCGTCGCTTTCACGCGCAGCCCGATGCCTGCTTTAATTGCGGGCCGCATATCATGTGGCGCGAAGCGAGCGTGGGCGATGAGCCGGGCGAAGCCGCCGCGCCGCTGGCCGTCGGCACCACGCGCGAGACCAGCGACGCCATTATCGACCGCTGCGTTGAGCTGCTGGCCCTTGGTGGCATCGTCGCCATCAAGGGCCTGGGCGGATTCCATCTATCCTGTGACGCCTCCAACGAGCAGGCGGTAGCCGAGCTTCGCCGCCGTAAACGCCGCAGCAACAAGCCACTTGCCGTTATGGTGCGCAGCCTTACCGATGCCGAGCGCCTGTGCCGTGTCAACGACGCCGAGCGCGACTTGCTGGCCGGCAGCATCCGCCCCATCGTGCTGCTGCGCCGGCGTGGTGTTGGCATGGGAGATTCCTTCGATGCTCTCGCACTTGCGCCGTCCGTTGCGCACGATCTGCCCGAGCTCGGCGTCATGCTCCCCTATACCCCGCTTCAGCATCTGCTGCTTGCCGCGGCAGAAACGCATGGCATGCACGCGCTGGTTATGACCAGCGGAAACTTGAGCGAAGAGCCCATCGAGACCGATGACGATCTTGCCTGGGAGCATCTCGTTGCCGCCGGCATCGCCGACGCGCTGCTCGGCAATGACCGCGCGATCCTCTCGCGCTACGACGACTCCGTGGTACGTGTGGTCGACGGGGTCGTTATGCCCGTGCGCCGCGCTCGCGGGTACGCCCCGCAGCCGTTGCCGCTGCCGGCACTCGTCAGCGCCGCGCCCTGCGTGCTCGCCTGCGGCCCGCAGCAAAAGGCCACGATCGCACTCACGCGCGAAGACGCGAACGGAGCGTCGGCCTGTTTTGTGTCGCAGCATATCGGTGATGTCGAAAACGGTGCGACTTTCGATGCATGGAATGCGGCACGCACACGACTGGAAGACCTTTTTGACCTAGCGCCCGCCGCGCTGGTCTGCGACTTGCACCCCAGCTACCTATCGAGTCAGTGGGCACGCGAACAGGCGCGCGAGCGCAATCTGCCGCTTATCGAAGTCCAGCACCATCATGCGCACATCGCGAGCGTGATGGCCGAGGCCATCGCCGCAGGCCAGCTTGCGCCCAACGCGCGCGTACTTGGCATCGCCTTCGATGGAACGGGCGCTGGCACCGACGGGACCATTTGGGGCGGTGAGTTTCTTGTCGCCGGCCTCGCCAATTTTGAGCGCACCGCGCACCTGCGTACCTGGGCACTCCCCGGCGGCGCCGCATCTGTGCGCGACGCCCGACGCAACGCCTTTGCCCTGCTCGGCGAACTCGGTCTGCTCGAACGTCCGGGTGCCGCGGGGATCCTGGGCAGCCTCGATGAGCAGACGCGCAGTATCACGACCACGATGATCAAGCGGAACATCAACAGCCCGCGAACGAGCAGTATGGGCCGTCTGTTTGACGCCGCGGCGGCAATCTTGGGCATCTGTGGCACTGCAACCTACGAGGGCGAACCCGCCATCGAGCTCGAGGCCGCCGCTTGGCGCGCTCTTGACGGCGAAAACAGCCATTTCACCGGCAATCAGGCGGGTGTATCCGCATCCGCTTCAACATCGCTGGACAGTTTGTTCAGATACGTATTAACTACTGACCCCCTATCCGGCATTTTTGCCTCAGATTTGGCCAAAAAAGGCTCTCCAGACACCCTATTTGCGGCAAATATGTCTGCCGAACACCCCAAATCAACCCATTTGGGATCATCGCAGACGGCTTTTGCCACCCAGAGCCCATCACAAAAATGCGTATCTGAACTAACTGTCCAGGCGGCCTCGGACAACCCCCTCATTTTGGATCCCAAACCGCTTTTTGAGGCGCTTTTGAGTGGAATCGAGGCCGGTGTGCCAACCGACAAGCTCGCGCTCGACTTCCATATCGCCATTGCACGCGTATCGGCACGTATCGCAAGCGAAATCTGCGCTCGCGAAGGCATCGACACCGTCGCGACCTCGGGCGGCGTATTCATGAACCGGCTTTTGCTTCGGCTCCTCACGCGCGAGCTCAAAGACGCCGGTCTTGCCGTCTTGGTTCCCCACACCGTGCCCGTCAACGACGGCTGCATCGCCTACGGCCAGGCGGCGGTCGCCCGCGCTCGGCTCGCGCAGGTCATACCGCAGTAGGCTGTTTGGCCAGCCCATGCGCAGCCGTCTCACAGGTGTAACGCGTTTGCTCGTGTCCCCCGCGAGCGCTACCATCAACTGATGGATTATTAGGCGCCTATCCAGCGCAAAGCGTATAAAAGGGGAACATTATGTGCCTTGCCGTTCCCGGTAAAGTGGTCAAACGCGACGACGACCTAAAGGCGACCGTCGACATGATGGGCATCGAGCGCCCCGTGTCGCTGCGACTTGTGCCGACGGCGCAGGTAGGCGACTATGTTCTCGTACACGCCGGCTTTGGCATCCAGATTGTCGACGAGCAGGAAGCTCAAGAGACGCTCGAGCTGGTCAACGCCATGACCGAGCTGGTCGAAGAGGACCAGCTCGCCACCAACCCGGCCGAGGCATACTAGTGGCGGCGGCGCAGCCGGTTCGCTCCGGTATCGACTTTTCGGCATTTCGCGACCCCAAGCTGGCTCGCGAGCTCATCGACCGTATTCATGAGCTTGTCGGCAACCGCAGCATCAACCTTATGGAAGTCTGCGGTACGCATACCGTGAGCATTGGCCGCTATGGCTTTCGCTCCATTATGCCGACGGGACTCAAACTGCTAAGCGGCCCGGGATGCCCCGTTTGCGTTACCGCCAACCGCGACATCGATCACGCAATCGCGCTTTCCAACATGGACGGCGCCATCATCACCACCTTTGGCGACATGATGCGCGTGCCCGGATCGTCCACCTCGCTTGCCGCGCAAAAGGCGGCGGGGCGCGACATCCGCATCGTCTACTCTCCGCTCGACGCACTCGACATTGCCGAGCAAAATCCCGAACGTCCGGTCATCTTTATGGGCGTCGGCTTTGAGACCACAACGCCCACCATTGCCGCCGCTATCCTGGAGGCCGACGCGCGCGGGCTCCAGAACTTCTCGGTCTACTGTGCTCACAAGACCACGCCGCCGGCTCTGCGTGCGATCTCCAACGACCCCGAAACGACCATCGACGGCTTTATCCTGCCCGGTCACGTCGCCACCATCACAGGCCTGGCACCCTTTGGGTTTTTGGTCGACGAGTTTAAGACCCCGGGCGTAGTCACCGGGTTTGAGCCGGTCGATATCTTGCAGGGTATCTGCATGCTGGTCCAGATGGTTGTCGAGGGCAGACCCGCGATTGACAACGCCTACCGCCGTGGCGTCAATGCAGACGGCAATCCCGTAGCGCGCCAGCTGCTCGAGCAGGTATTTGAGCCGTGCGACACCACGTGGCGCGGGCTGGGACCGATTGCCAACTCGGGTCTTTCCATCCGACCCGAATTCGCGCGCTTTGATGCCGGCGCCCGCTTTGACGTGCCCATTGAACCGACGATCGAGCCACGCGGGTGCCGCTGCGGCGACGTGCTACGCGGCGCCATCACGCCGAACGACTGCCCGTTGTTTGGCCGCACCTGCACGCCCGAGCACCCCGTCGGCCCGTGCATGGTGAGCTCCGAAGGCAGCTGCGCGGCGTACTTTAGATACCACGGCTGATGGGTTCCGCCGTTCTAACGAACGGCGGACCGGTCGACGCTGCGCCTCACCCATATAATTCCACCCACGATTGGAGTTTTCGATATGTCCCGTACTGCCACCGATAGCACTGTCCTGCTGGGCCACGGCTCCGGCGGCCAGATGATGAAGCGCATTATCGATGAGGTCTTTTTGGATGCCTTTGGGTCGCCCGAGCTGCTCGAAGGCAACGATGCCGGCGTGGCCGCGCTGCCCGAGAGCGGGCGCATCGCCATGTCGACCGACAGCTTTGTGGTCTCGCCGCAGTTCTTCCCCGGTGGCAACATCGGCCGCCTCGCCGTGTGCGGAACTGTCAACGATGTCGCGACCTCGGGCGCCAACGTGCGCTACCTATCGTGCGGCTTTATCCTCGAAGAGGGCTATCCCATGGATAAGCTCCGCCAGATTGTGCAGACGATGGCCGAAACGGCGCGCGAGGCGGGCGTGTCCATAATCACGGGCGACACCAAGGTGGTCGAGCGCGGCGGGGCCGACGGCGTCTATATCAATACCGCCGGCGTGGGCGAGGTTCCCACGGGCGTAGCGCTCAGCGGCGCCAACTGCCAATCCGGTGATGTCATTCTGGTATCGGGTACGCTAGGCGACCACGGCATCGCCATCATGAGCCAACGCGAGGGCCTGGCGTTTTCGAGCACGATCGAAAGCGACGCCGCGCCGCTCAACCACCTGATTGCCGACGTTTTGGCCGCGGCGCCCGGCACGCGTTGCTTTCGCGACCCCACGCGCGGTGGCCTGGCGTCCACACTCAACGAGTTTGCCCAGGCCAGCGGTGTTGCCATGGAGGTCGACGAAGATGCCGTGCCCGTGCGTCCCGACGTGCAGGCCGCCTGCGAAATGCTCGGCTACGATGTGCTGCAGGTGGCAAACGAGGGCAAGATGGTCGCCGTCGTGCCGGCCGAGCAAGCCGATGCCGCGCTGAGCGCCATGCGCGCCGCCCGCTACGGCGAGAATGCCGCCATCATCGGTCGCGTGCTGCCGCTTGCCGAGGGCGCCCGCCCCGCCGTGCGCGTGCGCACCGGCTGGGGCTCGACCCGCATCCTCGACATGCTCGTGGGAGAGCAGCTGCCGAGAATTTGCTAGGGCGGAACCGCACGGTCGGCGCGATGCGGCTTGATATCCCTGGAGATGTTCAGATTCCAAGCACGCCCAACACGGAAGCCCAGTATTATGAGGTGCGTTTTGAAACCCAGTGACGGGAGCTTTCATGGCAGCAGCTTTTTCTCATGTGATCTTTGACTTGGACGGCACCATCCTCAACACGCTCGAGGACCTGGCGGCCGCCGGCAACCATACCTGCGAGGCACACGGCTGGCCCACGTTTGCCGTTGACGAGTACCGCTACAAGGTGGGAAACGGCATGCTCAAGCTGGTTGAGCGCTTTATGCCTGCCGAGTATGCGGGCGACGGCCGTATGTTTGAGCAGACGCTTGCCGAGTTTAGGGCTTATTACGGCGATCACAAGGAGGACCACACTGCCCCCTATGCCGGCACGATCGAGATGCTCGACCGTCTGCGCGCCGCGGGCGTGCAGCTTGCCGTGCTCACCAACAAGGACCACATCTCGGCGGCTCCGCTTATCGAGAAGTATTTTGGTTCCGAGCGCTTTGCGCTGGTACAGGGCCGTGTCGATGCGTTTCCGCCCAAGCCCGAAGCACCCGTCACGCTGCATGTGATGGAGGAGCTGGACGCCGATCCGGCAACCACACTCTATGTGGGCGATTCCAATGTCGATATCCTGACCGGCCACAACGCCGGCCTTAAGAGCGCGGGCGTCAGCTGGGGCTTCCGCGGCCGCGCAGAGCTGGAAGCCGCCGGCGCCGACTACGTGGTGGACACCCAAGCAGAGCTCGCGGCGCTGGTGCTGGGCGAGTAACGAAGCCGCCGCCCAACGCGGCCGCGGCAATGCTGCCGAGCGAAAAGCGCGACCCGCTTTGACGCTCCAGAGCATAGTCGTTGGGGACATTCTTAAACGACCGGTCAAACAAGAACGTCCCCAATGACTACCACGGCAACGCCGCAGGTAGAGAACGGACAGCGAAAACGCCCCTAAGCGAGCAAGGTGACGTGAAACGAAAGGGCGCTGACCTTCTGGTCGCGCCCTTGAAATTGAACGTCAGATTGCCGCTTAGGGGCGTTTGCAGCGTCGAGCAGTTGCGGCGTTTGGTAAAACGCCGTAACTCCCTAGCTCATCATGGCATTCATCATCTCGTTGGTTGCGGAATCGTCGGCAGACCACTCGCCGTCGTCATTGCAGGAATACTTGAAGGTGACCTTGGTGTCCTTGGTCTTAGCAGCCTTGGTCACATCGACCATAACCTGACCGGCCATCTTGTACAGCTCGTCATCGGAAGGCATCGAATCGAGCGCGGCGACCTTCTCCTGGTACTGGGTGGCAAAATCCTCAACAATCTGGTTCATGGACTTGCAGGTAATGGTGACCTCGGCAGTTGCGGCACCCTTGTCCTCGTCGACCGTCACGTCGCCGATCTTGTAGTCAAAGCCCTCGAGATAGCTCTTGGCGTACTCCTTGGGATCGATGCCCAGCTGCTCGAACTCGTCGCCCGAAGCCTCCTCCAGACCAGAGAGGAAGTCGTCGCCACCGTTCTTGACCTCGTCAAACTGAGTCGTAAGATCCTCGGTGATGAGCTCCTCAACCGAAGGACCTCCGCAGCCGGAAAGCACAACTACGCACGCGACCAGAACAGCCATCAGGGGCGCAAGCAGCAGCTTCTTCTTCATGACATTCCTCCCAACAAGCGGCACCGCGCCTCCCGACGCGGTGCACGTCGTAACAATAAGGCCATACTAGCATCTAACGAACACCCCCGGCAAAGCAAAGGCGCAGTCGGCTCGATTTAACGTCCGAACGGTTTACCGGTCCGTCCAACGCGCAATAAAACGTTCCGCCGCATTGTAATAAAAAAGGGTGGTCGGATAATTCGACCACCCTTGCACATCCTTTGGATGTCGCGGTCTACTTGCGGACGACCTTAACGATGGCGTCACCAGCAGCGACGGCAGACTCGGCCTCGACGGCAAGCTCGACGTCGGCGAACTCGGCGGTGTTGGACACAGCCACGACGACGCAGTCCTTGTAGCCGGCAGCGGCGATCTTGGCGCGGTCGATCTTGAGCATGGGCTGGCCAGCCTTAACGACATCGTCAGCCTTGACGAAGCCCTCGAAGCCGTCGCCGTTCATGTTGACGGTATCGACGCCAACGTGCACCAAAACCTCGATGCCGCTATCGGACTGCAGACCCACGGCGTGACCCATGGTGACGGTCACCTTGCCGTCGCAGGGAGCGTAGACCAGATCGTCCTCGGGCCACACGGCGCAGCCCTTGCCCAGCACCTCGCCGCTAAAGACGGGATCGGGCACGTCGGCCATCTTGATGACCTTGCCCTTGACGGGCGAGCACAGCACGTCGGCGCCGGCAGAAGTAGAGATGGAGGCAGGAGCAGCGGCAGCCGCGGGCTCAGCCTTCTTCTTGAACATGTCAAACAGACCCATACGTTTTCTCCTCTTGATTAAGCGCAACGTTATGCGCATGCCTATGGTGATTATAGTGCCAAATGGCCAAATTGCTAAGGTAAGAGCTCGAGTCGAGAGCCCTTCCAGGCCCTTCCCAAAACCTTTTCCCCAGTGGCACTCATATTGTCGATTAATCCTCGATAAGCCCCAGGCGAACGAAAGCGTTCCAGATGCCGCCGTCATCGACGTCGGTGGTCACGCAATCGGCTGCCTGTCCGGCGTTCGGCAGAACGCCGGAACTCAATCGCCGAAACTCAATTACTCCAGGCCCTCGGCGCCGTTGGACTTGATGATCTTCTGGTAGGCGTAGAAGCTGTCCTTGCGGCGGCGCTCGTAGGTACCGGTGCCGTCATCGTACTTATCGACGTGAATAAAGCCGTAGCGCTTGCGCATCTCGCCGGTGCCGGCGGACACCAGGTCGATGGGGCCCCACCAGGTGTAGGCGATCAAGTCGACGCCGTCGGCAATGGCCTCGCCCATGGCTTTGATGTGGCTGCGCAGGTAGGCAATGCGGTACGGGTCGTGGATGGAGCCGTCCTCCTCGACCTCGTCGTAGGCGCCCATGCCGTTCTCGACCACCATCAGCGGAATCTCATAGCGGGCGTAAATCTCGTTGAGGGCGATGCGCAGACCCAGCGGATCGATCTGCCAGCCCCAGTCAGTGGACTCCAGATAGGGGTTCTTGCCGCCAAAGGTCATGTTGCCCTCGGTCATCTCGTGGTCCTTGTGGGTGCCCACGGTGCCGGACATGTAGTAGCTAAAGGTGTAGAAATCAACCTTGCCGTCGGCGATATCCTGCAGGTCGCCGTCCTCCATCACGAGCTCAACGTCGTTCTCGGCCCAGAAGCGCTTGGCATAGAACGGGTACTTACCGCGCACCTGCACGTCGGAGCAGTACCAGTTCATGGTGTTCATCTCCTGCTGCGTGGCGAACACGTCGGCCGGATCGCACGTGGCGGCATAGGAGAGGATGAAGCAGTCCATGTTGCCCATCTTAAACTGCGGGTAATGCTCGTGGGCATAACGCACGACGCGGCCGCTGGCGACAAACTGGTGATGCAGCGCCTGCATACGAGCCTGCGGCGTGGTGTGGACCGCCGACGCCGGACCCTCAAAGCCCTGAATCATGCTGGTCTCAAAGAGGTTCCCCATGTCCTGAGTACCGCAGTTGATCTCGTTGAAGGTGAGCCAGAACTTGACCTTGTCTTGATAGCGGTCGAAGACGGTCTGGCAGCACTTCTCAAAGAAGCCGATGAGCTCGCGACTCGCCCAGCCGTTGTATTTCTCGACCAGGTGATAGGGCATCTCGTAGTGCGAGAGGGTCACGAGCGGCTCGATATTGTGGGCACGCAGGCAGTCGAAAACGCGGTCGTAGAAGGCGAGGCCGGCCTCATTGGGCTCAGCGTCGTCGCCGTTGGGGAAGATACGGCTCCAGGAGATGGACATGCGGAACATATTGAAGCCCATCTCGGCGAACAGCGCGATGTCTTCCTCGTAGTGATGGTAGAAATCGATACCGTCATGATTGGGGTAGAAGCGGTTGGGGTCGATGTCGATCGTAATCTGACGCGGCTCCTTGTAGCTGCCTCCCAAGAAGTGGTCGTCGACGGAAGGACCGCGGCCGTCCACGTTCCAAGCGCCCTCAAACTGGTTGGCGGCGGTGGCGCCACCCCAATAGAAACCCTTGGGGAACTTGATGTTTGCCATGAGCATCTCCTTTGCATCGCGGGTCGATAATCCGAGTATCGCCCACGGGCGGGACGGGCAGAAGCGGGCGCGCCAAACCCGACACTTCTTTTCGCGCCCACGGACCGCCTCCGCTCCGACCCTGACACTTCCTGATACCGACCAAAAAGGGACAGGTTTATTTTGGGAGGTTTTATCTGGGCAAATGCCGGCGGTAGGCGGCCGGCGTGCAGCCATAGCGCTCGGCAAATTTTTTGTAGAAGAAGCTCATATTGGCATAGCCCACCTCGTGCGCTGCGACCTCCGCGGTGGCGCCGGCGTCGAGCAGCGTCGCCGCGCGCGCCAGGCGGCTCTCCTGCACGAGCTGCATAAACGTGCGGCCTGTCTGACGCTTGAGTAGGGCGCTTGCGTAGTTGGGGCTCAGGTGCAGGTGGCGGGCGAGGTCATCGAGCGCGCAATCGCAGGCGTGACGCTCGATATAGCCCATAGCAGCCGCGACCTGCGCCGATGGCAGCGCGGGTGCGTCCGTTTGCAGCAGGCCGGCTTCGTAGCTTTGCATGAGCTCAACCAGCAGCAGCTCGAACAGCCTCGAGACAATCTGGGGGCTCGCCGGCGTGGGGTCCAGGCGCTCGCACAGCATCTCCTGCATATAGCGGCGCACGCGACGGCTACCGCCCGTGTGGAAATGAACGTGGCCGCGGTGGTCGGTTTCATCGTTGAGGGCGTTGAGCAGGAACCGCGACACCGCGCTTGCGGGCGAAAGGCTTTGCTCCAGGCTACGGCGCAGCATTGGCCGCGAGATGATGACGCTCAGCATTATGTCGTGCTCACCGAGCTCGCCAACAGCATGCGGGCAGGCGGCATCGAGCAGGAGGACCTCGTTTTGAGCGAGCATGAGCGGCGCGCCGTTGACGATCTGCGGCGCTCGTCCTCGATAGACATAGCTGATTTCGACATAATCGTGCACGTGTTCCGGCACAGGATTGAAGCGCGAGTTGCGAACAATCGATAGCCCCTCGGGCATGCCTTCTTGGTGCAGAGCGAGCGTTGGGTTGCCAATTTTACGAATGAATCGGCCATCAATATCTGCCTGATTACCTTGACCGAGTGCATCGCTCCAGTCGTAATGGGCGCCCGCGCGATAGGCGCGTTCACTGTCGGTCAGCTCGAGTAGCAGGTTATCCAAGCGCGCAAGCTCCATAGTGCTCCCATCGTTAATTCGGTCATATTCTGCCGTGGTTTTGATATTAGCAGGGCGGCGCGCTCGGCGTACTCTGACTTCAATGGATTTGAAAGGCCGGTTTTGGAGGAGCGTATATGGCGGCGTATTTTGAGCAGGTGCTTGGCGGCACCTACGACAACCACGTGCTTCCGTTCTTGTGGCTCAAGGGCGAGGCGCGCGAGACGATTACCGAGTATCTGGAGCAGATCGCCGGGGCGGACATCCACGAGGTTTGCCTGGAATCGCGCACGCATCCCGATTTCTGTCGCGACGGCTGGTGGTCTGACCTGCGCTTTATCATCGGCGAGTGCAAGCGCCTGGGGTTAAAGATCTGGCTGCTCGACGACGCCCACTTCCCCACAGGCTATGCCAACGGCGCGCTTGCGGGCGATGGCGTCGACCCCGCGCTCAAGAAAACCGTGCTCAAGCATCGCACGATTACGGTTGTTGGTCCCCAACCGTCCACGACTATCAAGCTCGGTAATCTCATGGACCCCACCGAGCGCTTTGTGGGCGTGGCAGCTTTTGATGCCGCTGGTGCGCCGCTCGACCTTGCGCTCGCTGTTGAGCAAGGAGACGATGGAACGCCCGCCCGCTTGCGTTTTGACGCCCCCACCGGCGTCACTACGATCGTGCTGTACGCCACCAGCCAAAAGACCGGCTTTCGCGATGAGTACATCAACATGGTCGACGCCGCCTCGTGCCACGCGCTCATCGACGCCGTCTACGAGCCCACGTTTGAGCATCTGAGCGACGAGTTTGGCAAAACGATCTTGGGCTTTTTCACCGATGAGCCCGGCTTTATGAACGAGAAGGGCACCACGCTCGACGATGCTTCTACCAGCAGTTTTATCGGGCGAGGCGACCTAGCGCTGCCGTGGTCGAACGAGCTTGCCCACCGCCTGCGCGATGCGCTTGGCGAGAATTGGCTTGCTAAGTTGCACGGCCTTTGGACGCGCGAGGCAAACGGCGCCCAGGTTCGCCACGCCTATATGGACCTTGCTACGCAGCTCTACCGCAGCTGCTTTGACGAGCAGATTGGCGATTGGTGCCGCGCGCACGGCATTATGCACATTGGCCACGTGATCGAGGACAAGAGTTGCCACACGCGCCTGGGCCAGGGCGCCGGACATTACTTCCGCGCGGTCGCGGGGCAGGACATGGCTGGCGTGGATGTGGTCATCAACCAGCTTGCCCCCGGAATTGACCGCGGGCGCTACAGCTACTTCCACGGCGCATGGAACATGGAGTTCTTTACGTACGCGCTCGCCAAGTTGGGATCTTCGGCAGCGCGCCTCGACCCCAAAAAGCAGGGGCGCTGCATGGCCGAGGTCTTTGGCGCCTTTGGCTGGCACGAGGGCCTGCGCGAGATGAAGTGGATCGCCGACCATATGCTCGTCCGCGGTATTAACTGGTTTACGCCGCACGCGTTTAGCATGGCGCCCTTCCCCGATTGGGACTGCCCGCCGCACTTTTACGCGCACGGCAACAACCCGCAATGGCCACACTTTGGCCAGCTCATGCGCTATATGAATCGCACGGCGACGCTCCTTTCGGAAGGCGCTGCCGCTCGCCCCGTCGCCATTCTGTACCATGCCGACTCCGAATGGGCCGGCAACGCCATGCCCGTCGAGCGCGTGGCGGCCGAACTCACGCGCGCGCAGATCGACTTTGATTTTGTGCCGGCAGAGGCTTTTGAGAATGAGGAGCGTTACGAGGTTTCGATTGCCGATGGGACGTTTGCCGTTAATGGCTGTCGCTACCAGGCGTTTGTTATGCCCGGGGCTTCGTTTATTGGCGCGGCTACAGCGGAAGAGGTGAGGCGCATGATGGCCGCGGGTGTCACGGTGCTCGCTGCTGACGAAGTGCCCGGCGCTCTTTATGACGCGGATGGCGCAGCCGATCTGGACGGGCTTACGGCAACGCCACTTGCCGATGTGGCGGACGCGCTGGCAGACGCGGGGCTGCAGACCGTTGTGACCGATAGGCCACAGCCCTGGCTGCGCGCACTTCGCTACAAGCGTGCGGGCGAGACCTATGTGATGCTAGTCAACGAGCATCCGCGTGAAAGTATTTGCTGTACGGTTGCACTTGCTCGAGGCGAGCGCCTTTGCGGCACGCGCCTCGACCTGCTGAACGGCACCGAACCCGTTGCGTTTGATGGCGCGTTGGAGCTGGCGCCCTTCGAGAGCTGCGTTGTTGTTCTGGGAACGGGCGACGAGGTCGGACTCGATGACGGGGCGAACACGAATGCGGATGATGCGGTTTGCCTTAGCATCGACGGACCGTGGACCGTTGCCCTCTCCCCTGCCGGCAGCGATGGAACCTTTGGCGAGCCGCAAAAGCTCGAGCAACTGTGCGACCTCACGGCCGAGCAGTTCGCCGGCATCTGCGGCACGTTCCACTATCGCACGTCGTTCGAGCTGACCGACGACCTCGCCCACACCGCCATTGACCTGGGGGATGTCTACGAAGTCGCAACACTCACGCTCGACGGACAAACGCTCGGCACGCGCATCTGCCCGCCCTACCGCTTTGCGACAGGCGCGCTTACCGCCGGCGCACACGAGCTCGCCATCGATGTCATCAACACGCTCGACCATGCGACCTCCGACATCTTCGCCCTCACCGAGCCCGTCGCGCCCAGCGGTGTCCTCGGCCCCGTTACCCTTCTCGGGCAAAACCTGCCAAAATAAACCCGTCTCTTTTTGGCAGGTTTGGCGAGTGCGGGAGTTCGAATGGATATCAAACGCAAGATTACCGAGGCGCAGGGCCTAACCCCTACCGAGCAGCAGCTCGGCATCTCGGCCCTTGCCATGGGCGAGGACATCCGCGGACTCTCCATTAAGGAGTTTGCCGCCCGCGCCAATGTTTCGGTCGCAAGCGTGCACCGTTTTTGCAAAAAGCTCGGCCTCGAGGGCTTTAAGGACCTCAAGGTCGAGCTTATCCGCCTGGCGACCGAAGCAGGCAACCGCCGCGACGTGGACATCAACTTTCCCTTCGATGCCACGTCCACGCCCGCGCAGGTTATGGAGCGCATGGAAGGGCTCTACCAGACCACGCTGGCCGAGACGCAGGAGCTGCTCGACCCCGCGCAGCTCGACCACGCCGCCAAACTGATCGCGAAGGCACGGCAGGTCGATATCTACACCGGCTCGCACAACCTCTATCCAGCGGGGATGTTCCGCGACCGCCTACTTTCGTCCGGCAAGAGCGCCACATGCTACAGCAGCACCGAGGCCCAGGTGCGCACGGCGCTCGCCTCGGATTCCGGCAATGTGGCGATCGTCATCTCCTACAGCGGCCTTGCACCCAACCTCAAGGAAATCTTGCCGATCCTCAGCAGCCGACATGTTCCCGTCATTGTCATCGGCACACCTTATTGTGCGCGCCTGCACCCCGGCTTTGCCGCCTACCTCACGGTGAGCGACCACGAGAGCATGACGCACCGCATCACGCAGTTCGCCAGCCACATCGCCGTGCAATACGTGCTCGATTCGCTCTACAGCAGCTACTTTGCCAAAGACTACGCCCGCTGCGCCGAGTTCCTAGAGCGCTCGTTCCCCTACACCCGCCTCCCCGGCCTCAAATAACAATCCGGCCCCACCGCGCCTCCAATCGCCCTCCTAAGTTGCGGTGAAATAGCTCCTGTTTAGGCTCTAAACCAGCACTTTCAGGAACTATTCCACCGCAACTCGTTGGCGCAGGGGCATCGGGCGGACAGCGGGCTTTTACTTGCGAGGCGTCGGCAAAACAAAGAGTCCGTGCTGGTTACAGTAGAGGTACATTCTGCCGCGTCCGGTGATATGAAAACGCGGTTGCACCGATTGCTCTGGATAGAGCTTCTTGAGGCAGATGCCATCCATAGTCGCATATGCCACAAAGCTAATGTAATGATCCTTGGTCATGGGATGGTCGAGCGTGACGTACCAATCGTCCTCGATGCGCTCGATGGAAAAGGCGTGATCCGCGTCCGGCTCTTCGGCCTCCTGGGGAAACATCGTGGAGCCGCAACAGCTAAAGCTGCCTTCTCCGAGCGCGTGCACAACGTTTCCGCAGATAGGGCAAACGTAAAAGACGCCTTTGAGCATATTGCCTGCACGGTTGGCGTTGGCCCGAATGTCACCAGCCAAAAGCTCAGCCACGCTTATGCCGAGTCTCTGGGCCAAAGGCTCAACGAGGGAAATGTCGGGAAGGCCGCGGCCGGACTCCCACTTGCTGACGGCTTTATCGGTCACGCCAAGGCTTTCCGCCAGGGCGCGCTGGGTGAGGCCGCGATCTTCGCGCAGCCGCTTGATGGCATGTGCTGCCAAAAAAGTATGGGGGACATTGCTTTGCGGTGTCTGGTTCATGAGATGTCCGATCAGATTGGAAGAATGGAGCGAACCGGTTCAAGAGCCAGTATCCATTTGAAGACAGCCCTCGACAACCTACGCTGCGTAGACATGCACCGACCAAACGAGCGTGGATTTTCGGACACTCAAATCACGAGCGTGGATAATCTCCCACTTTGAGCCCCCACGCAGGCCAAAACCGGGAGATTATCCACGCTCATCTCTGACTAGTCATTGGGTGTTCCTATAGTTTTGTCAACCGTCGGGGCTACTCCCGGTAGGGCACCCGGTCGCGCATCACGGCGTATATCGCCCTGAGCCGCTTCCTCGCGACGGCCTTGAGCGCCCGCCCGTGCCCCATGCCCCGTGCCCTGCAGGCCCGGTAGTACTCGCCGTAGCGCCCCGAGGACCTCACCAGGCTGTTGCACGAGAAGATCAGCAGGGACTTGAGCCTCGCGTCGCCGCGCCTGGACGCCCTGACCGACCTCACCGACGTTCCGGAGCTCCTCACCCTCGGGGCTATGCCGCAGTACGAGGCCAGGTGGTCGTGGTCCGGGAACCTCCCGATGTCGACCGACACCGCGAGCTGCGCCGCGGTCCTCGGGCCGATGCCGGGCACGGTGAGCAGGCACGCGTAGGTCTCGTCGCCCTCGAGCAGCGCCGCCGTCTCGGCCTCGAGGGCCCCGGCCTCGTCGAGGGCCTCCGATATTCGGGCGGCCAGGAACCTGACCTGCCTGTTCTCGGCCTCGACGAGCGCCGGCGGGGGCGCGGTGGAGGCGGCCGCGGCCTCCCCGGCGGCCTCGGCCCGCGGGCCCTCGGCCCCGGAGCGGGCGATCCCCCACGCCCCGCCGAACCCGTCGACCGCGGCCTCGAGGGCCGGGCAGGACTCGAGCAGCACCGCGCGCAGGCGGTTCTTGTCCCTGGTCGCGCAGGCGACGACGTGGTCGCGCTGCGACGAGAGGGCGCGGGCGGCCTCGAGGGCCTCGCCGCGGCCCGGGACCCCCGACAGGGAGTCCGGCACGCCCAGGGCGGTCCGCGCGATCACCGCGGCGTCGCGCTCGTCGGTCTTGGCCTCGCCGGCGAACAGGCCCGCGGCGCGGCTGGCGGCGAGGCCGGGCAGGTAGGCGACCCCGAGCCCCGCGGCGCGGGCCCGCCTCACGGCGAGGGACCCTATGTTGCGGAACTGGTCGACGACGACGAGCGTGCCGGCGGGCGCGGAGGCGAACAGCGCGTCGAGCTCGGCCTCCCTGTTGCGGACGGGGGCGCTGGCCAGCACCTCCCCGTCGCGGTCGATCAGGCAGGCCCAGTGCGACGACTTGCCGACGTCCAGGCCGAGCACGGCCGCGGGTCTGGCGGATGGCGCTTTCACGGTGGTATCCTTCCGGTAGTCGTTCGACCGGATGGCCTCCCCCTCGGCACTCACATTACCAGCCGCGGCACCTGCCCGGCACTTTCCTATCAGCCGTCGGGGGCGGCGCGCCCCGCGCCGGCAGCACCCAACAGGCCCTCTCGGGGGCAGGGACGTTCGGCCGTGCGCGGGCGCCCGGTCGGCGGCCCGTTCTGGGCGCGCCTCAATCGTAGCCCGAGATGGTCCCAGGCTGACAATTTCGACTGTAATGGACGTTCT
>DAWEIC010000019.1:0-16700 GCA_052364855.1 Collinsella sp.
GGCGGCCAGACCCCGCTTAAGCTGGCGCGCATGCTCGAGGAGAGCGGCGTGAACATCATGGGCACCAAGCCCGATGCCATCGACTTTGCCGAGGACCGCGAGCGCTTCGCCGCTCTGCTCGACAAGCTGGGCATCATGTACCCGCCGGCGGGCCAGGCCACCTCGTTTGAGGAGGCCGAGGCCGTTGCCGCGCACATCGGCTACCCGCTGCTGGTGCGTCCGAGCTACGTGCTGGGCGGCCGCGGCATGATGATCGCCTACGATGCCGAGCATCTGCGCGATTACATGGCCGAGGCTGCGCGCATTAGCCCCGACTACCCGGTGTATCTGGACCGCTTCTTGGAGGGCGCGATCGAGTCCGATGTCGACGCCCTGTGCGATGGCGAAGAGGTCTACATCGGCGGCATTCTGGAGCATATCGAGGAGGCCGGTATTCACTCCGGCGACTCTGCGACCTGCATCCCGCCGTTCAGCTTTAGCGAGAGCCTGCAGGCAAAGCTTCGCGAGACCACGCGCCGCATCGCGATGGCGCTGGGCGTACGCGGCCTGGTCAATGTGCAGTATGCCATCAAGGGCGAGACCGTCTACGTGATCGAGGCAAACCCGCGCGCGAGCCGCACCGTGCCGTTTATCTCCAAGGCCACCGGCGTGCCGCTGGCCAAGTGCGCGGCGCGTATCATGGCAGGCGATTCCATCGCGAGCCTGGGCCTGCCGAGCGACGAGCGCCAGCTGGACTGGTTCTGCATGAAGGAAGCCGTTATGCCCTGGGGTCGTTTCCCGGGCGCTGACGTTATCCTGGGGCCCGAGATGAAGTCGACGGGCGAGGTCATGGGTATCGCTAAGAGCTATCCCGAGGCATACGCCAAGACGCAGCTGGCGATTGACTACAAGCTGCCCGACCCGAGCGCCGGTAAGGTGTTCATTAGCGTGTGCGACCGCGACAAGCGTCATATCCTTTCGGTCGCCCGTATCCTGCGCTACCTGGGCTTTGATATCTGCTCCACCGAGGGCACGGCGCGCGTGCTGCGTGGAGGCAACGTGACGTGCGAGGTCGTGGAAAAGATTAGCGGCCCGCACGACGGCGAGCGTCCCAATATCGGCGATCTCATCGCCGATGGCAAGATTGCGGTAATCATCAATACGCCATACGGCCCGGGCTCGCGTGGCGACGGTTATCTGCTGCGCACCGAGGCAGTGCGTCGCGGCGTGACCTGCGTGACCGCGATGTCCGCGGCCAACACGTACGTGAGCGCTATCGAGGCCGTGCGTGAGGACCAGCAGGGTCACGGCAGCGCCAACGACATGGGCATGGACGTCATCGCCCTGCAGGACCTGCCGCAGCACACGGTGTAGTGTGACCTGTCCGGCCGGGGCGGGAGGGGCCGAGATTTCCCCCTTTCGCTCCGGCTGCAAGCAGAGTCGCTCAGGAGGAAACTCGGCCCCTCCCGCCCCGGCCTGCGGTGACTCGGTAGCACCGTGTGCTGCCGAAGGGGCTTTGAGCGATGACTAGGGCTGATAAACTGGTAGCCGCTGAGCGCCACGGGGTCCTCGCGCTGGGAGTAGGTGTGGATGAGGGCAGACGAGACAGCGTAGGAGACAGCGGCAATAAGGATGAAGCCCTCGCCTGTGAGCGTGACGGTGCCGCCGCTATCGCCACCGGTGAGGTTGACGATAACGACTCCGGCAAAACCTATAGCGCAGCCGAGGACTTTGCGCGCAGTGAGCCGTTCTTGCCGGAACACGAGCGCTGCCATCAACACGCAGAGAAACGTGTTCATAGCGTTGACGATTGAGCCGCGCACACCCGAAGCGTTTGAAACGCCGATATAAAAGAAGGCGTACTGCACGATAGTTTGGGCAAGCGAGAGTCTGATAACGAGTGGCCATCCCGTGCGTGAGACGCGAGGCAAGCGACGTCTTGTTATGACTGCAGCGGCAAGTGCGATAGCGCCGGCAAGCATAAAGCGCACGCCAGCGAAGAGAAACTCCGATGGTACGTCGCCGTTTTGGATGCCGAGAAGCTCGTAGCCGATCTTGATGCAGGGGATCGCACTGCCCCAGAGCGCGCAGCAGATGAGGGCGAGCGCAGCTACGCACCATGTGCGCGTGAGAGGGTGGCGCGCGGAGTCGGCGTAAACATCGCAAGAGCTGGCGTCGAGTGCGGATGAGGGTTTGGACATACATCTCCCAAACGAGGCGAAGCAGAAAACGCCTCTATGGTACGCGCAATTTTGTGTCCGCACGCGTTGATAGCATAGAACGCGTCATGGAACACAAGTTCGTAAGAAGAGGAGGACGCCATGATGTCAGAGATTACGGGCTATCGTGAGGAAGTTCAGACCATCAAGACGGCGATATTGCGTGCGCAGTATGCTGCGGCGAAGAGCGCCAACGCTCAGCAGCTGCAGCTCTATTTCGCCGTGGGAGGCTACGTCTCCGCCAACACGCGCAATGGCACGTGGGGAACCAACGCGCTCAAAACCATCAGCGAACAATTGCGGAAGGAGCTGCCAGGACTCAGGGGCTTCTCCACAACAAGTCTCAAATATATGCGAATCTTCTTTGAAGCTTGGTCTGCTCCGGGCGATGAACAGGCGTTTCTCGATTCGTCACTCGTGAGTGACGAATCTTCAGACGGTGGCCTTCTGCAAATTCGTCACTTGCAAGTGCCGAATTCAAACACATGTTCTCTCGATGATTTTTTAGCGATTGGGTTTACCCATCATCGGTATATCCTTGCAGGTGCTAAGACCCTTGACGAGCGGCTCTTCTACATTCACAAGTGCGCATTTGAGCACTTAAGTGTGGAGGCGCTCAAACGCTCGCTGAAGGCGGACGACTTTCATCATCAAGGAGAGGTCTCCAACAACTTCCTCTCAACGCTGCCAAAGGGTCAGCAGGCGCTGCGCGCTATCGCCACGTTCAAGGACGAGTATCTGCTCGACTTTATCAATGTTGAGGAACTCGGGGTGCGCGATGCGGAGGATGTCGACGAGCGCGTGTTAGAGCAAGGCATCGTGCAGAATATCAAGCAGTTCATCATGACGTTCGGTCGAGCCTTCGCGTTTGTGGGAAACCAGTACCATCTCGACGCCTTTGGCATCGATCAGTACATCGACCTCCTGTTCTTCAACCGCGACCTCAACTGTTTAGTTGCAGTCGAGCTCAAGAGCGGCCCCTTCAAGCCGGCCTATCTCGGCCAGCTCTCTGGCTATCTACGCATCCTGGACGACTTTGAGCGTCGCGAGCACGAGAATCCCTCCATAGGCCTTGTGCTTTGCAAAGGCATGGACAAGGGATTTGTTGACTATGTGATCCAAGACTTCACAAAACCCATGGGTGTGGCCACCTATAAGACGTCGAAGGATATGCCACGAGAGTTGCTCGATGCTCTGCCGCCCATCGATGACTTACGGATGTTGCTGGAGAGGTCTGATGGGTAGCGGTAGGAATTGTTCGGTGTTAGAAGCTTATTTCGCTTATGGCCTTGAGCTTTGCCGATGAGCATGGGGTGGGGAACGTATCAAGGCAGAGTTTGTCATGCAATGAGTATGACAAACTCTGCCTGGAGGAGAGGATACTTCCATGGCAATTGTCCACCGCGATGCTCTCAAGCATGGTTTGTCTGAGAGGGAGGTTCTAGATAATGACTGAGTACAAACTAGCTGATGGATCGGTCCTGACAGACGAAGATATCGAGCGCGAGAGCGTAGAGTTTGAGCAAGAGACTTGGACGGGTCGTCTTGAGCGCATCCATGTCAGGCCTGGCGTTGTTGCTGATGAGCCGCTTGTTGCAGTTACCGTGCGCTTTCCGGCATCCATGGTGGTGGCAATCGACCGAAAGACGGGGGATCGATCCGATTTTATTCGGCGGGCCGTTTTCCCTGCGCTGTAGTAACGTTGCGTCTCCTAAATCGACCTTGGTTTCGTCGAGGAGGTAGATCTTGAGGATGAGGTGTCCTGCTTCGGTGAACCCGTTCTCGAAGACGGGCAGCACGCGCGACACGGACTACCGCGACCTCTTGACCTTCCGCGACGGGGAGTAGCGGCTTGGCGGTGTGCGGCGCCGGCACGTGACGGTGGCGGGCATGAGGCTTGGCCTTCGCGACGGCATGTTCTTTAGAGTTTGCGGTGCATGATGGCACGGCCGTTTTCAAATCGTGAAACATTGCCCGGGAATGAGTAACAGGCTTTGGTTCGTACATCCGTTATAACGGGAGTTGCAAGAAGTGACATCCGTGACGAGAGGTTGAACTCATGACTCAGCACCGGTTTCCCGAAGGTTTCCTCTGGGGTGCTTCCACCAGCGCTTTTCAGGTTGAGGGTGGGTATGATGAAGGAGGCAAAGGTCCGGCAACCACCGATCGCGGCCCGGGGCGTCCCGGCATCGCCGATAACAAGATCGCCTCGGACCACTATCATCACTGGCGTGAGGATGTCGACCTCATGGCCGAGCTCGGCATCAAGGTCTACCGGATGGGTTTCGCTTGGAGCCGCATCATGCCCGATGCCTCGGGGGATCCCAATCCTGAGGGCTTGGCGTTTTATGACCAGCTGATTGACTACCTGCTGGAGCGAGGGATCGAGCCCTTGGTCACCCTGTATCACTTCGAATGTCCGAGTGCGTTGGTCGAGGCCTTCGGCGGCTGGAAGAGCCGTAAGATGATCGACTTCTATGTGCGCTATGCCGAAATCTGCTTCACGCACTTCAAGGGGCGCGTCAAGCGCTGGGTTACCGTGAATGAACAGCTAATTGCGACCTCCGCGCCCAGCAACACGGGTGACACCGAAACCGATCCGCGCCAACGGCAGAAGAACGCCTACCAGATGAGCTATCATGTCGCTCTTGCCGAGCATCGCGCCATCGCGTGCCTGCGACAGATCGACCCCGATGCGCAGATCGGCCCCGTTGTCGCCATGCAGGTGGTCAACCCGCGGACGAGCGCTTCGGCGGATGTGCTTGCGGCCATGAACGCCGAGGAGATGATGCAGAACTACCTGCTCGACCTGAGTGTGCGCGGCGACATCTCGCCTTATGCGCGCTATTACCTGGAGCGCGAAGGTTTCTACCCTGTTGTTGAGTGCGGGGACCACGACATCCTGGTCGCGACGAGGCCCGATTTTCTTGGGGTGAACTACTATTTCAGCAATTGTGCGCATGAGCGCACGGAGCCCATCCGCTTCGACCGGTTCCCTCCGTGGTCGGGCGGGGATTTCGAACTCTGCGATAACCCTGCGATCGCGCCGACCGAGTGGATGTCGAACGGCATCGACCCCCTTGGGCTTCGCGTGGGCATGCGCAAGCTCTACGATCGCTACCAGCTTCCGATGATCGTCACGGAGAACGGCATGGCGCTTTCCGAGTCACTTGACGAGGAGAACAGGGTGCATGATGCCGTGCGCATCGAATACCTTTCACGACATTTGGGCGAGGTCGAGGAGCTCATTCGCGAAGGCTATCCCGTCTTCGGCTACTGCGTTTGGAGCCTCATGGATCTATGCTCAAGTCATCAGGGGTTCACTAAGCGCTACGGCCTTCTGTATGTCGATCGCACGGAAACCGATGCGAAGCAATGCGCTCGTTTCAGGAAGGACAGCTTCTTCTGGTATCAGGACGTGATTAGAGAAAACGGCTTGCCCTGCTGAGCGTCGGTGGTCCGACGAGATTACTCGCCAGTACCGGAATCGGCTCCATAACGCCTCAGGTATTCCATGACTATCAAGTCGATGGCGGCAAGCGCACCGAACTTGCCCGTGTCGATGTTGTTGGTCACTCCGCAGCTCAGTATGCAGGAGGCATGGTTCCAGTAGGCGCTTGAGGTGTTTTGTGTGATGGCGAGAAGACGACAGCCGGAGGCGGCGAGTGCGTTGACGATTTCTGGATAACGAATGGGGTATGTTCCCCCTATGCTGCAAATGATGGCGAGGCTGGATTTGGTGAGCGATTGCGCGCAGGCGAGCTGCGATGAATAATCGAGGTAAAGCTCGATGGGGCGGTTCATGATGGTGAGCCTGCTTTGGAAGTAGCGGCCCACGTCCCAGAGGAAGTGGTGGGAGAAGAACGCGACATGCCCGCTGTCGTGCAAATCATCGACAATGGCGGGCAGTTTCGCGATGTTTGCCGCCGAGATGGTCGTTTCGATATTGAGCAGGATCGCCTCCCGGTAGGATGCCAGAGCGCCTTCCGTGTCGTTTGACAGCTGTTCTACAAAGGCATGTGGAAACAACCCGGTTTTGAGGACGTCATGTTCAAGCTGGTTGCGCAGGTCCTTGAAATCAGCGAAACCCATAAACCGGCAGAATCGCGACACTGAAGCCTTCGAGACGAAGCACATGTCGGCGATTTCTCCAATCGAGAGCTCGCTCAGCTTGCTGTAGTTTTTCACCAGCGTGGTCGCTATCTCGTAGTTGGTGTCGTGCTGCATTGCGGTGTCGATGTAGTCAAGCAACCGTTCGGCAACCGATCCCATCGAGATGGATTTTTCCATGATGGCTGTCCCCTTTATGCTCAGTGGCCCGAATAAGAGGGCCTCATTTGACCAAACTATAGCTCAAGCATGCCGGTATTCCTGCGGAGTTTCACGTTATGAAACTCGCGTAGCCATCTCGCAACCTTGTGGCACAGCATGTAACCGATTTTGGATATAGCCGGCGTCATACTTAATGCAAGAAGAGACGACGAAGCTTGCCGCCCCGCCGGAACACGGCATCGGCTCTACACAGGGCATCGCTTCGTTGCTTTGCCGCTCGACGAGATATCGGTTGAGGAGGATCGGATGAAGCGGTTATTGCTGCGCGCCGACGATTTAGGTTACAGCGACGGTGTTAATTGCGGGATAGCGGCCGCGGTCCAAGCGGGGCTCATTCGCTCGGTGGGCGTCATGACCAACATGCCGCTTGCAGAAAGCGGTTTGGCGCGCCTGCAAATCAAGGATCTCTGCTTGGGTCAGCACACCAATATCTGCACGGGTAGGCCCCTCAGCGATTCCTCGCTCATCTCGAGCATCGTTGACGATGATGGCAATTTCAAGCGGAGCTCAGCATATCGCGCCGCCGCGCGGGCTGGGGAGGACTTCGTGGTGCTTGACGAGGTCATTATCGAAATCGAGGCGCAGTATCGGCGATTCCTTGAGCTCGTCGGGCGTGAGCCCGATTACTTCGAGGGACATGCGGTCGCAAGCCCCATGTTCTTCCGCGGCCTTGAGATCGTTGCCGAGCGTCACGGCCTGCCCTATTTCGCGATGGGTGCTCCGGGCGAGCCAGTCACCTTTCGCTCGACGCCGGTGCTTTCCTATGTTCCCAAGGATTTCTCGTCATATGAAGCGGATCCCTTTGCGGCGCTTCGAGAGGCGCTTGAAACGACACCGGAAGGGATATGCCGTCTCATGGTGTTTCACCCAGGTTATATCGACGCGTACTTGCGAGATAACTCGACCATGCTCGAGGCCCGCATCCGGGAAGCCGCGATGCTTGTCGACCCTGATGTCGCCGCATGGCTTGCAGAGCAGGACGTGGGGCTCGTGACGTACGCGGACCTGACGTAAGCGTCCGCTGGGGCAATCTCGCCAATTCACGCTGAATGGCGTACTGCCTGAAGCACGTCGTTGTGATTTTGAAGAGAGGTGGATGCGCTATCTAGAGGGGAAGATGCCGCACACGGGCATCGATAGAGTTCACTGCAAAGATTGGAGCTGAAACATGGCGGTATTCGACAAGATCCAAAACATAATGGATAAGACAATCGCACCTGTGGCAAGCAAGGTTGCTGACAGCAAGATGCTCGACGCCCTCATGGGCGGCATGATGTGCACGCTGCCCATGACCCTTGGCGTCTCGGTTATCGCGATTCTCATCAACTTCCCCATTCCGGGGTTCTCCGATTGGGTGGTTTCGAGCGGTCTCATGGCGACCGGCAACTCCATCCTCACCGTTACCATGAACATGATGGGTATATACATCTCCTTCTTCATCGGTTTGAGGTGGGGTAAGGTATGCGGCCTTAGCGGTTATACCGGTGGCATCGTGAGCGGCGCGGTGTTTTTGGCATTCATGCCGCAGCAATCGTTCGAGGATATTCCCATGGCGAGTTTCATCAACACGTCGTACATGGGATCGAACGGCATCTTCGTCGCCATTCTGCTTGGCCTGATCGTGCCGAAGGTGACAGCCATTTTGATGAGCAAGCTTGAAATCAAGCTCCCCGATATGGTTCCGCCCATGGTTGCAGACTCGCTGTCGCCGATGTTTGCCGCCATCGTGCTATTCACTGCGGTGTGGTTCGCCAAGTGGGGTCTTTCTTTCACCCCGTGGGGCAACCTGTTCGATATGATCAACACCTTGATCGGCACGCCGGTCACGATGGTCGGTGCCTCTCCTTTGGCCTATATCATCGTGTGCTCGCTGCAGTCGATCTTCTGGTTCTTCGGTGTCCACCCCAACGTGATGCTCAACTTCTACGCTCCGGTAATCATGGCTTGCAGCGCTGCTAACACCGAGGCCATCATCGCGGGCGAGGCACTGCCCTATGGCGCTTGGGCCGTCGTCGCGCTCGGCACCGCCATCGGTGGCCAGGCTAACGCCCTGGGCATCAGCATCTCGCTGCTCTTCACCAAGTCCGAGCGCTTCAAGGCGATTCGCGGCATCGCGCTTGTTCCGTCGCTTTTCAATATCTCCGAGCCGCTCATGTTCGGTCTGCCGGTCGTGCTGAATCCCACGTACTTCATCCCGTTCGTGCTGAACATCCCGGTCTGCGCCATCGTAGTCCAGGCGCTTTACGCCCTCGGTCTTGGGGCTGCGTTCAACCCCACGATTCAGCTTCCCTGGGTGCTTCCCCAGCCGGTCATCGCATTCATGCAGGGCGGCATCGGGTGCCTGGTGATCTCGGTTGCGGTTTTGGCGGTGTCGGTGCTCATGTATACCCCCTTCACCCTTATGGCTGATCGCCAGGCGTTGCGAGAGGAGCAGGCCGCTCTCGAGGAATCGGCCGCATAGGGATTTTCATATTCACACCATCATTTTCCATGAGGTTGGGAGCGTAGGATGAAACATATCGTACTTATGTGCGCCGCGGGCGCTTCGACGAGCATGCTGGTACAGCGCATGCAACAGGCGGCTGAAAAAGACGGTTTCGTGTGCACCATCGAGGCGCACCCTGTCAACCAAGCGGCGGAATATGCGGATAGCGACGTTATCCTGCTGGGACCGCAGGTTCGCTTTGAACTCAACAAGGTGAAGAATCAAGTGAACTGTCCGGTGGAGCCGATTGATATGACAGCGTATGGGACAATGAACGGCGAGGCCGTGCTCAAACAGGCTCGAAAGTTGCTGGGGGCATAGCCATGTCAGAGATCAAACAAGAAGCGATCGATCAGTTTGAAATGACGTGCTTCTCTATCGTCGCTCAGGTGGGGAGCGCGCGCAGCTGCTACCTCGAAGCGATAACCTGTGCCGAGAATGGTGATTTTGAGGCCGCCCGGAAACTTATCGACGAGGGCAACGTGGTGTTCAACGCAGGCCACGACGCTCACATGAAACTGCTTCAGCAAGAGGCCAGCGGCGAGGAGCTGCCGTTTCGCATCATCTTGCTGCATGCGGAGGATCAGCTCATGAGCGCTGAGGGCTTCCGTATCCTTGCCGAGCGCTTCATCACGGTCTATCAACGCATGGGTGCAAGCGCCTAACTGATTATCTGACGGGAAGCCGGGACTGCCATGCAGCCCGTCTTCCCGTTTCATGAAGATGTTTTCACGATCGAGGAGGTACCCAATGGCATTTCCGGAAGGTTTCCTGTGGGGTGGCGCCACCGCCGCCAACCAGTATGAGGGCGGCTGGGAAGAGGGCGGCAAAGGACCGAACACCTCGGACGCCATGACCAGCGGTAGCCATACGGTGTCACGGCAGATAACGTGGCGTAATACCGCGACAGGGGAAACCGGCGCGCTTCCCGTGTATGCGGTTTGCGAGGAGGGACTTCCTGAAGGGCTGGAGGTGGCGGTGGTTGATGGCTACTACTATCCCAGCCACACGGCCACCGATTTCTACCACCACTACGCCGAGGACATCGCCCTCATGGGCGAGATGGGCTTCAAGTGCTTCCGCCTGTCCATGAACTGGGCGCGCATCTTCCCCACGGGCGAGGAGGCTGAGCCCAACACCGAGGGTCTAGCGTTCTACGACGCCGTGTTTGACGAGTGCGCTAAGTACGGCATCGAACCGCTCGTGACGCTCTCGCACTACGAGACCCCGCTCGCGCTCGTGAACAAGTACGGCGGTTGGAAGAGCCGCGAGCTCATCGACCTGTTCGTGCGCTACGCCACCTGCGTCATGAAGCACTATCAGGGCAAGGTGAAGTACTGGCTCACCTTCAACGAGATCAACATGATGAGCATGGGGAGCTTCATGGCGGGCGGGCTTACGGATGGGAGCCCCCATGCGAAGGCCCAGGCGGCGCACAACCAGTTCGTGGCGTCTGCCCTTACGGTTCGGTCGGCGCACCAAATCTCCCCTAAGATCATGGTGGGTCAGATGCTCGCGTACAACCCCATCTACTCCTATTCCGCCGACCCCGCCGATCATCTGCTCGCCATGGAACGCGAGCGTGACGCGCTGTGGTATGCCGACGTGCAGGTGGGCGGCCACTATCCCGCCTATCGCTTGAGGGAGATGGAGCGCGCGGGCATCAAGCTGGAAATGGGCGAGAACGACCTCGAGCTTCTCGCAACCTATCCGGCAGATTTCCTGTCGTTCTCGTGCTACGGAGGCTCGACGGTATCGTTGCGCCAGAAGGAGCTCGAGGTCGCGTCCGGCAATCTCGCTTTCGGCATGGTGAAAAACCCCTACCTCGAGACCAACGCCTGGGGCTGGGCGACCGATCCGTACTGCCTGCGCATCGCCTTGAACGAGCTCTACGACCGCTATCACAAGCCGCTTTGGATCGTGGAGAACGGTATCGGCTGGAGCGACGAGGTGAAGGCCGACGGCTCCATCCATGACGGCTACCGCATCGACTACCTGCGCAAGAACATCCAGAGCATGGAGGATGCCGTGGAACTCGACGGCGTGGACCTCATGGGCTACACCATGTGGGGCTGCATCGACCTGGTCAGCGCCGGCACGGGCGAGATGCGCAAGCGCTACGGCTTCGTCTACGTCGACCGCGACGACGAGGGCAAGGGCACGCTCGCGCGCAGCCGCAAGGACAGCTTCTATTGGTACAAGAAGGTCATCGAGAGCAACGGCGAGGACCTGGACTAACCCTATGGGACAGGGGATAAGATTATGGACTGCTATTTCGGTATAGATGCGGGCGGCACTCAGGTGAAATGGGCGGTGGTGAACGCCGACTACCACATTGAGGAGCACGGAAGTATCCCAACATGCACCTCGCCCGCCGACCAGGTTATCGAAACGTTCCGCTCGGTGATCGAGCCCCATCGCGCCCGGGTGAGGGGTGTGGGAATAAGTATGCCCGGAGTCTTTTCCGAAGGCGATTCCGATGGCGTGGTTGGGGGAGGCGGCGCCCTTCACTGTTTGGACGGATATCCGCTCGGTCGCATCTTGCGCGAGAGCACGGGGCTTCCCGTAACCATCGAGAACGATGCGATGTGCGCGGCACTGGGAGAATATGCCGTCGGCGCGCTGAAGGGGGTCTCCCTGGGGTTGATGGTGGTGATCGGTACGGGTCTCGGCGGTGCCATCGTTGTTGACGGTCACATCTTGCGAGGCGCGCACAATCTCGCCGGCACCGTGTGCTTTGTGAGCAACGATGTGCGCAAGCCCGTGACCTTTGGGTCGGTGTACGGTGATGTCACCAGCTGGCGGGCGCTCCGAGACCAGGTGTGTGCGGCGAAGGGGATTGATCCGACCGATGATATCGACGGATATCGGATTTTCTCTTGGATTGAAGAGGGGGATGAGGACGCTCGTCGCGGTCTGGATGCATACGCGTTGGTCTTCGACAACATGCTGATGGGGTTGCAGTCGGTCATCGACCCTGAGGTCATCGTGGTCGGCGGCGGAATCAGCGCCCGTCCCGAGCTATTTGAGGCATTTGAGCGCATGATGGATCAGGCTCACGTTCTTCCCATCATACCGAGGCCCTGCATCAAGCCAGCACAGAACGGCAACGATGCCAATTTGCTTGGCGCTGTGCGCACGCTGCGCCGCTCGCTTGGCGAGTGCGATTGATTGGCGGCTGGTGGCCCGACTCGCGGCCTCCTGTCCTAAAAAAAGAGTATGGGCTCCTTCGTTCATTCGAACGAAGGAGCCCACGTTTTGTAAGGGGCCTCCTGGCGAATTTTCATTCGCCAGGAGGCCTTTTGCTGTTGATCGAGAATGTCGCTGGACAGTTAGTTCAGATACGTATTTTTCAGAGGGTGTGTAAAGGCCGACCTGAGCCCGATTGGGCTGAATTTGACTTTCTGAACCGGTGGAGACGCTCATATAAGGGGGAGAAAGGTTGTCATGGGGCTCAAAGTGACTTCAAACCACTCTATTAGCGCCAAGAAGCACGGCCAAAAAATACGTATCTGAACTAACTGTCCACCACCCTCCGCAAACCTTTCATTCCAACCCAAATCAGCCAACGTACGTCATAGCAATCCCCGGTAGGTCGAGGGGTGCTTTGCGGGCGGGCTGGGTTTATTGTCTGAGCGACTTTGCGAAGCAAGGGGAGCGAAGATAAAAACCCAGCCCGCCGCGGGGCATCCGGGGACCGCAGGGACGGGAGCAGCTATACTACTCTCAGTAGTTAAGGGTCGCGGATTGGCCGCGTCACCGCTCTCAACAGGAGGTCTATGTTTATGGCAGATCAGAAGCCGGTTGTCGGGATCATCATGGGTTCCAAGTCCGATCTGGGCGTTATGGAAGGCTGCACCGCCGAGCTCGAGGCGCTTGGTGTGCCCTATGAGCTCGTCATTGCGAGCGCGCACCGCACGCCGGCGAAGGTCCACGAGTGGGCTTCGACTGCTGCCGATCGCGGCGTCAAGGTGATTATCGCCGCCGCTGGTAAGGCTGCTCACTTGGGTGGTGTCGTGGCTGCCTTTACGCCGCTGCCGGTTATCGGCGTGCCTATGAAGACGAGTGACCTGGGCGGCATGGATTCGCTGCTGTCGATGGTGCAGATGCCTTCGGGCGTGCCCGTGGCCTGCGTTGCCATCAACGGCGCCAAGAACGCCGCCATCTATGCCACACAGATTCTGGGTGCTTGCGACCCCGAGTACCGCAAGGTTATCGAGAAGATGAAGCAGGAGATGGCTGACGCCTAGGCGTTCCGCCGTTTCACCGCAGTATAAGGAGAGCCATGTCCGACTATCAGGGAAAACGATTCAAGGCTTCTCAGATTCCCGATCCGTCGAAGCCGGGTGCTGCCTGTGCGGCACAGCAGGGTCGGACATCCTCTCCTCAGCAGCCGCGCGCGCCGCGCCCCGTGACACCGGCGACGCATCGTCGACAGGACGCGCCGGCCGCATATCGACCTTCATCTTATAGCAATGCTAAGAAGCCGCCCCGGTCTTCATCGCATGCCGCGCCGTCGGATTACACCGAGCCGCCGCGCAAAAGGCGCCGCTCCGTTATTCCCATTCTGCTCATCATCGTGGGCATCGGTCTGATTGTCGCTGCCGCCGCTATCTTTATTAATGCTCAGATTGGCTATAAGCAGGCGAGCGATTCGTATCAGAAAATCGAGAAGCAATATATAAGCGACAAGGACGCCAGCGGCGTGCCGATTATCGACTTTGATGCACTTGCCCAGACGAATCCCGAGGTTGTGGGTTGGATTTACGCGCCCGGCACCAACATCAACTATCCCGTGGTGCAGACCAACAACAACTCCAAGTACCTCAACACGCTGTTTGACGGTACATCTAACGCGTCCGGTGCCATTTTCTTGGATAGCGATGACACCGCGCCGGGAATGGTTGACCAGCAGACCACGATCTACGGCCACCACATGAATGACGGGTCGATGTTCAACGTGATTTCGGACACTACTGATCAGGCGACGTTCGATAGCATTGAATATGTGTACTACATCACGCGGGATGCTACGTATAAGCTGCGACCACTGGCGACCAAAGTTGTCGAGGACACGTATGCCAAGGCTCGCGCGACCAACTTTGAGGGCGACGACGGGCTGACGAATTATCTGTCCGAGATGCTTGACGGCGCTTCTGCCGTGGCGAGTGATGCCACCGATCGTGCCGCTTCGGCAACCAAGGTTGTAACGCTTGTGACCTGCCGTTCGCTGTCGCTGAGCAACACGCGTGCCGTCATGGTGCTCACGCCGGTCGAGGAATAGATTATCCAGGGGTAGCTGATTTTGGGACGGGCTCTTTTAGCTACTCACTGACAGTAGAGGGAGAAACGATGCTCGAGAATGGCAAAACGATGCCTTCGGTGGATGCTTGGCTGCGCGAGGCCAAGGCCGATGCTTCGGCACCTGCGTGCGGTATGTATCTGACGCATAACGGCGTGGTGCGCGCGACGCCCAAGTCCGAGGCCCGCGGGATCGAAACCGATGGCGTAGCTCCCGGACGCAGAGTGGGCGGCATGGTGTTCGGCTTCGACGCTCAGAAGGTGCAGGCCGCCATCGAGGCGACGCGCGCGATGCCGGGCATCGGCTATGTGCGCGTATGGCTGGCGAGCGGTGAGCTGGCCGTGGGCGACGACATCATGCTCGTGCTCATCGGCGGCGACATTCGCCCGCACGTGGTCGATGCGCTGCAGGCGCTCGTTGGCACCATCAAGAATGAATGCGTGAGTGAGGTCGAGCGCGAGGCGTAGAGGCTTGCGTCGATAGAAGGCTCGTTTATAAAAACGCCCGCCGGTACGTGTGATACCGACGGGCGTTTTGCGTTTTGGGCGCGGTGGGTGCTACACGCGCGTCGCATCCTTGGGGCTTATGGTCATGCTCTGGAAGCGATTCTCCATAAAGTCATTATCGAAGTACTTGCCGTAGAACTGCGCAACGGGAATATCCGGTTCCGTGCCGTTGACGCGCTGATACCAATAATCGAGCGACTGCAGCGTCATAACGCCATCGACCAGCATAATGATGGTGAAGATGACGGTAGCCGAGTAGCGGCTCTTCCACGGAATCATGTTGATGAGCTTGAGCAGCCTCGGCAACAGCAGCTTGATCCAGATGAGGCCACCCAGGCCCCACAGGCAGGCGAAGCCCGTGCAGGTACGTCCGCCGGTAAGGACGGCGAGCGGATCGGGCATGCCAAAGAGCTTCATATGCGAGTAGCTCCACGAGACCACGCCAAACGAGGTCTGCATAAACCAGCCCACGAACACCTCAAAGCTTGCGCCGAGCAGCGCGCTCACCAAAAAGATAATGATGGGGTTCTTTTTGTAGAAGCGGTTGAGCACCATGGTCATGAGCACGGCGCCAAAGCCGTAGATGGGGCTGAAGGGGCCAAACAGCATGCCGGCGCGATCCTGGTAGACGCCCGGATCGTCGACCGTCATGTGCCAGATGTCCTCGGCGATCAGGCCGAGTATGCAGCAGACAAAGAATACCCAGAACAGGTTGAAGTAGTTGAGCTTGATGTAGCCCTCGCCGGTCTCATCGCGGCCGAGCATGCCCTCGGCGGCGGCGTCGCGGTCGAGCATCTCCTGCAGGCGGCGTTGCAGCTCGCGCTCCTGGCGCAGCGTGGGATCGACGGTGGCCGAAAGCGCGACGAGGATGACGAGCTGGATGGCGGGGCGCAACAAGAAGGGCCCGATGCCCTGGAGCATCACGTCAACCAAAAGCTCGATGACGGTGAACGCGATGAGGATGTAGGACAGACGGGCGGCATTGCGGCGCTGGTTTTTGATGAGGTCCAGACCAAAGATGATCAAAATGACCGCACTGGCCGCCGAGAGCATGATGCCGGCGACAATGAGTCCGACCGCGACCAGCATATTGTCGCCGAGCTTTTCGACGGCGTTGCCGTTAATGAGCGCGGTGATAACCTGCCACATAAAGGCGCCGACCGACGGGAGCGTACCCACGCCGGACAGGATGCACAGGACGGCATATACCTTAATGATAAGTGGGATCTTCTTGACCTCTGTGGCGCTGGGGACGCTGGGGTCGAGTTCGTTTCGATCCATACATAACCTTTCTCGTCTTGTTGTAGGTTACAAGGATACGCCGCCGACCTGCCAAAAGACAGGACGAACGTCCCAATTGCAACAATGTAACCCCTAACGGTGGGCGAGAGGTGTCGTGGCGTGGATTGGAACGGGGCCGCCGTCCGCGTCGTGAAGCCAAATAAATGTTTGGTCACAAAACGGATTATTAGCTCGGTGGGCTTTTAAAAAGCGCTGCTCATGCACTGGGGAGCGCGTCATACCGTGCGTATAATAAGGCGGGTAACGCCAAAATACGAGGCTCTGAGGGGATGCCATGTCTCAAGAAACCATCCGCGCGGCCGAGCGTGCCGCGGGACAGGTGAACACCATGTCGACGTATGATCCGGACTCCGACCAGCTGCATGAGGAATGCGGCATCTTCGGCGTATGGGCGCCCGATCGCGACGTGGCTCGACTGACGTACTTTGGCCTGCGTGCACTGCAGCACCGCGGCCAGGAATCGGCGGGAATCGCCGTGGGTGATGGCGGCACGGTTATGGTTCGCAAAGACCTGGGACTGCTCGATCGCGTGTTCTCCAACGCCGACCTGTCGACGCTCTCCGGCCAGCTGGCCG
>DAWEIC010000020.1:0-16191 GCA_052364855.1 Collinsella sp.
GGGGCTACCGCAATAAAATCGAGCTCGAACCGACCGTCGTCAACGGTCGCGTGCGCCTTGGCATGCACGGTGTCGACCCCAGCAAAATCGTGACCGTCGATATGTGTCCGCTGTTCGATAAGCGCTTCCCGAAGGCGCTCAAATCGGTCGTCGGCGCACTTAACTATCTAAGCGGCAGCCATGACTTGGGGCTCGAACGCGTGGGCATTCGCGCATCGCGCCGCACCAAGGCACTCGAGGTCGCACTCTGGACGCCCACAGGCTCTTTTCCGCGCTCGCAGGTCTCCCGCGTGCTGGCGGACGCCGCTCACCCCACGAGCATCGTGCGCGTGATGAGCAAGGGCGAAAAGAAGGCCCGCCGTGTCTCTAAGGTGGAGATGCTCGCCGGTGAGGGCTCGTGGACCGAGAACATCGCTGACGGCCAGATGCGCCTGTCCGCCCCATCGTTTTTCCAGGTCAACACCAAGGGTGCCGAGATTTTGATCGAGCTTGTCATGGAAGCACTCGACCCGCAGGAAGACGAGCTTGCCGTGGACCTGTATTGTGGTGCCGGCACCTTTACCCTGCCGCTCGCCCGCCGCTGCGACTTTGTCGCCGCCGTCGAGGCCTACGGCCCCGCCGTGCGCGACCTGCGCCGTAACCTGGAGATCAACAAGCTTGATAACGTCGACGTCATTGGCGGAGACGCGGTGCGCGAGTTCCCCGACCAGGATGCCGACGTCTTGGTGGTCGACCCGCCGCGCGCAGGCCTCGCCCCCGAGGCGATCGACCTTATCGCCAGCACGAGTGCCCGCGATGTCGCCTATGTGAGCTGCGACCCGGCCACCCTGGCGCGCGATCTCAAACGCTTTGTCGAAGAAGGCACCTTCTCCCCCGTAAAGATCACGCCAGTCGACCTGTTCCCACAAACCTTCCACTGCGAGACCGTCGTCCACCTTAGGCGCAACTAGCCACTTAATCATTGCTCAGAAAAATCATTAGGAAATCGAGCGTGGCAAGCGGAGGTCTTCGGGGTATAAGACGGCTAATTGTATGCCGCCTATGAAAGGAACCCTCATGCCCAGCGTTGCCGTTCTCGCCGCCGATGGCTTTGAAACTATTGAATGCTTGACCATGGTCGATGTCATGCGTCGCGGCGGCGTGCGCGCCACGCTCGTCTCGATCATGCCCACGCGTGAGGTCGTAAGCTCGCTGCAGATCCCCGTGACCTGCGATGCGCTCTTTGATGAGATCGACTTTGACGAGTACGACTGCGTCGTGCTGCCCGGCGGCCTACCCGGTGCCACCAACCTGCGCGCCGATCAGCGCGTCTGCGACGTGGTCTGCGAGTTCGCCGCGACCAAGCACGTCGCCGCCATCTGCGCCGCCCCGTTTATCCTGGGCGAGCTCGACCTGCTCGAGGGGCGCCACGCCACGTGCTTCCCTGGCTTTGAGAAAAGCTTCCCCAAAGGCGCCTATACCGGCGAGAAGGTTACGCAAGACGGCAACATCATCACCGCCAGCGGCATGGCCCAGTCGCTCCCTTTTGCGCTTGAGCTGCTGCGCACGCTCGCCGGCGACAAGGCCGTCGAGAAAGTCGCCGAGGGCATTCAGCTATGATTTTGGCTTCGCAATCACCGCGCCGCATCGAGTTGATGCGCGAGGCGGACTATGACATTCGCATCATTCCTGCCGATATCGACGAAACGCCGTTTGATGGCGAGGCCCCGCTTACGCTCGTTGAACGCTTAGCACGCGCAAAAGCCGCCGCCGTTGCCGCCGAGCATGCCGAGCCCAATGAGCTGACGGTCGCGGCCGACACCATCGTCACCTTTGACGGCAAGATTCTGGGCAAGCCGGCAACCGAGGACGAGGCGCGCACCATGCTCCGTGAGCTTTCGGGCCGCACGCACCAGGTCGCAACCGGCGTCTGCATCGTTAAGGCAGGCGATACGGCCGCCCCGCATGCCGCCGAAAGCCTGTCCTTTGTCGATGTGACCGACGTGACGTTCTACGAGCTCAGCGACGAGCAGATCGAGCACTACGTCGCCTCGGGTGAGCCCATGGACAAGGCCGGCGCCTACGGCATTCAGGGCACAGGCGGACGCATGCTCGTGCACGATATTTCGGGCGACTTCTATAACGTGGTGGGCCTACCCATCGCCCGCGTCGCGCGCGCGATTCAAAAACTCTCGTAATTGCATCTGGCGCTGGGTATTCCCCAGCGCCTACAATTTTGGCGTACCGTACGGATCCCGACCGGGCACAAGGCGCGGCGGAAAACCGATAGGAGTTAAACATGGATACACTGCTCGAGGCCATTGACGTCTGCGATGTCGATGGCTTTTGCTATGGCAACTATACGGACGAGGAGGCCGGCACCGGTTGCACCGTAATCGTGGCACCCGAGGGCGCCACCGGCGGCGTTGACGTTCGCGGCGGTGCTCCCGCTTCGCGCGAGACCGACCTGCTGCGACCCGAGAACACCGTCGACAAGGTCCACGCCGTCTGCCTTTCGGGCGGATCGGCCTTTGGCCTCGAGGCTGCAAGCGGCGTCGCTCGCGAGCTTGAGAGCCGCGGCATCGGCCTTCCCGTCGGCCCCACGCAGGTGCCTATCGTGTGCTCGAGCTGTATCTTCGACCTCGCCTTTGGTAACCCCACCGTTCGCCCCGACATTGAGGCCGGCATCGCCGCCGTGCGCGAAGCACTCGACAACACCCCCACCAAGCTCGAACAGGGCAACGTGGGCGCCGGCACGGGCGCTACCGTGGGTAAGCTCATGGGCCCTGCTACCTGCATGAAGGCCGGCCTTGGCGCTGCCGCTTTGGCTCTCGGCCCCATCAAGGTGGGCGCCGTGGTCTCGGTCAACGCCTGCGGCAACGTTGTCGACCCCTTCACCGGCGAGTGGGTTGCCGGCATGCGCGCCGCAGCCGATAGTGACCAAATCGTCGACATGGAACTCGCAGCCTTTGCCGCCGCCGGATCCATGCAGATGCCGCTCGACCGCACCAACACCACCATCAGCTGCATCGTCACCAACGTGGAACTCACTAAGGCACAAGCCACCAAGGTCTCCCAGATGGCCGCAGACGCCTACGCACACGCCATCCGCCCCACACACACCACCAACGACGGCGACACCATCTACACCCTCGCCAGCGGCAAACTGGGCGCCCAGGCAAGCGCCGCCGTTCCCCTAGACCTGCTGGGCATGCTCGCCGTAAGGGCCCTGGAAACCGCCATCGTAAACGGAGCCAAAACCGCCAAAACCTCCCACGGAATCCCAGGTGCTGCGAAGTAATCTCACTCGACCGTCGGTCGGAGGCGGGCGGGCATTACGTTTGCTGCTCTACAGTCCTATGCAAGACGAAGGCCACATTAAGTGGCCTTCTTTGCATGCGGAACTCGCGACAAACGTAATGCCCGCCCGCCTCCGACCGACTACTAACTTAATTTTTTTCAGCCCAGGCCCCTGTGTACCGCGCGTCGAAGATCTTCAAATTCAAATAACCTGACAATCGATTCTTATAGCAGAGGCCCCTTGGCCTTTAGTTTGATACAAGTTCCGCACGAGCCGGAAAGCACTTAATGTGCTTTCCGTGCGAGCAGGACTGTTCGCAGTAGCAAACTAAGGGCCAAGGGGCCCAGTCAACCTATCAGCAGCGATTACTCAGCAGCTAGTTGAATTTGAAGATCTTTGAGGCAAGACGGTATAGGCCGAGTGTGGTTTTGTCTCCGGCCCGTCCGCGCAGATTGGTGAAGAACCCGACCACGCCGTAGCGGGCACGACGATACATGCGCTCGTCGTAGGCCTTCAAATCATTCCACAGCGTCTTTAGGCGCTCGTCGGCGCAATCTTCCTCGGAAAGCTTGGTGAGCACCGAGCAGATCGCCATCATCATGGTGAAGTAGCCCATCATGTACGAACGTAGGCGTGACGACTCGACATCGCTGTACAGGTGGTACGACTCCATCATGATACGCGTAACACGGAACTGCTGGTCCAGACGCTTGACCATCGTTGCCTCGTTGACGCTCTGACCTTCGCGACCGATAAAGTAGCGGTAGAGGTCGATGTCGGCGTAGTACATGGTCTTGCAGCGCGGCAGCGGCACGTATGCGTAGATGTTGTCTACGTAGAAGGTGTGCGGCGGCATGGGCAGGTTAGACTCGCGCAGCACGTCCGTGCGATAACACAGACTGTGCATAAGCAGATTCTGGTCCAGACGGAAGTGCCCGATCTGATCCCAGGTGAAAATCTTTTTACGCGGCAGGGCAAACTTGTAGCCAATAGCGGTATGCGTGCCCTCGTAGACCTTCTCGTACACGTAGTTGGAGATAAACAGGTCGACGCGCTGGTCGCGCTCCTCAAAGCCACGCAGGATCGACAGCATGGTCGAAAGGGCCGCGCCGTCGAGCCAGTCGTCGGAGTCTACGACCTTGTAGTACGTACCCTGCGCCTCGCGCAGGCCCGAAAGGACGGCGATACCGTGGCCGCCGTTCTCCTGGTGCACCGCGCGGATGATACCGGGATAACGGGCCTCCCACTCATCGGCCTTGGCGGCCGTCTCGTCCTTGGAGCCGTCGTCAACGACAATAATCTCGACATCGGTGGCGTAATTGCTTCCCTCCAGGATGGAGGTGATGCAATGGTCCATGTCCTTGGCGGCGTTATACGAGGGAATACCGAATGTTATGACTTTATGCATGGCAGGCGATAATCTCATCCGAAAGATCGAGGGCGGAATTGGTCACGGCGTCCATATCGTAGTAGCGATACTCGGCCAAGCGACCCACCGGGTGGAAGTTCGTCAGGTTCTGGACGCGCTCAAGATAGCGCTCATAGAGCTCGCGGTTCTCGGGCTCAAGAATGGCGTAGTACGGCGTCTCGCCCGAGCCGGGCGTATAGGCCTTGGAGTATTCCTTCATGATGGTGGTTTTGCCGGGCAGGACCTGACCGGTCATGTTCTTGAACTCGGTAATGCGCGTGTAGTCCTCGCTCGTGGTGTAGTTAACGGTGCCCACGGGCTGGAACTGATCCATATCAAGCGTCTCGAACTTCATATCGAGCGTGCGGTACGGCAAAGCACCCAGGTCGAGGTTGAACAGCTCATCGAGCGGACCGGTGTAGACGATCTCGCCACCATAGACCTTGCCGTCAACTTTAACGGTGGTCTCGTCAATCTCGAACAGATCGCGAGCGTCCACGTCGCAGAATACATCGATCAGGTCATGATCGAGCATATGCTCGAACAGCGCAGTGTAGCCGTCCTGCGGCATGCCCTGGAAGGGAGCTTGCGGGAAGTAGCGGTCGTCATCGCCCACAAAGACGGGAACGCGACCGGTGATCGAGGGATCGATCTGGTCGGGAGTCTGGCCCCACTGCTTCATGGTGTAATGCAAAAAGACGTTCTCGTAGACGTAGTCAGCGACCTCGGCAAGATCCGGGTCGTTCTTCTTGCGCAGCTCCATAATGGGCACCTTGACGTCCTTGCCAAAGGTCTCCACGAGCTTCTGATACAGCTCCTCGCCGCGCTCATCGCCAAAAGCAAGCTTGAGGCTCGCGTGGTTGAAGGGCACGGGCATAAGGGTACCGTTGATGTTGGCAAGCACCTTGTGCTGATAGTCCGTCCACTTGGTAAAGCGCGACAGGAAATTGTGCACGCGCTCGTTAAAGGTGTGGTAAATGTGCGGACCGTACTCGTGGATCAGGATTCCGGCCTCGTCAGTGCAGTCATAGGCATTGCCCGCAATGTGGCTACGGCGCTCCAAAACGGCAACGCGATAGCCGATGGTCTCGGCAAGACGGCGGGCACAAACGGCACCGGCATATCCGGCACCGACGACAATCATGTCGTACGCGCCGGCGTTAAAGCCTTCAGGCAGGCCTGAGGTAATCTGCATCGATACTCCTTGTCAAAAGCCACGGGCTCGTTAGCTGGGCTTTTCTCGAACATTCTTCGAGACATATTTATCAGAGCGATTATAGCGCTAATGCGTCCTATAATGAGCTTGCCACACAAGGAAAGCTCAAGCACCGCGGCGTACATAATTGAAAGGTAAACCCGCTAGCAGCGGGTTTATTCGTGAACAGCCGGGCGCCTGGAGCTTAGCGAAACGCTTGTAAGGAGTAACATGAGCGATTTCCTAAACCGTATGAAGTCTGCCGCCAAGGCCGATCTTAAGACGATCGTCCTGCCCGAGGGCGAGGATCCGCGTACCATCGTCGCCGCCACCAAGATCATCGAGGAGGGTCTGGCCAAGATCGTCATCCTGGGCAACCCCGACGAGATCAACGTCCCCGGCGCCACCGTCATCGACCCGCGCAATGCCGAGAAGCACGAGGAGTACGCGCAGAAGTTTGCCGAGCTCCGCGCCAAGAAGGGCGTTACCATCGAGCAGGCTCGCGCCCAGGTGATGGATGCCACCTACTTTGGCACCATGATGGTCAAGATGGGCGACGCCGACGGCCTGGTCTCCGGCGCCTGCCACTCCACCGCCGACACCCTGCGCCCTGCGCTTCAGATCCTCAAGACCGCCCCGGGCACCAAGCTGGTCTCGGCCTTCTTCGTGATGTGCACCGACACCCCGCAGTTCGGCACCGACGGTACGCTGATCTTCGCCGACTGCGGCCTCAACATCAACCCGTCCTCCGACGAGCTCTCCGAGATCGCCATCGCCTCCGCTCACTCCTGGTCCACCTTTATGGGCAGCGTCGAGCCGCACGTGGCCATGCTCTCCTACTCCACCATGGGCTCCGCCGGCGGCGAGGTCGCCAAGAAGGTCCAGGAGGCCGTTAAGTTCTGCAAGGAGAAGGCTCCCGAGCTCGCCATCGATGGCGACCTGCAGCTCGACGCCGCTATCGTCCCCACTGTCGCCCAGCTCAAGGCTCCCGGCTCCTCCGTCGCCGGTAAGGCTAACGTGCTGGTGTTCCCCGACCTCGAGGCCGGCAACATCGGCTACAAGCTGGTCCAGCGCTTCGCCGGTGCTGACGCCTACGGCCCCATCCTGCAGGGCATCGCCAAGCCGGTTAACGACCTTTCGCGCGGCTGCTCTGCCGACGACATCGTGGGTGTCGTGGCCATCACCGCCGTCCAGGCTCAGATGGCTGAGTAGCGTACGCATCGCCCGAAGGCCGTACGGGCTAACCCCTGAAAACGTCCTCGACCAATGAAACGCCCCCGTTCTGCTCCTTCGGAGCTACGAACGGGGGCGTTTCTGGTCTGCGGAGTGTTTTCAGGGGTTAGCCCGTACGGCCTTCTACCGCCACGTAGCAATCAGGGTATCTGGGGTGGACGGCGGCTTGGCTACGAGCTGGGGCTGAAAATCTGAATGAATGGGTGCCGTTGCTGGAGGGTCAAACGATGCAGATATGGTCACTTTGGGACCGAAATGTTGGCTGCGGTCTGATGTCTGGCCCACCGGAAAGTGTGTCCCGGTTTGAAGGCGGATTGTGGGATGCAGCTTCCGCTTGGGGCCTGTTTGGGAAACCGTGGGACGGAATTATGCTTTATTGTGGGTCGCACTTTCCGCAACGTGCCTCAACCGGAAAGCGTGTCCCAGTATTTGCGCTCGAAATGGGATGGGGGTTCCCGCCGTCCGCCTGTCAAGTAAAAAGGCCTCCAGAGCTGTTGCTCTGGAGGCCTTTCGTTTACTTGCAAATGCGTGCGTTAGTTGTTCTTGGTCAGACGCTCGACGTCGTGGGCGATCATGTATTCCTCGTCGGTGGGGATGACCATGACCGTGACGGCGGAACCGGCGGCACTGATGACCTGCGGGCCGTTGCCCACGGCCTCGCGGTTCTTGTTATTGTCGATGCGCACGCCCAGCCACTCAAAGCAGTCACAGAAGGCCTTGCGGATCGACCAGTCGTTCTCGCCGATGCCGGCGGTAAAGGTGATGGTGTCCACGCCCGCCATGGAAGCGATCATGGAACCGGCCTGCTGCATGGCCTTGTATGCGAACATATCGAAGGCAAGCAGGCAGCGCTCATCGCCCTCGGAGGCGCGCGTGCGGATGTCGCGGGCGTCGTTGGAGATACCCGAAATGGCAAGCAGGCCGGACTGCTTGTTCATCATGTCGTCGACTTCCTGGTAGCTGTAACCGCCCTCGCGCTGCAGGTAGCATACGGTAGCCGGGTCAATGGAACCGCAGCGGGTACCCATCATCAGACCGTCAAGCGGCGTGAGGCCCATCGTGGTGTCGCGGCACACGCCGTCCTCGATAGCAGCAAGCGAAGCACCGTTACCCAAATGGCACGAAAGCAGACGGTGGCAGCGCGAACCCAGGATCTCCTTGGCCATCATCCACTCATAGCGGTGGCTCGTGCCGTGGGCGCCGTACTTGCGCACGTGGTACTTGTCGCACACGTCCTTGGGCAGCGCGTAGGTATAGGCGACCTCGGGCATGGTCATGTGGAACGAGGTGTCGAAGACCGCCACGTTGGGCAGCTCCGGATACTTCTCACGGCAATACTCAATCGCCGCGGCCTCGCCGTAGTTGTGCAGCGGGGCGAGCGGGGCCACCTCGAGAATCTTGGCCATAACTTCGTCGTCAACAACTGCGGAATCATCGAAGTGCCAGCCGCCCTGAACGATACGATGACCAATGCCATCAATCGTAAAGTCGGTCTTCTCGAGCTCCTCGAGCACACGAGCGATAGCAGAGCGATGATCGGGGAAAGGGACCTCCTCGGTCTGCTTGGCGCCACCGTTCTCGGAGTGGCCAAAGATGCCCATGTCCGAACCGATACGTTCGCAGTTGCCCTTGGCGAAAACCTCGCGGGTATCGGTATCCAAAAGCTGATATTTAAGGCTTGAGCTGCCGGCGTTGACAACAAGTACGTTCATGAGACTCCTTTGCAGTGCAATACGGTCGACGCAGACCCCTTAAGGCGGCCGCATTTTAATAAGAAGTTATCACAACTTGATAAATAGCTATCAAGCATATCGCCCAACGAGCGCAAAAGAGGGGCCGAACGGCGCTCGGTCGTCCAGCCCCTCCCCTCTTGCAATTACTTGCCGTTGACGATGCGCTCGACGTCGGAAGCAATCATGAACTCCTCGTCCGTGGGGATGACGAAAATCTTGACCTTGGAATCCTCGGCAGACAGGCACCAAGCGCCGTCACCACGCAGGGCGTTGCGGGCATGATCCATCTTGACGCCCATAAAGGCCAAGCGGTCGGCCACGCCGGCGCGGACGGCCGGAGCGTGCTCGCCGATGCCGGCAGTAAAGACCAGGGTGTCCATACCGCACATAGAAGTAGCCATCTCGGCAGCCTTGGCGGCAATCTTGTAGACAAACATGTCGAAGGCGAGCTGAGCATCGGGGTCACCAGCGGCGGCGAGCTCCTCGACGTTGCGGCAGTCGTTGGTCTTGCCGCCGGTCACAGCCAAAAGGCCGGACTTCTTGTTCATCATCTCGTCGACCTCGTCGAAGGTGTAGCCGCCCTCGCGCTGCAGGTAGCACACGGTAGCCGGGTCGATGGAGCCGCAGCGGGTGCCCATCATGACGCCGTCGAGCGGCGTCAAGCCCATGGTGGTGTCCATGCACTTGCCGTCCTCGATGGCGCACAGGGAAGCGCCGGAGCCGATATGGCACACGACGACCTTGCGGGCCTCGCCGTTGGTCATCTCGGCGACCTTTTTGGAGATGTAACGGTAGCTGGTGCCGTGGGCGCCGTACTTACGGATGTGCAGCTTGTCGCAAACGTCCTTGGGCAGAGCGTAAGTCTTGGCGACCTCGGGCATGTTGAAGTGGAAAGCGGTGTCATAGACCGTAACGTTGGGCAGGTCGGGATACTGCTCCAGGCAGAACTCGATAACGTTGGCCTCGGGGTTGTTGTGGAGCGGTGCCAGCGGGGCGACCTCGCGGATCTTAGCGAGAACGTCCTCGTCGACGAGGGAGGAATCGCCAAAGTACCAACCGCCCTGAACGATGCGATGGCCGATGCCCTCGATCTTGACGCCGTTGGCCTCGAGGTCCTTCAGGACGACCTCGATGGCGACCTTGTGGTCGGGGAACTCGATGTTCTCGGTCACCTTCTTGGAACCGTTAGCAGCGTGGGTGAAGGTACCGCCGGTAAAGCAGACGCGCTCGCAGGAGCCCTTTGCGGACACCTTGTGGGACTTGGTATCGATGACCTGATACTTAAGGGTCGAAGATCCCGCGTTGACGACCAGAACGTTCATGTGTCTCCCTACTAACAGGCGGTGTGGCGCCGCCAGGTTACATACGCTTCAATAATAAACCCAAACGCCCTCGCGCTCGGGTTTATTGGCGTTGATATATAAGTTATCGGTGCCTAAATACTCATGTCCTTTGGCTTGTAAGACGAAATAGCGCGGGAATATACACCAAAGAAGAAATCCCGAGCGCGACAAGCAATACGACTCGAATGCCCGCAGCGCTGCTCAACACAGCGTTGAGCAGATAGAAAAGAACAGCACCCACCGCCACCATCTGGCTTTGAACCGAAATCAATGAACAGCGCATCGATGAGTCGGCAGCATTTTGGAAAACTGAGTATTTGATTGGGGCAAACAACGAGTACGCAACCGTCTGCAGCACATAGAACACGGGCAGCAAATTAGCCGGAGTAAGGGGGATCAAAAACAAAGCTGTCAATACTAAGCGAATGATGCCGCAAATACGCGCAAAACGGCCCTTGTCGACATGAGCAATCACACTGGGCACAATAAGCCCCATGGAGGCCGAGGCAAGGAGCTGGACCGCAATGGTCACACCCGAAGCGACGGAATTCATTCCGCGGCCCGCAAGCAGCAGTGAGAAAAAGTCTTCCAGGGCGACAAAAGCAAATGCCTGAGAACAGTCCATGATGAACGCTGAACGAAGAATGCCATTACACGCAATAGCGGCACCGATCATCTTCGGGCTCATTCCACGCTCAGGTGCCCCCGCAGTGCCCCCTCTTCGCATCTCAGGAATGCAGACAACGACAACCAACGTCAACACCATTGCGATGATATCTGCCGAAAGACCAATGAGATATGCACCGACAGACGAAATGAAACCGCCCACGCAAGCGGAGATGGCATAAGAGGCATAGAAAACAAATCGCTCAACGACATTAAGTCTTACGAGCTGGTCCTGAGAGACGCTGTCAATGTAAATCGCTTCTATGGATCCGCTCAGACATGCAACGGCAAAACCTTTGAGAGCGAACGCACCGATTAAAAGCAGAGGGGAACGGACGAGAAGCAGGGCGGCGTAGTATCCAAGCATCCCCACGACGCCAACGAGACCGCTTGCCTTTCGTCCAAACCTATCAGCAATATAGCCAGTGGGAACTTCGAGGATGAACTTGCTCACTTGATATGCAATCATCATGCTAGAAATCGCCACTATCGAGAATCCGACGAATTCAAGGTAAACCGTCAGAAAATACAAAATAGTGCTGAAGTTCGACAGAAAAACGAACGTCATATAAAGCAAAACCGTACGGTTTTTCATGCTCCGCCCTCCAAGAGTCAGCAATCTAAATCGAAATCTTGGAAAAGCATGAGGGCAAAGCTGTCAGCTATGTGTTGCAGGGCGTCAACATTCACTTGACGACACGAGGCCAAATGACCTCACGAAGCGAGATGACGCAATAGGTGAAGAAATACCGTCTGGTGTCGATCGGTCCAGGCATTTTGTCGATAGCAAAAGTAGATGGGCAAGGCTACGTCATGTGAGGCTTCAATGGAGCACTCGCTCACTTCCGATCCATCCGATGCGAGAGAAGAGCCAGAAAAACTCAATATCAATCCCCCGGCTTGAAGAAACTCAGCCTGCGCCCTGTTTCCGTATTCGACATCGCGAAAGCGGAAATTAACCAGCTGAGCTTCGGGACATTGATTGATTGCATTGAGACAGGGTGACAAATTAATGGGAACAGCGAGCCTGCCGCCCAGTAACTCACGAATGGTCATAGCGTCAACAGATTGATGACCAGCTGGACATGAAAGAACCCTGAGCTCCTTTTCACCCATATATTTTGAAGAAAGGACGCTGTCCCGTGGTTCCTCGAACGAGATAGCCGCGTCCGAAATTCCAAGTATAAGTGATTCAAAGCATGTTGCCGTTGGCTGATGCCACACATCAAGATGAATCTGAGGGTGCGAGCTTTCAAACGAGTCGTACCAGTTTTCGGAAAAAAGGCGCCCCCGCCCGTGAAGGCAGGGGGCGTAAAGACGAAAGTGGCCGTCAGGCGAGACGCCGTCGTCCCTCGATTGAGCGTACTTTTTGAGATCGTCGACTTGTGCCAGGATCACGCGTACACGACGCGCAAATTCTCTGCCCGCCGGAGACAAAACAGCCTCCCCCGCCGATCGGTCGAGCAAAACAATCTGATACTCAGATTCCAACTTTTTTATTGCCGACGAAACGGCCTGCGGACTCACGTGAACGGCGCGAGCTGCTTTGCGCACGCCGCCGTAGTTCGCTACCGCTTGAAGGTATTCGAGTTGAGAAAGCTGCATAGATTACTCCAAAGGCAGCCAAGTCGACGGCCCACGCGCCCTCAGATGAGGTTCTCGCCCAGGTTCTTGCCACCGAGAACGTGCATGTGGAAGTGCATGACGGTCTGGCCGGCGTTGACGCCCTTGTTGGAGATGACGCGGAAACCGTCCTCCAAGCCCTTGGCCTTAGCGACCTCCTGGATGGCGTGAGCCACGGCGCCCATGGTCTCGGCAGGTACGTTGTCGGCAATGTCACTGTAGTGCTTCTTGGGGATCACGAGCGTATGGACCGGCGCCTGGGGATTGAGGTCGTCGAAGGCGATGACCTGGTCGTCCTCATAGACAACAGTCGAGGGGATCTCGTGGTTGGCAATTTTGCAGAAGATGCAATCGCACATGGTTGGTTCCTTTCTCACAGACCAAGGTAATTATATTTGGTCGGGATGGTTAGAACGAGAGGTTGTATCGGTTAAGTGTTCCATAGTGTCTCATAGTGCTCCATAGTGCAGTTATACAGTTTGTAAGGTCTCCATAGACCCCCATATTTCAGAACTTATGGACTGAGTTAGGACGCGGAGACAATCGCTAGATAAAAAAATTGGCCCCACTCCCATCAATTCGGAAGCGGGGCCAATAACCTCAAACGAGGTTTATATTGCGCCTTTATTTTAATCGTCTCGGGAAGCACCGACAAGGCATAGGGCCAAGAAGAACATCATGCTGCCGAAGGTGCTGCCCAAGATAAAGGCAATGACGATGCCCATCATCGGCGGGTACCGTCAGACACGTAGCACTGGAGACGATCGAGAGCGTATCCGTAGATACCTGCATAATCATCGCCACCGTAGGTGGAGCCGTCATCGCAGACCTCATCGTGCCAGTTTGCGTGTGCAACGTCCTGAGCACGGTAGTAAACCTGCTTGTACTCGCCAGACGGGGTGATGTAGTACATCTGAACACCGTCGATGGTCTGGCCCCAGATGCCTGCCATGCCATTTACAGAATCGTTGTAATTGGCGGTCTGGACGTAATCAAGCCAACCGCTCTCCTTGGTGTGGACGCGATAGCGAAGCGTGCCGCTATCCACCCACGCAATCAGCATGTCGTGGGAGCCGTAAGGCATGCCAGCGAAGCCCTCGGAGTTGCTGTCATTGAAGTTGGTTACGGCATCATTCCATGCGCCATAGCGATTGTGGAGCGCATAGTGGATGTTTACGCTTTTGCCCGTGGACTTCGGGAAACTCGTGCGAGTAGCAGAAGTGGAGGGCTGGTACGTGCCGCCGTTGGCATCGGTCGGTGCGGTCGGCGCAATGTAGCCGCTTCCGAGGTAAGCTGCCACGGCCTGCTTGAACTCGGCCCAAGTCTTGCCGTACTGGCGGAAATAGCCGTTGGGGTCGGTATGATCGGAGCCGCCCCAGCGCTGGGCTGCTTCATAGTGAGACAGCAGGCGGGACGTATCCCAGCCGTGGGAGCGCAGTTCATCGCCTGCCCACTTGACCGCTTCATTCCACTGCTTGGCAAAGTCGCTGGCGTTGGTGGCGTGAGCAAGCTCGATACCGACCGTGGCGTAGTTTCCATTGCCCACGTGCCAGCACAGGCGGTTCTCCGGCACAGTGTTGTACACGGTGGAACCGTCAAGCTCCATGACGTGATGTACGGCATAGGTATCATTACCGCGCCAATACAGAACATGGTTCCACGCGGACGCACCGGGGTTCGCCGTTTCGTGGATAACCAAGTACTGGGCGTTGAGGTAGCCGTGTCCATTGCTCACGTAGGCATCTTGGCTTTGGTAGGCTTCGGCGCTGAGTGGAGCGGCAAGCGCTGCCACAAGGGCGAGGACAACAGCAAAGGCGCTACGGAGAGGGAGCTTGCGCTTAGGCTCGGTCTCAGTCTCGGTCATGCTCTCCACCTGCTTTCAGGCGAGCTGCATCGACCGCTTGCTCAGCTGCTGCGTAGATCGCGGCGCTCACCACTCCACAGACCGTGCCGATAATGGCTACAGTCTCGTTACTTGTAGTGATGCCTGCGATGCTAGCCGCCACGCTGCCGAGAAAAGCAGCAGCGCAAAGCCAGAACTTACGGCTGGTCAGTTTCTTGACAATATCTTCGGTAGTCATAATTCCTCCTATCTACCTTTTTCTTTGTCGTAGAGCAGGTCAACCCGGTCACAGATGTGGTCGACCTTCTCGGCCATTCCTTGGCTTCTCGCCTGACTGTGCGCGAGGTCGTTGTGCAAGACCTCGTTAGACGTGACGACCGATTCCATGAGGGTCTTCATGGCTTCCATCAGTGAGTTCGAGCGCTCCATCTGGGCGGCGATTCGCCCCTCCATCTCAGACCGCTCACGATCGCGCTGGGCACGCTCCTTGACTTCATCCTGCTTGCGCTCTTCGCGCTTCAGGTCAATCTCGCCCTTGCGCTCGTTCTGGCGCTTGTACTCTTCGAGAAATTGCTTTCCGAAGTAAAAGGCGATGAGCGCCAGTGCTGCGCCACCTAGCCAGCCTGGGCCATAAGGCGCGAAGAGTTTGAGCACTTCCATCCACTCACCTCCCCTCTCCTACGCTTGGAATTAATTGCGAGTATCAAGCCGCCGTCCCCCGCGTTTTAAAGCCAAAAATCCCAGACGAAATGCGGAGGTCTACCATGCAAAACGTCTGGGATTTTTTAGAGATTGGATAGCCAAAAATGCTGTTTTCAGATGCCACCGCCGAGTACATGGCCGACAAGGGCAAGCGTCTCCGCGCCACCACTCTTGAGGGCTATCGCAGCGCCATCCGCTGCCACCTGATGCCGATGTGGGGTGAGCGCGAGATCGAGACGATCAGCTTTGAAGAGGTTCAAGATTGGGTCGATTCGTTCGACCTCCCCGGTGCCGCCGAGAAGGCATACAAAACTTTCCGTCAGATCTACCGCTGGGTGCTGCGCCGCCACCAGCTCAGAATCTGGGACGTGACGCAGGGCGTAGAGCTGCCGAAAAAGCCCACAGTGCGCCGCCCCACGTTGACCGCCGAGCAGGAGCGCGTGACGCTTAAAGCCATCGTCGGGCAACCATTCGAGGTCGCAGTGCTCTTGGGTGCCGCGCTCGGGCTGCGCCGCTGCGAGGCGTGCGCGGTGAGAATCGAGGATGTGGACTGGCGTAGCGGATGGGTTCACGTACAGCGCGGACTACATGTCGTAGGCGGAGAGGTCGTGGAGACGGGATGCAAGACCAAACTGTCAGACCGCAAACTCAAGCTGCCGCGATTCGCGCTTGAGCGCCTGCGAGCGATACGAGGTGCCCGCAGGTCTGGTCGCCTATGCCTGCTTGACCCCAACGCCGTGGCCCGCAAGTTCCGCGCGTTCTGCAAGCGATTCGACCTGCCCCACGTACCGATGACATGCCTGCGCCACAGCTGGGCGACCATATCGCTGGAGCATGGTGCCGCCATCGAGGACATAGCCGTGGCGTTGGGGCATTCCACGGTCAATACCGCCATGTCGCACTACCTGCAAAGTTTCAGGACGGTCGTTGCTAGGGCGAGCGATTCATACACGGCAGCTATGGAGTGGTGATTCCGTATTCCAGACTTCCGACGGCATTGCAGCGGAAGTGGAACTTAATAGCCAAAATTTGCCAACCCTCGGTTTTCGATGCGGAGCAACCAGGATTACGGTGAACTTCTTAAATGACAGGATTCTCGTCTTTAACGAGACCGAGAGTAAACATGTCGCCGTATTTAAAAAGGACGAATAGCATTCCGTATCCC
>DAWEIC010000021.1:0-3239 GCA_052364855.1 Collinsella sp.
AAGACATTCTTCAGAACCACCACAATGGGGACAGGCACCTTTGTGGTGGTCGGGGCTTTCGAACCATCACAACATTCGATGAAAATCGCGATTTTGACGAAAAACGTCGAATGTTGTGATGCTTTTCGTTGCGGGCACGACGGTTTTCGTTGCGGGCGGGATGGTTTTCGTTGCGGACGGGACGGTTTTCGCTGCAGAATCGCCAGCCCGCCGCCTGCCAACCGCCGTCCTCGTTACGTTTTCGCTGCATTTGGGTAAAGTGCCTGCTCCAAGCCGGCGTTGCCCTGTATACTAGAGCGGTTTAACTGTTATGCGGAAGGGAGCGCCTATGGCACTCAGCGAGAAAGACGTGCGCGGCATCGCCGAGTACGCAAAGATCGCACTGACCGATGACGAGCTCACCCAGATGACGTCCTACCTGAACGACGCCGTCCAGATGCTCGAGCCCGTCTTGCAATATGATTTGCCCGACGTGGAGCCCACGTTCCATCCCATCGGAAGCCTGTCCAACGTGATGGGCGACGACCTGCGCGAACCCGAGCGCGACCTGCCGCTCGACGTCGCACTCGAAAACGCCGGCAGCGCGCGCGACCGCTACTTCCGCGTGCCGTCCATTTTGGGAGAGGGGGAGAGCGAGTAATGGCGCAGAGCTTCGATTCCCTTACCGCCGCCCAGATCGCCGCGGGCGTTGCCGCCGGCGACTTTACCGCTACCGAGGTGGCCCAGGCCTCCCTTGCCGCCATCGAGGCGTGCGAGGGCGGGGTCCAGGCATTCCTGCAGGTGTCGCCCGAGCTCGCGCTCGAGGCCGCTGCGCGCCTGGACGCCGACCGTGCCGCAGGCAAGCCGCTGCCCCCGCTTGCGGGCGTGCCGCTGGCCATTAAGGACAACATGAACCTCGTGGGCACGCGTACCACCTGCGCTTCCCGCATGCTCGAGGACTACCAGAGCGTCTACACAGCCACCTGCGTCCAGCGCATGCTCGATGCCGGCTGCCTGCCCATGGGCAAGGCCAACATGGACGAGTTTGCCTTTGGTAGCTCTACCGAGAGCTCGGCGTTCCACCGCACCAACAATCCCTGGGATATCGAGCGCGTGCCCGGCGGCTCTTCGGGCGGCTCCGCTGCAGCCGTCGCTGCGGGCGAGGTCGCGCTCTCGCTGGGCTCGGACACTGGCGGCTCTATTCGCCAGCCGGCGTCGCTGTGCGGCGTGGTGGGCTTTAAGCCCACGTACGGCGCCGTGAGCCGTTACGGCGTGGTTGCCTTTGGCTCGTCGCTCGACCAGGTGGGCCCCTTTGGCCGCACGGTCGAGGATGTCGCGCTGGCCATGAACGCGCTTACCGGCGCGGGTCACGATCCGTACGACTGCACCAGCCAGGATTGCGCCGTCGACTTTACCGAGCATCTCAACGACAGCATCGAGGGCAAGCGCGTGGGCATTATCCCCGCGTTTATGGAGGCCGAGGGCCTGACGCCCGAGGTCAAGACCGCTGTTCAGCGCGCCGCCCAGGAGCTGCAGAACCAGGGCGCCGAGCTGGTCGAGGTCGACCTGCCGCACCTAGACGCCGCCATCGCCGCCTACTACGTCATCGGCCCGGCCGAGGCATTCTCCAACCTGGCCCGCTTCGACGGCATTCGCTACGGCTACCAGGAGGAGGGCTGCGCCAACTTGTCCGACCAGAGCTCGCTTTCGCGCGCCCACGGCTTTGGCGCCGAGGCCAAGCGCCGCCAGATGCTCGGCGCCTACCTGCTGAGCTCGGGCGTGTACGACAAGTACTACTACGCCGCGCAAAAGGCCCGCACGCTCATCACGCAGGACTACGACGCCGCGTATGCCAAGGTGGACACCATCCTCATGCCCGCCTCGCCGCGCACGGCCTTTAAGTTTGGCGAGATCAGCGACCCCACGCAGATGTACCTCTCCGACCTGTACACCATCTCGCTCAACATTTGCGGCAACGGTGGTATCTCGGTGCCGCTGGGCCTGGGCGAGGACAGCAAACTGCCCGTTTCTGCCCAGCTGGTTGGTCCGGCCTTTAAGGACCGTCAGCTGCTCACGTTTGCCCGCGCCCTGGAGCGCGGCTTTGCCGATGCCGCCACGGGTGCGCCCGCGCTTTCCGTCGCGCCCGATTTTGCCGGGAAGGGAGGCGAGCTGTAATGAAGGAGCTTTCCGAGGTCCTGCAGGATTGGGAGGCCGTGATCGGCCTGGAGATCCATACCGAGCTCACCGCACTCGACACCAAGATGTTCTGCAACTGCAAGCTCAGCCACGATGACGAGCCCAACGCCAACGTGTGCCCGGTGTGCCTGGGCCTGCCCGGCGCCCTGCCGGTGCCCAACAAGCGCGCCATCGAGAGCATCGTCAAGGCCGGTCTCGCCACCAACTGCGAGATCCAGCGCCACTCGATGTTCTACCGCAAGCACTACTTCTATCCCGATATGGCCAAGAACTTCCAGACCACGCAGGGTCCGGTCGCCTTTGCCATGTACGGTCACCTGGATCTGGACGTGACCGGTCGCGGTGCCGCCGAGCGCCCCGACTGCGCGTTTGGTGAGGCCGAGGCCCAGAGCCTGGCGAGCGCCTCGGCCAACGCCGAGGGCCTGTCCACATCCATGACGTCGACCATGCGCGAGGGCAACCAGCGCGCCGGCCACCTGGCCAGCTACGACGCGTCCAACCTGCAGATGCCCGAGCGCCGCGAGGACGGCTCCTACACGGTGCCCATCCGCATCCTGCGCATCCACATGGAGGAGGACGCCGCCAAGATGGTCCACGTGGGTGGCGCCGAGGGCCGCATTACCGCCGCGGCTGAGTCGCTCGTCGACTACAACCGCTGCGGCACGCCTTTGATTGAGCTCGTGACTGAGCCCGACTTGCGCACGCCCGAGGAGGCTCGCCTGTTTATGGAAAAGCTCCGTCGCATCTTTGTGACGCTGGGCATTTCGGACTGCTCCATGGAGAAGGGCTCCATGCGCTGCGACGGCAACGTGTCGCTGCGCCGCCGCGGCGAGACCAAGCTGGGCACCAAGACCGAGCTCAAGAACCTCAACTCGTTTAAGAGCCTGCACGATGGCCTTGCCTACGAGATCTGCCGCCAGGCCGAGGTGCTCGAGGAGGGCGGCATCATCTATCAGGAGACCCGCCACTGGGAGCCCAGTCGCAAGCGCACCGTGGTCATGCGTGTGAAGGAAACGGCAGACGACTATCGTCTGTTCCCCGACCCCGATCTGGCGCCGTTCGAT
>DAWEIC010000021.1:3249-15546 GCA_052364855.1 Collinsella sp.
GCCCGATGCCAAGCGCGTCCGTTTTGAGGCCGACTTTGGCATTAAGGCGGCCGACGCCGAGCAGATTGCCGGCGACCCCGAGTTTGCCGAGTTTTTTGAGGCCGCCGCTGCCGGTATGGCTGGCAAGGAGGCCCAGACGGTTGCAAACTTGCTGGTGAACGAGATGATCGCCTATCTTAAGGGCGCGGGCGTGTCGCTGACCGAGTCCGGTATCGCGCCGGCTCAGGTTGCGGCGCTGGCTAAGCTGCTGGCGACCGATGCTATCAGCTCCAACCAGGCGCACGAGGTCTTTGAGGCCATGGCCCAGACCGGCGACGACCCCAACAAGATCGTCGACGAGCGTGGTATGCGTCAGGTGAGCGATGCCGGTGCGCTGCAGCCGATTGTGGACGAGGTGCTGGCAAACTGTGCCGAGCAGGCGCAGCAGTATCGTGACGGCAACCAGAAGGTCATCGGCTTTTTGGTGGGCCAGTGCATGAAGGCGAGCCGCGGCAAGGGCAACCCGAAGCTCTTCAACGAGTTGCTGAGAACGTCGCTCTCGTAAGCGGGAACCGAGGGGCCGGGCGCAGGGCCTTGCCTCTCAATTTCGGACAGTCCTGACTCACGACGGAGGCGCCACTGGCGCCTCCTGTTCGTGCGGAACTCATTGAGAGGCAAGGCCCTGCGCTCGGCCCCTCGGTTCCGTGACGACTCGGCCGTTCGGGTCAGGCGGGCTGATAGGAAAGATGGTGACGGAGGCGCAAAATGCGCCTCCGCCTTTTGAATGTGATGAAAGTGTGGCGAAATGAGCTTAAAACTTCCGTAAATGTGATAAATGTCACGTTTTACCTAGGGTAAAATGTGGGAAATATCACGTTTACGGAAGATTCTTTGCGGGAGGTTCGGCCATGCAGCGAGATATCATTGCCAAGCTTAACGCTTGGAAAGCGTCAGAATATCGTAAGCCGCTTATCCTTAAGGGGGCGCGCCAGGTTGGAAAGACGTGGGCGCTTAAGGAGTTCGGTCGAACCTCGTACCGCAATTTTGTGTATCTGACGCTCGAGGAGCCGTCACCTGGGGTACAGAGCGAGTACGCTCAGTTTTTCGAAGGTACGCGCGATCCTCGACGGATCATCTCAAATCTTTCCCTGGCACTTGGACAGCCTATCGAGCCCGGCGAAACGCTGCTTATTATTGATGAGATCCAGGATTGTCCTTCTGCAGTCGGCGCCCTTAAATACTTCTGTGACGAGGCCCCCGAGTATCACGTCGCATGCGCAGGGTCTTTGTTGGGCGTTCGCTTGTCCCGTGAGACCAGCGCTTTTCCGGTGGGAAAGGTCGAGTTCATGGAGATGCGCCCCATGAGCTTTTCCGAGTTTCTGAAAGCCGAGGGCGCTGCAAACTACGACGAATACCTTGGCGGCCTGGATCAGATCGAGACAGTGCCCGATTTCTTCCATGTCCGTCTCGTCGAGCATCTTCGTCGTTATTTTGCATGCGGCGGCATGCCAGAGGCTCTTGGCCGGTGGGTGGAGACGGGCGATATCGTTCAGGTCGATAAGGTGTTGTCTGATCTCTTGGATTCCTACGAGCGCGATTTTGCCAAGCATGGTGGCCGTGCGCAGTTCGCCAAGCTTTCGCAAATATGGAACTCGATTCCAGCTCAGTTGGCGCGCGAGAACAAAAAGTTCGTTTGGGGTGCGGTGCGCGAGGGGGCTCGTGCTCGAGAATACGAGGATGCTCTGGAATGGCTTGCCGATGCTGGGCTCATCACGGCGGTTCGCCTTAATGCTGCCGGTGGTGTGCCGCTCTCTGCGTACGATGACCTCAAGGCATTTAAAGTCTACTGTCTTGATGTCGGCTTGCTGCGCCGCATGGCAAGGCTGGATGCGTCCGCTTTTGCCATCTCGGATGCGCTATTTTCGGAGTTCAAAGGTTCGTTCGCCGAGAACTATGTGCTTCAGGCATTACTTTCACAGTTAGATGCTGCTCCGCGTTATTGGACAAACGAGAAGCCGAAGCACGAAGTCGATTTTTTGATTCAAGTCGGAAACGAAATCGTTCCCGTCGAGGTCAAATCGGGAGAGGTCGTTCATTCCAAGAGCCTTAAGTACTATGCCGACAAGCATGCGGAGACGACTCCATTGAGGGTCCGCTACTCACTTAAGAACCTAAAGCTCGACGACGGGGTGCTCAACATTCCGTTGTATTTGGCTGATCGATCTGTCCCTCTTATCAAAAAGGCGCTTGATTGTGCGCATCTTGACGTTTAGATCCCGGGTGAGCTGACGGGCGGCGGCTAATTAATCGCTCCGTTACGGCCAGGGAGCTTGGGCCTTAGCGATGCTTGCTTCGCCAAGCCGTGGGTGTCATGCCGGTGTATTGCTTGAAGGCTTGGGCGAAGGCGGCCTGCTGAGGGTAGCCTAGACGCTCTGCCACCTGCGCTATCGTGAGCGCGCTATCTGCCAAAAGGTCCTGCGCTCGCTCCATACGGCGTCTGCGAATGTAGGCGCCCAGGGACTCGCCGGTTTGGGCCTTAAAGGTGGCGCATAGTTTGGAGCGGCTTGTGTAGAGCCTCTCGGCCACCTCGTTGATACCCACATGTCTGCCTTTGTCGAGCGTGCGCTCAATCATTGCCGTTGCTTCTTCGGCCATGGTTATGCTGACGCGTGTGTCTGCCGCCTGCCGCGCCTGCTTGTGGGCCGCGCGCGAACAGGCGAGCTCCGCGACCATGGTCTCCACGATGCCCTGCATATAGACGTGTCCGCCTACGGTTTGGGCACGGTCCTCGTTAATCCGGCGCAGCGTGTGATAGATGGCAGACGTCGCTTCCTCGTGCCATGGCTCGGCAAACGCCTCAAAGATTCCCGCGAACTCGGTGGGATAGCGGTGCTCCAGTTCGTCAAAATATCCAGGCAAAAAGAGCACCGAGCGCGAGTGATAAAGTTCCCCCGCAAACAGCGGGCTTAATTCCTCGCCACAGCTATCTTGGATAAAGCTGCAAACGGCATTGTTTGGCCACGGTCCATGCGATGGTTTGAGGTTCGCGGGCGTTATGCCAGTCTCGGGCATGCATGTAAGTGTGGGCGCGCTGACTTCGCTCACGCAGGCGTACGGCTCGGGTGTGTATTCGGCCAGGTACATATCGTGCGTCGGGGTGATGAAATGCTCCATGACAATGCAGGCAGGGGAGAGAGGCATGATCCATGCGCGTCCGTGCGCCCGATCGTTTGCCACCTCGCCGGTAAAGACAGCGCCCTTGCCGGAAAGCTCCAGGCCAAACTGCTCAAACTGTGGTGCGTAGAGCTCAGTTATGTCGGTCGCAGCCCGATGCATTTTCAAAAGCGTCCCCTTCCTTTGCGAAAACGTCCACGCCTGGCTCGATTGTGTGCCTTGGCTAACATATCAATGATAAGTTGAGAACGGTTAACTCTCAAGCCGTTAGAAAGGAATCTCATGGCAAAGGGATCAAAAAGGGAAGGTGGAGGCATCGGCGAGTTGCTCGCGTATGCCGGTGACCGCAAATTCCTAACGTATTTGGGCATGGCGCTCTCGGCGCTCTCGCAGCTGCTGAGCTTTGGCCCGTACGTGTGCATTTGGCTTGTCGCGCGCGATCTGATCGCCGTGGCGCCTAACTGGAGCGAAGCCTGCGACATCGCGATTTATGGCTGGTGGGCCGTGGGTTTTGCCCTGGCAAGCATCGTAGCTTATTTCGTGGGGCTCATGTGCACGCATCTGTCCGCGTTTCGCTGTGCGTCCAATATCCGCAAGACTACGAGCGAGCACCTGCTTAAGCTGCCGCTTGGCTACTTTGACACGCACGCCACCGGTGAGCTGCGTCGTGTTGTAGACGGATGTGCCGCCTCCACCGAGACTTTGCTCGCACACATGCTGCCCGATATCGCAGGCGCCGCCGCCATGGTCGTGGGCCTGCTCGTATTGCTTTTCGCCCTCGATTGGCGCTTGGGCGCGGCATGCCTCATCTCGGTGGCCATTTCGTTTGGCGCCATGGCCACCATGATGAGCGGCAAAGGCGCCGAGTTCATGAAGGCCTACATGGGAGCGCTGGTCAAGATGAACAAGACCGGCACCGAATACGTACGCGGTATTCCCGTGGTCAAGGTGTTTCAGCAGACGGTCTACTCCTTTAAGGCTTTCCACGATGCGATCGCCGAATACGCCGACATGGCACAAAACTATGCGGGCACGTTCTGCCGAGGTCCGCAGGTACTCAACCTTACCGCGCTCAATGGTCTTGTGGCATTCCTGTTGCCCGTGGCGTTGCTGTTGGCGCCGGGCGAGACGGACTTCGCACATTTTATGGCCAACTTCACGTTTTACGCGATATTTTCGGCCGTGGTACCGACGGCCCTGACCAAGCTCATGTTTGTGGGCGAGGCCTCTCAGATGAGTGCCGATTCGCTGGCTCGTATTCGAAGTATCATGGATTCCAAGCAGCTCTCCGTGCCCGCCCAACTCAAGCACCCTGCCGGCGGCGAAGTGCGATTTGAGGACGTAAGCTTTACGTACGAGGGTGCCGAAGCACCTGCCGTTAGCCATGTAAGTTTCAGTGTTCCCGCTGGTAGCACCCTCGCCCTAGTGGGTCCTTCGGGCGGCGGCAAGTCAACCTGCGCAAGCCTGATTCCTCGTTTTTGGGATGTCTCTTCGGGCCGAGTGCTTGTAGGCGGTGTGGACGTTTGCGATATGGATCCGCACGAGCTTATGGACCAGGTCGCTTTCGTGTTCCAGACTAACCAGCTGTTCCGGCAAACACTTGCCGATAATGTGCGCGCCTCCAAGCCTACGGCCACTGACGACGAAGTGCGTGCGGCCCTCTCCGCAGCTCAGTGCGACGACATTGTGGCCAAGCTCCCGCAGGGCATCAATACCATGCTCGGTGCCGGCGGAGCATATCTTTCGGGCGGCGAGGTCCAGCGCGTGGCGCTCGCCCGCGCGATCCTTAAAGACGCGCCTATCGTGGTGCTCGATGAGGCCACGGCGTTTGCCGACCCCGAGAACGAGGCGCTCATCCAGCGCGCCTTTAGCAAGCTGGCGGCGGGTCGCACGGTCATTATGATTGCTCATCGACTCTCGACTGTAGTGGGCGCAGATCAAATCGTGGTGCTCAACCAGGGCAGGGTGCAGGAGTCGGGTACTCATGCCGAGTTGCTGTCCCAAGAGGGTTTGTATGCCAAGATGTGGGCCGAATACGAACAGGCCGCGAGCTGGAAAATCACTGCAGCGACCGCGGATGCCGCCGTCACGAAGGGAGGCGAGGCCTAAATGTTCGCCTCATTCCAAAAGAAGTATTTCCTATCCGATAAAGGCGTCGCCGGCGTAAAGCGCGGCATTTTCTGGACCACGCTCACCAATCTTATTACCATGGCCGGCATGGGCTTTTTATTCCTGGTCATGGCCGGTTTTGTCGAACATCTCGCCACTGGCGCTGACCTGCCGGATGCCCTGCCGATCGTGGGCGGCCTCCTGGTCTTTTTCGTGTTGCTCTTTGCCTCTAACTGGCAGCAGTATTACTACACCTACTGCATCTTTTACGAGGAGTGCGGCAAGCAGCGTATGGAGATCGCCGAACGCTTGCGCAAACTGCCGCTGTCGTTTTTCGGTCGTCGTGATCTGGCCGATTTAACCGAGACCATCATGGGCGATGTCCAGACCATGGAACATGCCTACAGCCACGTGTTGGGAGAGCTTTGGGGCGCCATTATCGCAAGCGCTATTGTGTTCGCAGCATCGCTGTTCTTTTGCTGGCAGTTGGCGATCACGGCGTTCTGGAGCGTTCCCGTGGCCTTTGCCGTGCTGTATTTGACGCGCGGCCCCATGGTCCCGGTGTTCGACCGTGTTCGCGCCGAGAAGGTCAAAGTCACCGAGGCGATCCAGGAGACGCTCGATTGTGTGCGCGAGATCCGCGCTACCAACCAGGAGGCCTATTATCTTGAGGGACTCGGTGCCGTGATCGATGACGAGGAGCGCGAGACCACTAAGGGAGAACTCGTTAACGGGCTTTTGGTCAACTCTGCCTTTGTCATTTTGCGTCTGGGGGTCGCTTCCACGCTGGTAACGGGTGCCGCGATGGTTGCCTCGGGGCGGGTCGACTATTTGGTGATGTTTGCCTTCTTGCTTATGGTGAGCCGTATCTATGCGCCCTTTGACCAGGCGTTAATGTTAATGTCCGAGCTGTTTGCCGCCGAGTCGTCTGCCAAGCGCATGCGTTCCATCATGGAAGAGCCTGTGGCGCGGGGCAGCGAGAAATTTGAGCCCGCGGGTCACGATGTGGTGTTCGATCACGTGGCATTTGGCTATGGTGCGGGCGAGGACGGCCGCGCCGGCGAGAAAGTTCTTACCGATGTGAGCTTTACCGCCAAGGAAGGCGAAGTTACGGCGCTGGTCGGTCCTTCGGGTTCCGGTAAGTCTACGGTGAGCCGCCTGGCCGCGCGCTTTTGGGATGCCACTGCGGGCAAGGTTACCGTGGGCGGTGTGGATGTTGCGGGCGTCGATCCCGAGGTACTCCTGCGCGACTACGCTATCGTGTTCCAAGACGTGCTGCTCTTTGACGACACGGTGATGGGAAACATCCGCCTCGGGCGTCGTGATGCCACCGATGAGGAAGTGCTTGCGGCCGCGCGTGCCGCCAACTGCGACGAGTTTGTGTGCCGCATGCCGCAGGGCTACGACACCATGATCGGCGAGAACGGCTCCAAGCTGTCCGGTGGCGAGCGCCAGCGCATCTCCATCGCCCGCGCGCTGCTCAAAGACGCACCCATCGTGCTGTTGGACGAGGCGACGGCAAGCTTGGATGTGGAGAACGAGACCGTGGTACAGCAGGCACTCTCCCGTCTGCTTGCAGGTAAGACGGTTATCGTTATTGCCCACCGTATGCGTACGGTGGAAAATGCCGACAAAATCGTTGTGCTCAAGAATGGAGTGGTTGCCGAACAGGGCACCCCGGCGCAGCTCAAGGCGGCAGGTGGAGAATTCGCCCGCATGGTTGCGCTGCAAAAGGAGGCGGCGGACTGGCAGCTGTAGGAATATGACAAAGGGGCAGTCCCTTTGTCATATTGAGTTCACCCCCATAGTTTCCAAAAAGTTAACCATTGTTGAACTTAATAGTTAGATAAACTAAACTATTTTCCAAAAGTGTGCTCGAGCAAACTTGTTTACTCGGGTGCTGAGGCACCGTGCCGCGTCCAATGCGGCAAAAGGGAGAAACAACATGAAGAAGTCGACGTTCAATACCCTGCTTGTCGGTGGCGGTTTTCTGCTTGGCACGGCCGGCATCAAGCTGCTTACCAGCGCTCCGGTCAAGAATGCCTGCGTGCAGGGCATCGCGTGCGGTATGCGCGTCAAGAACTGCTACCAGGACATGGTCGAGCAGGCCAAGGCCAATGTCGATGACATGGTTGCCGAGGCTGCCTACATCACCCAGAGCGAGGCCGCTGCTGACGAGGCAGCCGAGTAACGCTCCCAGGCACAAGCTATGAGATTCTCGATTATTAGCGAGATCCCCGGCAGGACCCGCCTTCAGTTGGCGGGTCCTGTGCCAGAGAGTGATCTCGATGCGCTTCTTAAGCTCAGCGGCGACATCGACGGCGTGCACAAGGTGCGCGTTTACGGCCGTATTGGCCAGATGGCGCTCGAATATGATGAGCAGTGTCGTGCGGGCGTGCTCGACGCTTTGTGTGCGCTCGATGCCCAGGCCATTGCCGACGCAAAGACGGGTTATGTGATGCAGCTTGAGCCACGCAAGCACAAGCTCGTCATGGATCTTGCCACACTTATCGGCGCCCACTACGCGCGCCGCTGGTTCTTGCCGACGCCTCTGCGTGCGGTGTTTGTCGTGGCCGGTTACATGGCATTTTTGCGCGCTGCCCTTCATGAGCTGGCGCAGCCGCGCCTAACCGTTCCTGTGCTTGACGCTTCGGCCATCGGCATTTCGTTCGTCAAACGTGATGTCGACACCGCGGGCCAGACGATGTTCCTGCTCAACGTGGGCGAGCTGCTCGAGGACTACACCCGCGCCATGAGCGAAAACGAACTCATCAACTCGCTGCTCGATGTGCCCGACAAGGCGCAAAAGGTCGTCGGCGACACCGAGGTAAGCGTTGCCGCCACCGAGCTTGAACCCGGCGATTTGGTCGCCGTGCGCACCGGCATGTCTATCTGTATCGACGGCGTGGTCGAGCAGGGGAGCGCTATGGTCAACCAGGCGACCCTGACCGGCGAACCGCTGGCCGTCGAGCGCAGCGTGGGCGACGACGTGTTCGCCGGAACCGTCGTGGAGGACGGCAGCATCTTGGTGCGCGTGCGCGCCAACACGGCTCAGACCAAGCTGCGCTCGATCGTCTCGCTCGTGCAGACGGCCGACTCGCTCAAGTCCGAGGGTCAGTCGCACATGGAGGACCTCGCCAACAAGATCGTCCCATGGAACTTCCTGCTCGCGGGCCTGGTTGCGCTCACCACGCGCAGCCTCATCAAGACCTCAGCGGCGCTGATGGTCGACTACTCGTGCGCACTCAAACTCACGGGTTCCGTCGCCGTCATGACTGCCATGAGCGATGCTGCCAAGATGGGCGTCATGGTCAAGGGTGCGAAGTACTTTGAGTCGTTTGCCAAGGCCGACACCATTGTGTTTGATAAGACCGGCACGCTCACCGAGGCACAGCCGCGTCTTGCCTGCGTGCTCACCACCGATGGCTGGAGCGAGGATGAGGTCCTGCGCCTTTCCGCTTGCTTGGAGGAGCATTTCCCGCATCCGGTGGCGCGTGCCGTGGTCAACGCCGCCCGCGAGCGCGGGCTCGAGCACCGCGAGCGCCATGCTGCCGTCGAGTACATCGTGGCACACGGCATCGCTTCGTCCATCGAAGGACGTCGCGCGATTATCGGCTCGGCACACTTTGTGTTTGAGGATGAGGGCGCGCAGCTCGAGTCCGACATAAAGGAGCGCATCGAGTCCCAGATGCAGGGCCTGTCGCCGCTGTATCTGGCGGTCGACGGCACCGTTGTGGGCGTGCTCGGTATCGAGGACCCGCTTAAGCCCGGGGTCCGCGAGGCCATCGCCGACTTGCACGCGTTGGGCGTTAAGCACGTGGTCATGCTCACGGGCGACTCGGAGCGCACGGCCGAGCGCATTGCTCGCGAGGCAGGTGTCGACGAGTTTAAGGCCGAGCTGCTGCCCGAGGACAAGTACGCGTATGTGGAGCGCATTAAGGGCGAGGGGCGCCACGTTGCCATGGTGGGCGACGGCGTCAACGACTCACCGGCGCTGGGTCTGGCCGATGTGGGTCTGGCCATGGGCGGTGGAAGCGACATCGCCAAGGAGGTCGCCGATATCATCCTGACCGATACAGATCTGGCCGCAATCGTGCGCCTGCGCCGCATGAGTCAGGGGCTTATCGACCGTCTGTCGAGTTCGTATTCCAAGGTGATGCTCACCAACTCGGCGCTGTTGGCATTGGGTATTACCGGCATGATCACTCCGCAGACGTCGTCACTGCTGCACAACGGCTCAACGATCGCCTACAGCCTGGGCAACGCAAAGGCGTACCTGCGTTAGCGTTTTCGATTGAGTATATGGCCTGCATTCGGGCGGCACCGCAGCCGTCAGGGTGCAGGCCTTCTTTTGTTTGACGATATGTTAGCTCGGATATATGCTCGTGCTAGCAATGCTAGTAAATGCTGAAGGTGAGGTTGAGATGGCTACCGTTGGCAGCATGGCACAGGTGAATGTTCGCGTAGATCGCTCGGTTAAAGAGCGCGCCGAGGAAGCGCTGCGGCTTTCGGGCGTCTCGCTGCCCGAGCTCATCAAAAAGGTCGTGGCCAAGGTCGCGCAGGGTGGCGGGCAGTGCGAGGAAGTGCTTGCGGCCGTCGACGACCGGCAGCAGACCGTCGCGCCCGATACTCCGTTCGCCGCGTCGTGGGCAGCGGCAGACCGGCTTTATGCAGATTTGGGCATCGCTACGTCGCCCGTATCCGACGATCGCGGTTGGGACACAATCTATTCCGAAGCCATGGACGAGCGCTATCGCCAAAAGGGGATGATCCTGTGAGCGGGGCTCCCCTCAAAATAATGGTGGACGCCAACGTATGGGTTGATTCGTTTTGCGTCGACCATGCCGAGTCGCTTGCCGCGCGTGCGTTTATTGGGCAGGCGGCGGAGACGGGGGCATTGCTGTTCTTTCCGGTGCATATCGCCAAGGACGTGCTGTACGTTGTCCAACACGAGCTGAAGCGTAGCGTTCTTGCCAGCGGGGGAGCGCTCGACGAGGCATCTGCCCGTGCAATTGGCGATGCGGCGTTGGCGTTTGTTCGGAACATGACCGAAAACGCTACGGCCGTGGGTGCAGACGCATCCGATCTGTGGCTAGCCGACAAATATCTGACGCTCCATCGCGATTACGAGGACAACTTGGTGCTCGCCGCGTGCAAGCGCGCACAGGTCGATTACTTAGTGACCAACGATCACAAGCTGCTCGAACATGCCGATCTTGCAGCGAAGACCCCGCGCCAAATGATGTCGATTCTTGCTTTGGCCGAACGCGGCGGCGCGGCTATCGGCTGACGCGAACTGTTTGCGGGCCTCTTGGACGACGATGCGCCAAGGGACTCGCGTCTGCTATTTACAAAAGCTCGGCCTTAATGGTGGGACTTTCTGCGAGCTGCTCGGCTGCCTTTTCGTCTGAGCTGTCGAGTGCTGCCAGACTGCGGTAGACCCACTCGTTGACCTGGGTGTTCTTGACGCCTGCAGTCTGCATAAGGGTACCTACCTCGCGGATTGCTGCGAGCAGATCGGCCTTGGGACCTGCGAGCTCTACCTCGATGCCGTGGTAGGCGGCCACGCCGCGGTTCTCACTCACGTGGTCGATAAAGCCCTCGACGGTCTCAAGCTGCTGGGCGAGAGCTGCATCATCGTCGGCGTCCAGCGCGACGAGTGCGTTCGATACCGTGAGGGCGGGATGTCCGCAGGGGACAAAGCCTTCGATGACATCCATAGCTTCGGTAATGGTTGAGCCCAGGCCTGCGAGGGCATTGACGAGTTGCTGCTTGGTATCCATGGCGGTCCTTTCGACGGGTCAATTTTGCTTGGCGAAAATATACGTGACGCGATCGGTAGCAAAAGTGCGAAGTGCGGCGCACATTGGGGTCTTCACAGCTCGTGCATAGAACAGCTGTCCGCTTTCAGAACGTGGTAAGATAACACTCCACAAGCGGGGCTCGCCCCGCATGTTCCTTGAAAAGTCGACGGGTGTTGGGTGCTCGTGCCCAATGCCATCCAGACTTTCCCGACATTCGGGGGCGACTGGTTTCGACACGATAGCTCTGAGAGAGGAAGCAAGCCGAGGTCTCCTCGCCTCGTTAAACAGGGGTACCGTCAAATTGAATTGACAACAACTCTTCTTTTGAGCCTATGGCTCTCGCTGCTTAGTTTATAGCGGCGCGTCAACCCGGTGATTTCCCCGACACCGGCGCGACGTCATGTTAGGGGAATGCTCCTGCGCACGTAATCGGTATGGCGCAGGCTAAGACCGAACCGGTTAGGACGCCGCGAGCGTGTCGCTGCGCGCAAAGCGTCCGAGACTAAACCAGCGACTGAGCTTGGAGATGCCAATCAGGGGGCTTTCGTGGACCGGAGTTCGATTCTCCGCGCCTCCACCATAAGCAACAGACAGGTAGATATTCGTATCTGCCTGTCTTTTTATTTCTAGTCCGTACCGCGGAGAATCGAACTCTGTGCAGGGCGCGGGCGTAAAGAAAACGCGTAAGCGTTTTTAGCCCGCGGGCGAGGACGCCGGTAGGCGGCCGAAGCCGGTGCGTATTTGCGAAGTAAATACGCGGATTCTCCGCGCAATGCCTCAGCCCAAAACAGATGCGATGTCGATCGGATGACAGCCGACAATGCCCCCGCGCCAACGTCATCTCTACCCGCGGAGAATCGAACTCTATGCAGGGCGCGAGCGTAAAGAAAACGCCTTGGCAACGCAGACCGGGACGCGCTTTCCCAATGGCGGCCCAGGCGGAAAGCGTGTCCCGGAATCCGCGCTCAGACTGGGACGTAGTTTCCGGATGGCGCCTCAAGCGGAAACTGCGACCCGGAATCCCGCCGTAGAGTGGGACATGCTTTCCCAATGGCAGCTCAAGCGGAAAGCGCATCCCGGAATCTAAGCTCGGAATGGGATTCATTTTCCTGATGGTGGGCTCAGCGGAAAATGAGACCCGGAATTTGCTCTGAGAACGGGACACACTTTCCGCTTCACCTGCCGCCTCGAAAAACCTGCGCTCTCACCATCCCAAAACTGGGTAGAAGAA
>DAWEIC010000022.1:0-15067 GCA_052364855.1 Collinsella sp.
CCAAATAACCACCACCAAAACCACCGCAAAGGGGACAGTGCACCTTTGTGGTGGTTTTTGCTTTTGCGATGCAGCTTGAGGAGGTGCACGATGTTTTATATTCCGTTTTGGATTTGCATCTTTACCGGCGCGGCGATCGATGCCCGTCAGCGACGTTTTCCCAATGAGCTTGCCGGTGCGTGTGCGGTGACGGCGTTAGTGGGCGTTTGGCTCGACAAAGGCGTTAACACGGCGCTTGACCATGCCGGTCTTGCGGTCATCGTCTACCTTGCCCTTGTGCTGACTGAGTCCCTCTGGCGTCGTTTTCGCCAAACTTCGGGCATTGGCATGGGGGACGTCAAGGCGCTCTTCGCGCTTTGCACCTTCGATCCTATGGGCGGCATCGTGGCATTTACCGCTGCGCTCCTGACCCTTGCCGTCGCTTGCCTCATCGCAAAATCGCGCTCCCTGCCATTGCTCCCGTTTTTAGTGCCGATTTTTGCCATAATCGAGGTCGTGGGCTGCACTTTGTAACCGATTGCGCATCCTTTTTAAGGAGCATGCCATGGAATCTAATCAAGAAACGGCCGTCATTAAGGCGCGCATGGACCGTATTCCCTCGGCGTTGTCGCCCGAGCTTGTCGAGCGCATTGCCGCCGATCGTGCTTCGGGCTATGTCAACCCGTATCGTTGCAACGATGATCAGGTCATTCGTCGTATTGATCGCGCCGCCGACAAAGGCACGCTTATGCGTCCGGCGTTTATGCGCGATACCGAAAAGATACTTCATCTTCCGGCGTACACCCGTTATGCAGGCAAAACGCAGGTCTTTAGCTTCCGTAGCAATGATGATCTTTCACGCCGCGGTTTGCACGTACAGCTTGTCTCCCGCATTGCGCGCGATATCGGTCGCGCCCTGGGGCTCAATTGCGATCTGATCGAGGCGATTGGCCTGGGTCACGACTTGGGACACACGCCTTTCGGCCATGCCGGCGAGCGCTTCCTCAACGATATCTATCATGAGCGTACGGGGCGTTATTTTTTCCATAACGTGCAGTCGGTTCGCGTGCTCGACGCGTTGTATGGCCGCAACGTGTCGCTCCAGACGCTCGACGGCGTGCTATGCCATAACGGCGAGTACGAGCAGCGTGTGTTTGAGCTCTCGGACATGGGCTCCTTTGACCAGTTTGACCAGACGGTTGAGGATTGCATTGCCACGGGCTATAGCGCAATTGAGCATCTGCGTCCCATGACGCTCGAGGGCTGCGTCGTTCGCATCTCGGATATTCTTGCCTACGTCGGTCGTGACCGTCAGGATGCGATCGCGGCGGGCCTGCTTTCGCCCGACGCTTTTGATGATGGCCGGGGCGGTGCCTACAACAGTTGGATCCTCACGCATGCCTCCATCGATATCGTTGAGCACAGCTATGGTAAGCCGCGCATCGAGATGAGCGAGGACCTGTTTGAGGAAATTCGCCGAGCCAAGCGCGAGAACTACGAGAAGATCTATAGCAAGGGCGGTATCGAAGGCGATTCCGAGGCGGAGCTGCGCGAGGCGTTCGTAAAGCTCTACGACCGTTGCCTGCGGGATCTAAACAGTGGCGACGAGTCCTCTTACATCTTTAAGCACCATATTTCGCGCATTGAGCAGCAGCTTTCCTACTATGATCGCACCTATGCCTGGCAGGACGACAAGGATCAAGCCGTGTTGGATTATATCACGAGCATGACGGACGGTTATTTCTGCGAACTGACGAGCAAGCTGTTCCCTGGTCTGGAGTTTCCGCACCGTACCTATATTAACGAACGGTAGTTCGTATTAATTCGGTATACTGTTAGTGAAAAACGTATTTGATTGATACACGGGATGGCTATGGACGACCTTTTTTCTGCTTCGACGCGCGAGCGTTCCTTTCAGAATGCGCCGCTTGCGGTGCGCATGCGCCCCAATTCGCTCGACGAGTACGTGGGCCAGCAAAAGGCCGTCGGTAAGGGTTCATGGCTGCGTGCCGCGATCGAGCACGACGTGCTTTCGAGCGTGATTCTGTACGGGCCTGCCGGTACGGGCAAGACGACGCTGGCCCACATTATCGCCAACCATACCAAGAGCGAGTTTGTCGAGGTCAGCGCCGTCACGGGTACCGTGAAGGACCTGCGTCGCGTGATTGATGAGGCCAAGACGCGCCTGAATACGTACGACCGTCGCACCATTCTATTTATCGATGAGATTCACCGCTTCTCTAAGTCGCAGCAGGATGCCCTGCTGCATGCAGTTGAGAACCGTACCGTCATTATGATTGGCGCTACGACGGAGAATCCGTACTTCGAGGTAAACTCGGCGCTGCTCTCACGTGGTCGAGTCGTGGAGCTTGAGCATTTAAAGGACGAGGATATCGCCATGCTTATCGAGCGTGCGCTCGAGGCACCGCAGGGCTTGAACGGTAAGTTCTCGGCCGATGAGGATACGGTCAAGACCATCTGCACGCTGGCAGCGGGTGACGCTCGCTCGGCGCTCACGACGCTCGAGCTTGCGAGCGAGATTGCCGTCACGCGTCCCGATACCGAGGGAACGCCAGCGCCCGCGGCGGGGGAGCGCTATCCCATCACCGTGGATGACGTGAAGATCGCCAACCCGCGTCGCGGCTTTACGTATGACAAAAACGGCGACATGCACTACGACATCATCAGTGCGTTTATAAAGTCTATGCGCGGTAGTGACCCCGATGCCACGATCTATTGGCTCGCGCGCATGATAGATGCGGGTGAGGATCCTAAGTTTATCGCCCGCCGCATTATGATTCAGGCTTCTGAGGACGTTGGTAATGCCGATCCACAGGCACTTTTGGTGGCGCATGCCGCGTTTAAGTCTGCCGAGGTCATTGGCTATCCCGAGTGCCGCATTAACCTTGCTCAGGCTGCACTCTATGTGTGCTTGGCGCCTAAGTCAAACGCATGTGAGGCCTCGATTGACGCGGCGTTGGCCGATATTCATAGCAGCGGTTTACGTGAGGTGCCGAGTTATTTGCGCGATCGTCATCGCCCAGGTAGCGACGAATACGGTGTATACAAGTATCCGCATGATTATCCCGAAGGCTGGGTCGATCAGCGCTATTTGCCCGAAGGCTTGGAACGCGGTGCATTTTGGCAGCCTGCCGGCCGCGGTTGGGAAGAATGGCGCGTAGAGCAAAGTGAACGCGACCGCAGCGGGAATGCACCGAAGTAGCTGCTGATAATTTTGTCCCACGTTACTGCTCATGGCATGTTCGGTCCCCTTTGGGGTACCATGGAAAACGTCTGTATATCGATTCCTTTGGGAGGCTTGTATGAGTCCCATTCAAATCGCCCTGCTGCTGCTCGCCGTTGCCGGCGTGTGGGCCATCGCTGAGCTCGCGCTTACCCTGCGCAAGACCCGCAATGTTGTTGACTCGCTCGATAAGACCGTGAACGACCTCAACAACACCATCGCCGAGGCTCAGCCTGTGGTGGCAAAGCTCGATGGCGCTGTCGATGAGCTTACGCCGGCGCTTGCCCAGATGGAGCCGCTGCTTAAGTCGAGCAAGACGGCAGTTGATGCCCTTACCTCCAATCTCGTAGAGGTCGAAGCCGTGGTTCGCGACATTTCCGAGGTTACGGGCAGCATGGCCGAGGCCAGCAATGCTGTGTCGAGCGTGACCGACTCTGCCGCCGGTGCTGTGCAGAAGCTCTTCAATAAGGTGAAGGCTCCTGCAGCTGAAGCCGAGCGCAAGCTTTCCGCTGCCGCCGAAGAAGCCGAGCAGCCTACCGAGCGCGTCCTAATTGGCGAGGACGAGGCCGCCGCGGGCGACGATGATGGTCAGAAGTCTGTATCCAAGCCGGCTCAGTATTACACCTATACGCCCGCCGAGACCTCTGAGGAGTCCTGCGATGAGTAGCGAAGCAACCTGCCCTATCACGCTGACCGTTGCCGGTGACCCGCGTCTCGCTCGCCTTGTGCGCATGACGGCAGCCAACGTTGGTGCCCTGTGCTCTATGTCTGTCGATCGCATCGAGGACATCCGCATGGCTGCTGAGGAGGCTTTCATCTTTGGTTGCACCGCGGTCGACTGCGATGACATCACCATCAAATTCGATGTCGATGAGACCCACGTTGGCATGACTATTACCTTTGGCGACCAGGCTACGGTCGATGAAGACGACCAGGCTGCGGTGTATGCCGAGCTCATCCTCGCGAGCGTGTGCGATTCCTACGAAAAGACTGCGGCGCCCCTGACGCTTTCCCTCGACCTCAAGGCGGATATCTAATATGACCGAACGTTCCCGGAGCGGTAAGACCGCTTGGGACAAGGAGAAAACCCGCGAGCTGTTTCGTCGCTACAAAGAGACCGGTGATCCGGACGCACGTGAGCAGCTCGTCATGTCCCATATGAACCTGGTAAGGTTTCTTGCCAACAAATTTAAGAACCGCGGCGAGCCGCTCGACGACCTTATGCAGGTCGGCTATCTGGGTTTGCTCAAAGCTATCGACCGCTTTGACCCCGAGCGCGGACTCGAGTTCACGACGTTTGCCACGCCTACCATCCTGGGCGAGATCAAGCGTCACTTCCGTGATAAGGGCTGGAGCGTGCGCGTGCCGCGCCGTTTGCAGGAGCTTTCTGCCAAGGTCAACCAGGCCACCGACAAGCTCACCAATGAGTTGCAGCGCTCGCCTAAGGTTGAAGAAATCGCTGAGTACCTGGGTGTGACCGTCGACGAGGTGCTGGAGGCCATGGAATCGTCTTCGGCCTATACCTCGGTGCCCATCGAGGCTCCTGGCGCGTCCGATTCCGATGATGCCCCCTCGATTCTCGACCGCTATGCCGATGACGACAACGAGCTCGATTTTACCGATGACCGCCTGGTGATCGAGGAAGCCATCCGCGATTTCTCGCCGCGTGAGCGTGAGGTTATCGAGCTGCGCTTTGTGAAGGGCATGACCCAGATCGAGATCGCCAAGAAGCTGGGTATCTCGCAGGTGCAGGTTTCGCGCCTGCTGCGCCGTACCCTTAAGAAGATACAGGACAAGATCGACCCCGACGGAGTGATGGTTCGTTCATGATTGAGCACCCCCAACAAACCGACCGCACGCTGCGCGATACTCGTATTCTGACGCTTCGCATTTGGGCTGTCGTTGGCTGCATTGTCATCGCAGCCGTCATCTTTAACCTTATGGGTATCCTGGCGCCTGTTATCGAGTTTCTCGCTGTCGGTTCCATCATCGCTTTTGTGATGTCGCCGATCACTAACTGGCTCGAGCATCACGGCGTCGGTCGTGGCATCGGTTCGCTCATCGCGCTGATCGTGGTTGTGGCAGTGCTCGTCGGCGTCGTCTGCATCCTGTCCCCTATTTTGCTCGGTCAGATTATGGAAGTCCTGAGCCGTCTGCCTGAGCAGCTTCGCGTTGCGGGCGGTGATCTCAACGAGATGATTTCGCACGCTAAGACGCTCAACAACACGCCGCTCAAGGAGTACTTGGACGATAATCTGTCCTCGCTGGTTACTGTGGCGTCCAAGTACGTATCGCAAATCGCCGCTGAGCTCGGTCGCGGCGTGTTCCCGCTGATCACCAACACGGCCTCGCAGCTGTTCGTAATCTTCCTGGGTTTGGTGCTTGCCTACTGGCTTGCCTGTGATTATCCCCGTATGCACCACGAGGTCTGTACCATCATTGGCCAGGAAAAGGAGACCTCGTACCGCTTTATGGTCGCGATTCTTTCGCGCTCGGTCGGCGGTTATATGCGCGGCATGGTCGTGACGTCCATCTGCGGTGGCATCCTCGCCTTTATCGGCTTTACGCTCATTGGCCATCCCTACGCGGCACTCATGGCCATCTTTACCGGCATCATGCACTTGGTCCCGGTTGTCGGTCCCTGGGTAAGCGCGGCGATTGCCACGGTGCTCGGCTTTATGTTTAGCCCGATGCTGGCGTTGTGGACCTTGGTTGTGACCATGGTGGCACAAAATGTCACCGATAACGTCGTTTCACCTAAGGTCATGCAGAGCTCGGTGCAGGTACATCCCATCATGAGCCTCACGGCCCTTGTTATCGGTTCGGCGCTTATGGGCCCCATCGGCATGGTCATCGCCATCCCGCTGTGCGCGGCCCTCAAGGGTATCTTCGTGTACTACTTCGAAAACGAGACCGGCCGCCAGCTCGTGGCCTACGAAGGTGCCGTGTTTAAGGGTACGCCGTATCGCGATGCCGATGGCAACCCGGTCGCCGCCTATGACGCGCTTGGCGACGACACGTTCATCTATGAGTCTGAGCTCATCGGCAACGAGACCGCGCCCGAGGCCAAGGCCATGCCCAAGCCCGAGCTCGATAATCCCTGGATTAAGCTCTCTGGTCTGCAGCCCGATGCCACGGGCTTCTTCAAGAACCCCTTTGCCAAGGACGATGACTCCAACTCGGACGACGATACCAAAACCGGCATCGACGGCTCCATGGACGATGACGACAACTAGTGGGGTAATTCGGTTTAATATTCATACGCGCTAACATGCAATTTCGCTGAAGGGCCGGCATTGTGCCGGCCCTCTTTTTTGCACTTGCGCGGCGGGATGGTAATATCGTTACGTTTGAACTGTTTCGATGTGAAACCGAGGAGATTCCCTCTATGAGTGCTGACTACCCGTCAATGACTACGGCCGAGATCCGCTCCAAGTTCCTCAACTTCTTTGAGGAGCGCGGTCTTAAGCTCTATCCTTCTTCGTCCCTTGTTCCCGACGACCCCTCGCTGCTGCTTGCCAACGCCGGCATGAACCAGTTTAAGGAGTACTACCAGGGCAAGAAGACCATGAAGGAGATCGGCGCGATCTCCTGCCAGAAGTGTGTCCGCACCAACGACATCGACTGCATCGGCGAGGACGGCCGTCACCTGTCGTTCTTCGAGATGCTCGGTGACTTCTCCTTTGGCGGCGTCTCCAAGCAGCAGGCTTGCGCTTGGGCCTTCGAGCTCATCACCAAGGAGTTCAAGCTGCCGCTCGATCGCCTGTACTTTACCGTCTTTACCGAGGACGACGAGACCCACGACGTGTGGCGTTCTCTGGGCGTTGCCGAGGACCACATCTCCCGCCTGGGCGAGGACGACAACTTCTGGGCTGCCGGCCCCACCGGCCCCTGCGGTCCGTGCTCCGAGATCTACTTTGACATGGGCGAGGAGGTCGGTTGCGGCAGCCCCGACTGCAAGCCCGGCTGCGACTGCGACCGCTTCCTTGAGTTCTGGAACCTCGTGTTTACCCAGTACGACCGCCAGGAGGACGGCTCCATGCCGGAGCTGCCGCACCGCAACCTCGATACGGGCATGGGCCTGGAGCGCATGGCCGCCATCATGCAGCACAAGACCGCCAACTACGACGGCGATTTGATGCAGCACCTCATCAAGCTGGGCGAGGAGATCAGCGGCAAGACCTATGACGCCGACGATTACTTCGGTGCCAGCCGCTCCCTGCGCATCATCGCCGACCACTCCCGTGCCGTCGACTTTATGATCTCTGACGGCATCCTCCCCGGTAACGAGGGTCGCGAGTACGTCCTTCGTCGCCTGCTCCGCCGTGCCGTGTTCCACGGCCGCCTGCTGGGCATCGAGGGCGCCTTCCTGACCAAGTTCATCGACGAGGTCAACGCTCAGATGGGCGAGGCCTATCCCGAGCTGCTCAAGAACGTCGCGCTCGTTAAGGGTATCGTCGCCTCTGAGGAGGAGCGCTTCTCCACGACGCTCGACAACGGTCGCGTCTACCTGGACGAGGCCCTGGCAGCGCTTGCCGATGGCGCCGTGCTCCCGGGTGATGTCGCCTTTAAGCTGCACGACACCTTTGGTTTCCCCATCGACCTGACCGTCGAGATTGCCGGCACCGCCGGCCATGACGTCGACATGGACGGCTTCACCGCCTGCATGGAGGACCAGAAGGCCCGTGCTCGCGCCAATGTCAAGGGCGACGCCTGGGGTAGCTTCAACGACGTGTGGGTCGAGCTTTCGGACAAGGTCGCTGCGACCGACTTTGACGGCTATGACAACGACGTTATCGAGGGCGCCAAGGTTGTCGCTATCGTGCGCAACGGCGAGTCCGTCGAGTCTGCCGCCGCGGGCGAGGACGTCGACGTCGTGCTCGACCGCACCCCGTTCTACGCCGAGATGGGCGGCCAGCAGGGCGACGCCGGCGAGCTTTCCGCCGAGGGCGTTGTTCTGACCGTTGCCGACACCAAGAACCACAACGGCCTGTATGCCCACGTCGCGCACGTTGCCGGGGGTACGCTGACCGTCGGTGCTACCGTGACCGCCGCGCTCGACGCCGAGCGCCGTGGTTTCCTGCGCCGCAACCACACCGCCACCCATCTGCTCGACGCTGCGCTTAAGCAGGTACTGGGCGAGCATGTCTCCCAGGCCGGCTCTCTGGTGACGCCCGAGCACCTGCGCTTTGACTTCACGCACTTCGAGGCCCTGTCTTCCGAGCAGCTCAAGGCTGTCGAGGACCTGGTTAACCAGCAGATTTTCGCTTCCAAGCCGGTCGTGACCCGTGTCATGGGCATCGACGAGGCCAAGGCCGCCGGTGCTGTCGCCCTCTTTGGCGAGAAATACGGCGACGTCGTCCGCGTCGTTTCCGTGGGCGCCGAGGACCAGCCGTTCTCCCGCGAGCTCTGCGGTGGTACGCATGCTGCCAACACTGCCGAGATCGGCCTGTTCAAGATTATCTCCGAGTCCTCCACGGGCTCGAACGTCCGCCGTATCGAGGCCGTTACCTCTAAGGGCGCCCTCGACTACATGGCCGACCGCCTGGCACTCGTTGACGCCGCTGCCGCTGCGCTCAAGTGCCGTGTTGACGAGGTTCCCGCTCGTGTGGAGAACCTGCAGGCCGAGCTGCGCGAGACGTCTAACAAGCTCAAGAAGGCGCTCACCGGTGGCTCCTCCGATGCGATCTCCAGCGCCATCGACGGCGCTGTCGAGCTGAATGGCTACAAGCTCGTCGTCGCTGAGCTTCAGGGTCTCGAGGCCGCAGACCTTCGCAACGTTTGGGATACCGTGCACCAGAAGGTCGCCGGCCCCGTCGCCTGCGTTGTTGCCAGCGTGACCGAGAAAGGCACCCCGGCCCTGCTCGCCGCCGGCTCCGATGACGCCGTGAAGGCCGGTTTCCACGCCGGTAACGTGATCAAGCAGATTGCGGGCCTGGTCGACGGTCGCGGTGGCGGTCGTCCCAACATGGCCCAGGCCGGTGGCAAGAACGCCGCCGGTATCGCCGATGCCCTCGCGGCCGCCAAGACCGCGCTCGGCGCCTAAGAACCTAAGTAGTCGCTGTGGTCGCGCTCGCACTGGACATAGGGGAGACCAGGATTGGCATTGCCGTCTCGAGCCGTGATGGCAAGATGGCAATGCCTGTCAAGGTGCTTCCGGCTGCCGAGGTCACCGGTATGTCAAAGACGTTTCGCTACCTGGTCGAGGACTATGAGCCCGATATCCTGGTAAGCGGACGTCCTTTGACCATGGCCGGTGAACCCGGCCCCCAGGCCGAGCGCGTCGCCGCCGTGGCCCAAAAGATTGCCGACGAGCTCGACCTTCCGCTGGAGTTTGAGGACGAGCGTCTGTCCTCGCAGGAGGCCAAGCGAATCCTGCGAGAGCAGGGGCTCAACGAAAAGCAGATGAGGGGCAAGATTGACATGATCGCCGCCAGCCTGTTCTTGCAGACATGGCTCGATCGTAAATACGAGGAGGTTCAGCATGCCTAGCGCTTCCGATCCGCGCCAGCAGAATCGTACACGGCAGCCCGTGGCGCGCCCTGCTCAGCCTGGCCAGCGCTCGGCGCAGCCGACGCAGCGTTCGGCTCAGCCTACTCAGCGTGCAGCTCAACAGCCCGCCGCTCGTCCCGCGCAGCCCGCTGGCGGCGCTCGTTTTAAGCAGCAGGCTCCTGCCCAGCGCACGCAGGGGCAGGCCCCGCAATCACGCTTCTACGCACATCATGCTCATGGCTCGCACGGCGTTGCTCCGGCCACGCGCTCGAGCTATAACACGCACGCCCGCCGTGGTGCCCAAAAGAAAAGCTCCCCGGTGCCTATGATTATCGGTGGCGTCGTCGCCGTGCTTGCGCTTGTCGCGATCGTTTTCTTTGTCGCGCCGGCCGTCAAGGGCTTCTTTGGCGGTGAGGATGCGAAAGTCGCTGCTGGCCAGCAAGTTACTATCACGATTCCCGATGGTGCCTCGGGTGATACCATCGCTTCGATTCTCTCCGAGAACCATATCGTCGAAGATCCCAAGGATTATTACGCGGCGGTCAAAAAGCTCAACGCCGACATGTCGCTCAAGCCGGGTAAGTATTCGTTCACCACGCTCATGGACGCGACCAAGGTCGTTCAGCAGCTCATGGAAGGTCCCAATGCGGGCTCCGATGCGCTGACTATCCCTGAGGGCCTGACGGTTGACCAGGTCGCTGACCGCGTGGCCAAGGCATACGACAGTATCTCTAAGGAGGACTTCCTTAGCCAGGCTAAGGCGAGCAATTATGTGAACGATTACGCTTTCCTTAAAGACGCCGCGAACGATTCGCTCGAGGGTTTCCTGTTCCCCAAGACCTATTCGCTTGGTAAGGACCCAAGCGCCGATGATGTGATTCGCGCCATGCTTGACCAGTTCAACACCGAGTATAAGTCGCTCGACTTTGCCAGCTGCGAGGCCAAGATCAAGGAGCGCTATGGCGTGGAGATGTCCGATTACGACATCGTTAACCTTGCCTCGATCGTCGAGCGCGAGGGCCTCAACGCCGATCAGCGCGCGCATGTGGCCTCGGTTTTCTATAACCGTCTGGCCGGCAAGCTCGATGGCCTGCGTTACCTCAATAGCGATGCGACCATGATGTATGTCACCGGCGGCGAGGTTACCGCCGACGACCTGCAGAGCGATAGCCCATATAACACCTATAAGCACGAGGGCCTGCCGCCCACGCCCATCTGCTCTCCGTCGCTCGAGGCGCTCAAGGCTACCCTTGAGCCGACCGACTCCGATGACCTGTATTTCTACATTACACAGGACGAGGAGTATTTCTCGAAGACCTACGAAGAGCACCAACAGTCTTGGAATTGATCATGTGGATTTTTAGCCCCAAACGATATGTTGCCTCGGTCGATCGCATCGACCTCGATACCCTCTGGGCCGACGGCAAGCGCGCCATTCTGCTCGATCGCGACAACACCCTGGTGCCGCGTGATACCGAGCAGGTACCCGCTGCAGTCTCCGCCTGGCTCGAGGCCGCCCATGCCAAGGGCTTTAAGCTGTGCATGGTGTCCAACAACTGGCATCGCGACCAGGTTATGGCATCGGCGCGCGATCTGGGGCTCGAGGCCATCAGCCACGCTATGAAGCCCGCCCCGTTTGCCCTGAAGGCGGGTCTTAAGCGTCTGGGCGCCACGGCCGACGAGGCCGTGCTGATCGGCGATCAGCTTTACACGGACGTGTGGAGCGGTAACTTTGCCGGCGTTGACACTATTCTGGTCAAGCCGCAGGCAACCCAGGACCTGTGGTACACGCAGATCTTCCGTATCTTTGAGCGCCGGGCCCTGCGCGACCTTCCCTGCGAGGAATAGGTTCCGCCATGTCTCAGCACATCAAACACGGCTGCGACCATATCTTCTTTATCGGCTTTTTGGGCGCGGGCAAGTCGACGCTTGCGCGCAACGTGGGCACTATGTTCAAGCGTCGATTCATCGATACCGATCGTTTGGTTGTGCGTCGATGCGGCAAGTCGGTGACCGAGATATTTAAGACCGAGGGCGAGGATCGTTTTCGCGAACTCGAGACCTCGGCACTCCGTTCGCTTCAAAGTGAGCGCAGCCTGCTGGTATCGTGCGGGGGTGGCATCGTCGAGACGCCGGTGAACATTGAGCTGATGCACGAGATGGGTACATGCGTGTACCTCGAAGGCGACTTTGAGGACTCGTTGCGCCAGATTCGCCGCTCCGATACCCGACCAGATTTCCGCTCACCCGAGCATGCTGCGCGCCTGTTTGAGCATCGCCGTCCGCTGTATCGCCAGGCCGCCGATATTACCCTTGATATCCGCAACAAGTCCTTCGAGGACGTTTCCTACCTTTGTGCCGAGATGCTTTTGGAGCGTGGGCTGCTATGATTCGCCGTCAACTTATCAATTTCCAAAACCGCAGTGTCGATGTCCGCGTCGGTCTTGGCGCGTTTGAGGAACTGTCGCGCATGTTTGCCTCGGCTGTGGGCAAGCCTAAGCGCGCGATGGTGGTTTGGAACGACGCCACATCCGAGCGTTTTGGCGAGGTCGTCGAGCATGCACTGGTCGACGCCGGGTTTGCCGTGTCGCTGCTCGCCCTCGAGGTTTCTCCTGCCGGCGCTACGCTGGCCGATGCCGATACCGTCTTTGGCGCCCTGTCAGCTAACGGCATTACCTGCGACGATCTTGTTGTTGCCGTTGGCGATGTCGCAACCTGCTCGGTCGTTTGCTGGTGTGCCAATCAGTGGTGCGGTCGCACCGAGTGCGCCTTGCTGCCGACGACGTTCGACGCCATGCTCACGGTCGCGACGACCATGAAGCCGCTCGTCGCCTCGTCGGCGAATGCGCTTCCCGCTATCGCGTTCCGTCCCGAGCCGGGCTTGGTCGTGTGTGACCTCGACCTTGTTCGCGAGACGGACCCCGAGGACCTCAAGCTTGGCTATGCGGTACTTGTTGGCACCATGCTTTCGAGCAGCAAGTCCCGTTGGAATCAGTTTACCGAGACCGTCCCCGAGATTCTCGCGGGCGAGGAGGTCGCGCTCGTCAATGCCGTTCAGTGGTCTCAGACTGCCCGCAAGGACGTACTGATGGCTACGAACCCGAGCGCCCGCCATGCGCTCGATTTTGGCAAGATGGGGGAGCGTACCCTGCGTGCCTGCTTGGGCGATGCCGCTTCGCAGGTCTCTGCCTACCAGCTGTTGTCCGAGGGCATGCGCTTTGAGGCGCGCCTAGCACATGATGCCTGCGACTTCGATATCGATTACGTTTTTGAGGTCGATGACTGCCTGGAGGACTTTGGCATCGAGGAGCTTGCCTTCGACCTGGAGCCCACGGCGTTTATCGAGGAGTTCCGTAAGCAGCAGTTCGCCCGCTCGAACCGCAGCATGTTGCCGCTGCCCGCGGCGCTCGGCGCCATTCGTCTAACGAGCGTTGAGGACGAGGTTCTTGAGCGCCATGCTCACGCCTACTTGGCTTCTCGCAAAGAACTTCTCTAAGATTTATTGACATCCATCGTCTTTCGTATCATGTTGAGGGACGGGTTTCCAATCGGTTGCGGTTCGCATGCGATTCCGATGTTCGGTTGAGACCCGTCCCGCACTTTTTGAGACAACAAGAAAGGAATCTGCATGTCTGAGTTTGCTGCCGGTCCTGCCGGTCGTATCGAACGTGTCCGTGCCCTGATGGTCGAGCGCGGCTACGACGCTATCGTGGTACGCGACGAGGCCAATCTTCGTTGGCTCACGGGCGTGAAGGGCGTCTTCGACTACACCTTCGAGTTTCCGCACGCGGCGTTTATTACGGCTGACCAGTGCCTGTTCCATACCGACTCGCGCTACCTCAACAGCTTTGAGGAGAACACGCCCGCCGGCAGCCCTTGGGTCTACGATATGGACGAGGGCACCATCCCCGGTTGGGTCGCCGGCAAGATCGCGGCCAACAAGTGCCGCGTCTGCGCCGTCGAGGACGACATGCAGATCAACTTCTACCAGGGTATTCAGCGTGGTCTGGAGGACCGTTCCGTCGCCTGCATGTTGCCGCTGATGCATGATGACATCCGCAAGATGCGCGCCATCAAGGACGCCGAGGAGATCGAGCTCATGCGCCATGCACAGTCGATCACCGATGCCGCCTTCCAGCATATGCTCGGCTTTATTAAGCCCGGTATGACCGAGAAGCAGGTTCGCAACGAGCTCGAGAACTTTATGTTCGCCAACGGCGCCGACAGCCTGGCCTTCGGCTCCATCGTGGCGAGCGGCCCCAACACCGCCAACCCGCACGCCGTGCCGAGTGACCGCGTGATCGAGAAGGGCGACTTCGTCCTTATGGATTACGGCGCGGGCTACTGCGATTATCGTTCCGACATGACGCGCACCGTCGTGATGGGCGAGCCTACCCAGGAGCAGCTCGACCTGTACGCGCTCGTACGCCGCACCCACGAGGAGTGCGTCGCCGCCATCCATCCGGGCGTCGAGGGCAACGACATTTTCAAGCTTTCCAAGAAGATCATCGGCGATGCCGGCTATGGCGATTACTACAACCATGGTCTGGGCCACGGCGTGGGCATCGACATCCACGAGCTGCCCAACTTCAACCGCAGCAAGAACATCATCGAGGTCGGCTCGGTTATCACCATGGAGCCCGGCGTGTACCTGCCCGGCGTGGGCGGCGTGCGCCTGGAGGACTACGGCGTAGTCACCGAGAACGGCTACGAGCCCTTCACCAAGACGCCGCATGACCTCCACGTCATCGATTGTTAGCCCATTTCGATAGATTTTTGGGGCGGGGCGTCCGGAGCAATTCGGACGCCCCGCGTTCTCTTTTTATGCGCTCGCTGCAGGCGCCGTCTGCAAGTGTATAATTTCGGTCGTATGTAATTTGGACGCTTGTGCGTTCTGCCCATAACAAGAAAGGTCGCTATGCCTACCATTTCTACCGCCGACTTCAAGAACGGCCTCGGTCTCCGCATTAAGGACAAGGTCTACACCATCGTCGAGTTCCAGCATGTCAAGCCGGGCAAGGGCGGCGCGTTTGTGCGCTACAAGACCCGCGACATCAAGAGCGGCCGCGTCGTCGAGAACACCTGCAACGCCGGCACCAAGTTCGAGAGCGTTATGCTCACCACCCGTGAGTTCCAGTACCTCTACAACGATGGCGCCGACTACATCTTCATGGACAATGAGACCTATGAGCAGGTTCCCGTTCCCGAGGACATGGTGGGCGAGAACTCCAAGTGGCTGCGCGAGAACGACATCTGCCAGCTGCTCTTCGCCGACGATGAGCTCATGGGCGTGACCCCGCCGATGTTCATCGAGACCACCATCGTCCAGACCGACCCGGGCTTTAAGGGCGA
>DAWEIC010000023.1:0-2225 GCA_052364855.1 Collinsella sp.
CGGTTACGAGGTTGAGGTCGATACGCCCGAGCTGCCCGAGGATTATGTGTGCCCGGTGTGCGGTGTCGGTCCCGATCAGTTTGAGCTCGTCGAGGAGTAGCTCGTCGGCACACGGCTTGTAGCAACACATAGCTCTGTCCAAGGGCCTCGGTCGAATTCTCGGCCGGGCCCCTTTTCCTCCGCCCCCAAGGGATCACGGTTGCTGTTGGCCGATCCTGTCTGTTGTGAGTCCGGCCGACCTTTTGTCTTAATCTGTAACATCTAACGGCTCAAAACGGGTCTTCCTGTTACAGATTGAGACAAACGGAGCTGTCCCTCGGAATGATCTCGATCTGTAACATCTAGACATCAAAAGCGGGTCTAGATGTTACAGATCGAGACGTTTGACTGGGTAGGTACCCCGCCCATTACATCCCTGTCAACAACACGACATCGAGAATCGTCACGACGACACCGATCCCTACGAGCAACGCGTTGAGCGGGCGCGAATTGGCGTATTTGCCCATGACGCGGGGTGAACTGGTGAGCCGTATGAGCACAAAGACCGTAATCGGCAGTTGAAGCGACAGCAGTGCCTGACTCCAGATGAGACCTTCAAAAGGATTTGAGACGACCAGGCATGCCGTCACTGCGCCGACGAAACAGGCCGCCACCCCGATCGAGGAATGCCGGTCGTGGATGTCGTATTCCTCGTCGAACATGCCCGCGGTGATGGTGCCCGCCGCCATGCCCGCCGTCACGCTACTCGAGAGGCCCGCAAACAGCAGCGCCACGGCAAAGATGGTCGAGCTTGCCGGGCCCAGAATGGGGGAGAGCGTGGCCGCTGCGACGGCGAGGTCGTCTACGACCATGCCGTGCGCAAAGAAGGTCGTTGCGGCCAGGATGACCATGGCCGAGTTGATTGCCCAGCCCACGCCCATCGAAAAGAGCGTGTCGAAGAGCTCGTAGTGCAGACGCTCTTCGATAACCTGCTCGCCTTGGCCTTCGAAGTGCATGGATTGGATGACCTCGGAGTGCAGAAAAAGGTTGTGGGGCATAACGACCGCACCCAGGACACTCACGATAATCGCGGCAGAGCCAGTGGGCATACTGGGCGTGATCCAGCTTGCGGCGGCTTGCGGCCAGTCGACCTTGACTAGTGCAAGCTCGGCCAAAAACGAGAGTCCTACCACGCCTACGAAGGCGATGATCCAGCGTTCGGCATGCTTGTAGGAGTTCGTCATGAGCATCGCCATCGATACTGCCGCCACGATGACGCAGCCCGCGCGCACGGGCAGCCCAAAGAGCATTTGAAGGGCAATCGTGCCGCCCAGGACTTCGGCCATGGCGGTGGCGATGGTCGCGAGATAGGCGCTGGCGAGCACCGTACGCCCGACGAAGCGGGGGAGGTAACGTGTCGTGGCCTCGGCAAGGCAGGCGCCCGTGGCGATACCCAGGTGCGCCGCGTTGTGCTGCAGCACAATGAGCATAATCGTGGACAGTGTGACGATCCACAGCAGCGCGTAGCCAAACTGCGAGCCTGCGGCCATATTGGAGGCCCAGTTGCCCGGATCGATAAAGCCGACGGTCACGAGCAGCCCGGGGCCGATATGCCGCGCAATGTCTAGGCCTCCGTGACCACCGGTGCGTCGGGAGCCAAAGTGTTGTTTGAGATGGTTGAGCATGGTGCGCTCCTGCGTGCCGTTTGTTTGACGCCGCAAAGGATACCCGTTTTAGGCTAAAAAGTTAACCAAGACTAACAAGATTGTTGTATTTGAATGGGACGGTGAAAGGGGATTGCCGAAATGTCTTGATCTGTAACAACTAGGGATGGAGATTGGGCCTAGGTGTTACAGGTCAAGACAGGAAGAAATGGTCCTATGGAATATCTCGATCTGTAACAGCTGACCGCCAAAACCGGCCCTTCGTGTTACAGATCGAGACAAACCAAAACTGTCCTGCAGAAAATCTCAATCTGTAACATCTAGGCGCCAAAATTGGGTCTTCCTGTTACAGATTGAGATGTTTGAAGCGGTGGCTTACGGGCCGAACCTGGGGCCCTTGTTGTCGCTCTTGAGATCGGCGGTGTCCACTCGTAGGGCATGCGTTACGCGATTGTTTCGAAACGGGTGGGAAACACAACGGGCCGGCGTTGCTCCTAGTATGCCTATTCAACTGACTGTCTAATAATCTAGGGGAGGATCGCGATGCAGGCAGATTCCGCTCAGCAGCAGGGCCTTTATCGC
>DAWEIC010000023.1:2325-5746 GCA_052364855.1 Collinsella sp.
CTAGGGGAGGATCGCGATGCAGGCAGATTCCGCTCAGCAGCAGGGCCTTTATCGCCCCGAATTCGACCACGATGCATGTGGTATCGGCGCGCTTGCCGATATCAACGGTGAGCGCCATCACCAGATTCTGGACGACGCGCTGTCCATTCTGGTCAACTTGGAGCACCGCGGCGGCACGGGACTCGAGAAGAACACCGGCGACGGCGCTGGCATCCTGTTCCAGGTTCCGCATCACTTTTTCCGTAAAGAGGCTCAAAAGTGCGGCCAGATTCTGCCGGCAGAGGGCGACTATGGCGTGGCCATGCTGTTCTTCCCGCAGGACGACAAGGGAGTAGAGGACGCCCGTCGCGTGTTTGAGGAGGGCTGCGCCGAGGCCGGCGTGCCGCTGCTCTTTTGGCGCGAGGTGCCGGTCGACCCGCACGACCTGGGCGAGACGGCCCGCGCCTGCATGCCCACCATCCTGCAGGCCTTCCTGGGCCGTCCGGACGACACGCCCGCCGGCGATGCCTTTGAGCGCCGCCTGTATGTGTGCCGCCGCACCATCGAAAAGAAGGCCGACGCCGAGTTCGCCCTGCGCGACAAGATCTTCTACGTGTGCTCCATGAGCTCGCGCACCATCGTTTACAAGGGCATGCTTGTGGCCACGCAGATGCGCCGCTTTTTCATCGACCTCAACGACGCGGCCGTTAAGACGGCCGTGGCGCTCGTCCATTCGCGCTACTCCACCAACACCACGCCCAGCTGGGAGCGCGCGCACCCCAACCGCTTTATCATCCACAACGGCGAGATCAACACCCTCAAGGGCAACGTCAACTGGATTCGCGCCCGCGAACCCAACCTGTACAGCCCCGTGCTGCAGCACGATCTTGAGCGCGTGATGCCCATCATCAACCGCGAGGGTTCCGACTCCGCGATTCTGGACAACGTGCTCGAGTTCCTGGTTATGAACGGTCGCCCGCTCACGCGTGCCGCGTCCATGTTGCTGCCCGAGCCGTGGGACCACAACGAAAGCCTGAGTGAGGAGCGCCGCGCCTACGACGCTTACCAGTCCATGCTCATGGAGCCGTGGGATGGCCCGGCGGCCATCGCCTTTACCGACGGTCGCACGCTGGGCGCCGCCCTCGACCGCAACGGCCTGCGCCCGGCTCGCTACTACGTGACGCGTGACGGCCGCTTTATGCTGGCGAGCGAGGTGGGCACCATCGAGGTTCGTCCCGAGAACATCCTGACGAGCGGCTGCCTGGGACCGGGCCAGATGCTCGAGGTCGACTTTGCCCGCGGCCGCGTGATCTACAACGACGAGCTGCGCGCCCGTTACGCCAAGGAAAAGCCCTATCGCGATTGGATCGCCGAGGAGACGCTGACCGTCGACGCGCTCGACAAGCCCGCCGCGGTAACGCCGGCCGAGGACGCCGAGGTGCCCGCCGCCGTGCGCATGGCCAAGCTCGGCTATCACTGGGACGATGTCGATGAGGTCGTGCGCCCCATGGCCCAGCAGGGCAAGGCCCCTCTCGCCTCGATGGGTATCGATGCGCCGCTGGCTTGTCTGTCCAAGAAGACGCGCTCGTTCTACGACTATTTCTATCAGCTGTTCGCACAGGTCACGAACCCGCCGATCGATGCCCTGCGCGAGCATATGGTCACCTCGACCACGCTCCACCTGGGCAACCACGGCAACCTGCTTGAGGACTCCCGTACGGCCTGCCAGTTGGTTCGCCTGGAGCGCCCGTTGCTCAACGAGGAGGAGTTCGACCGCATCTGCGCCATCGACCGCGTGGGCTTTAAGACTCGTCGCTTCCGTGCCGTGTACCGCCGCGATGCGGGCGAGGGCGCGCTGCAGGCCGCGCTCAAGCAGCTTGCCGAGGACGTTGAGGCCGCGGTCCGCGATGGCGTGAACATCGTGGTGCTGAGCGACCGCGCTGCCGCGGGCGAAGTGCCCGTGCCGTCGCTGCTCGCCGTGGGCTGCGTCCATAACCACCTGATCCGCGCCGGCGTGCGCACCTTTGCCGACATCGTGGTGGAGTGCGGCGACGCCGTGTCCCCGCACGACTTCGCGGCGCTGGTGGGCTACTCCGCGAGCGGCATCTATCCGTACAACGCGCATGCGTGCATCCGCGATCTGGCGGCACACGGCGACCTGGACGTGACGGCCGAGCAGGGCATCGACAACTACAACAAGGCAGCGACCGCAGGCATCGTCTCCATCATGTCCAAGATGGGCATCTCTACGGTGCAGAGCTACCACTCCGCGCAGATCTTCGAGGCCGTGGGCTTTACCACCGAGTTCGTCAACGAGTACTTTGCCGGCACGGTGAGCCGCGTGGGCGGCATGGGTGTCGAGGACGTCGAGCTCGAGCAGAACGAGCGCTACGACGCCGCGCTCGCCATCCTTAAGAGCCCCGCGCCTGAGCAGCTGCCTACGCTGGGTCTGACCAAGTGGCGTCCGCTCGGCGGCGAGGATCACCTTATCGACCCGCAGACCGTCTACCTGCTGCAGACCGCCTGCCGCGAGGACAGCTACGACACCTTTAAGGAGTACAGCGCCCGCCTGCACCGCACCGGCCGTGCCGTACGCCTGCGCGACCTGCTGGACTTTGACGACAGCGGCCGCACCCCGGTGCCGCTCGACGAGGTCGAGCCTGCGCTCAGCATTGTCCGCCGCTTTAACACCGGCGCCATGTCGTACGGTTCCATCAGCAAAGAGGCGCACGAGTGCATGGCCATCGCCATGAACCGCCTGCACGGCCGTTCCAACTCCGGCGAGGGTGGCGAGGACCCGCGTCGCGAGACCCCGCTGGCCAACGGCGACTCCAAGAACTCTGCGATCAAGCAGGTGGCAAGCGCGCGCTTTGGCGTGACGAGCCGCTATCTGTGCAGCGCCTTCGAGATCCAGATCAAGATGGCCCAGGGCGCCAAGCCCGGCGAGGGCGGTCACCTGCCCGGCAAGAAGGTCTATCCCTGGATCGCCGAGGTCCGTCAGTCCACGCCCGGCATCGGCCTGATCTCGCCTCCGCCGCACCATGATATTTACTCCATCGAGGACCTGGCAGAGCTCATCTTTGACCTTAAGAACGCCAACCCCGGCGCACGCGTGTCGGTCAAGCTGGTCAGCGAGGCCGGCGTCGGCACCATCGCTACCGGTGTTGCCAAGGGTGCTGCCGACAAGATCTTGATTAGTGGCCACAACGGCGGTTCCGGTGCCGCTGCTCGCGATTCCATTTGGCATGCCGGCCTGCCGCTGGAGCTCGGCCTTGCCGAGGCTCAGCAGACGCTGCTGCAAAACGGCCTGCGCTCGCGCGTGGTGCTCGAGGCCGACGGCAAGCTCATGGACGGTACCGACGTCGCCGTCGCCTGCCTGCTGGGTGCCGAGGAGTTTGGCTTTGCGACCATGCCGCTCATCTCCATGGGCTGCCTCATGCAG
>DAWEIC010000023.1:5756-15067 GCA_052364855.1 Collinsella sp.
GCGCGACTGTCAGCAGGACACCTGCCCGGCCGGCATCGCCACGCAGAACTGCCGCCTGCGTCGCGGCTTCCGCGGCAAGCCCGAGCACGTCGAGCACTTTATGCTCTTTGTGGCCGAGCAGCTGCGCGAGGTCATGGCGAGCCTGGGCTTCCGCACCGTCGACGAGATGGTCGGCCATCCCGAGTGCCTGCGCCAGATCGAGGTCCCGGGCAACCGCAAGGCCAACCTGCTCGATCTGTCGCCCGTGCTGGCAAGCGCGACCTGTGAGTTTGGTGCCCACATCCCGGGCGCCGACGGCCGTCACTTCCTGCCCCAGATGGCTGCGGACAGCGAGCTCGACAAGACGCTCGACTCCACGCTGTTTGTGCCCTATACGGCCGATGCCCGTGCGCACCTGCGCCCGATTCGCTTCCGCGCCGATATCGCCAACGTCAACCGCTGCGTGGGCACCATCCTGGGCAACGCGGTGACCAAGGCGCATCCCGAGGGCCTGCCCGCCGGTTCCATCACCATCGATTGCGATGGCTCGGCCGGTCAGAGCTTTGGCGCGTTCCTGCCGCGCGGTGTGACGCTCAACGTGTGCGGCGACGCCAACGACTACTTTGGCAAGGGCCTTTCGGGCGGCGAGGTCTCCGTGCGCCCCAACCCGCGTGCGACCTACAAGTTCGACGAGAACATCATCGTGGGCAACGTGGCGTTCTTTGGCGCCACGAGCGGGCGCGGCTTCATTAACGGTCTTGCCGGCCAGCGTTTTGCCGTGCGCAACTCCGGTGCCACCGTGGTGGTCGAGGGCTGCGGCAACCATGGCTGCGAGTACATGACGGGCGGTCTGGCGCTCATCCTGGGCGAGGTCGGGCAGAATTTTGCCGCCGGCATGACAGGCGGCGTGGCCTACGTTTTTGACCAATATGGCACGCTCGACGCCCGCGTGAACCACGAGAGCGTTGAGCTCAAGGCGCCGACGGCCGGCGAGCTGGTGCAGATTCGCGAGCTCATCCAGGAGCACGTGGACGCGACGCAGAGCCCGCGCGGCATTAAGTTGCTCTACAGCTTTGAGACGATGAGCAAGCACTTTGTGAAGGTCATTCCGACCGAGTACGAGCGCGTGCTGGCGATTGTCGCCGCGGGCGAGGCTGCCGGCAAGACGCATGCGCAGGCAGAGGAGCTGGCGTTTGACATCGTGACCGATCGCGCGAGTGCCGCGGATGTCGCTCGCTTTGATGCCGCGGGCGGTGCGTCCGTGGCTGCCAACTCTGTTGCCTCGACCAAGAAGGAGGCGTAAGTGCCATGGGTAAGCCTGGTGCTTTTCTTGATATCGATCGCGTGACCCACGAGCTTCGCCCCGTGGAGGAGCGCAGCCATGATTTTGATCCGCTGTATGTGGAGCTCGATGACGATGCACGCCGCGCCCAGGCGAGCCGCTGCATGATGTGCGGCGTGGCGTTTTGCCAGATGGGCGCGAGCTTTGGCAAGACACGCCCGAGTGGCTGCCCGCTGCACAACCTGATTCCCGAGTGGAATGAGCTGGTGTACCGCGGCCGCTGGGACGAGGCTGCTGAGCGTCTGTCGCTTACCTCGCCCATGCCCGAGTTCACGAGTCGCGTGTGCCCGGCGCTGTGCGAGGCCGCGTGCAACCTGGGCTCGGTCGAGGGCCAGCCCACGACGATCCATGACAACGAGCGTGCGATCAGCGACCATGAGTGGGCAAACGGCGGCCCGCGTCGCTTTGAGCCGGCGGGGGAGGGCGCACCCACGGTTGCCGTGGTGGGCTCCGGCCCTGCTGGTCTGGTGGCAGCATGGGAGCTTGCGCGTCGTGGCGCCCGTGTGACGGTGTTTGAGCGTGACGACCGCCCGGGCGGCCTGCTCATGTACGGCATTCCCAACATGAAGCTCGAGAAGTCCGTGGTCGAGCGTCGCGTGGCGCTCATGCGCGAGCTGGGCATTGTGTTTGAGCTGGGCGCTGACGTTACGAACCCTGCGGTAGCGGCCAAGCTCAATGGCTTTGACGCCGTTGTGGTGGCTGCCGGCGCTCGTGCACCCCGCGGTCTTTCGGCTACGAATGTGGATGCCCCAGGCGTGGTGTATGCCGTGGACTACCTGACGGCTTCGACCGTCTCGGTACTCGATGGCGGTGAGCCCGCGGTGAACGCGCGCGGCCTGGACGTTGCGGTCATTGGCGGCGGCGATACCGGCAACGACTGCGTGGGTACCGCGGTGCGCCAGGGTGCGCGCAGCGTGCGTCAGTTTGAGTTCTTGCCGGCCGCGCCCGATAAGCGTGCAGCGAGCAACCCTTGGCCGCAGTGGCCCAACGTTAAGAAGACCGACTACGGTCAGCAGGAGGCCATTGCCGCCATGGGTGGCGAGATGCGCGCCTGGGGCGTGGATACCCTCGAGGTGCTGCTGGACAAGAAGGGTGCGGCCGCGGGCCTGCGCGTGGTCGATCTGGACTGGTCGGCCGGCAAGCCGGAGCGCATCGCAGGCTCCGAGCACGAGGTGCCGGCGCAGCTGGTGCTCATCGCCTGCGGCTTTACGGGTCCGGAGCACAGTGTGTTCGATGCGGTGAGCGTGCCTGTTGCCACCTCTGGTCGTCCGCTGCCGGTGATGGCTGCCGAGGGCTCGCACCTCGCGGCTCGCACGGAGGGTGTCGCCGCGGATGCCGCGCCGGTGTATGTGGCCGGCGACGCCCGCAACGGCAGCTCGCTCGTTGTGAACGCCATGGCCGATGCCCTGACCTGCGCAGCCGAAGTCGCCGAGGCGCTGGAGCTGTAAGGTAGTCGCGGAGTTATTCAACAATCGAATCGGCAAGGGCTGTCCCCAACGGCCGGCACATAGGGAACGTCCCCAAGTGCCAGCAGCTGGGGACGTTCCTTATGTGTCGGCATCCGGGGACACTCCTTGCGAGTTCGCAGGCGACTTTGTCATTTGTCGACGTGCAAGTGTTCATTCGTCGACGTTTGCGATTGTGCTACTCTGCTCTTTCTGTGGTGGCTGCGGGCATCTGGCTCAAAAGGGCGGGCTGGCTGTCCATGTCTACCTGCGGTTTTGTTGCTGTGCGCTCATTCGGTCAAGTGTCCCGTCAAGTGTTTGGTTGGCATCTGGTTTGCAGTCGAAGGCCTATTTTGCCCGCGCTTGCCTCGGTTGCTCGCCCTCCTCGTAAGCTCAAATTGAGGTCCATCAGTTTGAGGAGGATGCCATGACTGACCAAGTTTTTAACCGAGCAGAGCTGGCTGAAGCCGTCGGCAACGATATTGCCGACATGGCTCACTTTTGGATGATGCGGAAGTTTCAATTCCTGGAGCCGGCGCGCGAGCAGTTCGAGATTATCGTCGATCCGTGGCTCAGCTATTGCGAGGAACCTTCTCAAAACGAAATCATGGCCTACAACATGGCGTTTACCGATTGGCTGCTGTTTGAGCGCCCCTATTACCACGGCAAGACGCTGTTGGAGCTGTATGTGGACGAGCCGCCAGCGTCAATTTCTCCTGCTTCGCTCGGGCGACTTAAGCAGGTGCGTGACACGCAGTATTTTTCGCGCTTTGGCATTTTGGACAAGGATCCCGCGACTGGCATGGTCGTGCTGAAGGATACGCGCACCGACCGTCGCTTTGACGCCTACGACCCACATATCGTGCAAAAGGAGCACTGGAACGATGGCGCGATTGCGGTGCGACTTGCGTGCGTCGACGATGTCTGGCTGACGGCGGGGCAGCTCTACCTGTATGACATCGCGCGCCTGAGCGACACGGCGGTCGACGGGCCGGGCGCGGTGCATCCCGAGGACCTAGAGGACGGTTTCGACACCTCGTGCATCAGCTTCTTTTTGCGCCTGGTCCGCGACATCATGGGCGCCCAGGGGCGCTACGTAAAGTCGCTCAACATCTACGAACAAGAATGGGAGTAGGGGATGTGACTGGTGTTGCCCTGCTGCCCTGACTTTGTCTCAATCTGTAACGTTTGGCGGCTGTTTGGGCCCGTAACTGTTACAGATTGAGACGGAAGGTTGGCGGCTGCCGAAAGATCTTGTTCTGTAACAACTAGAGGCTCAAAGACTGTCTTCCTGTTACAGATCAAGACATTTGTCAGCGGAGGCAACGGTGACGATGGTCCATTTGTCTGACGTGGTGGTGATGAAAGTGTCTAATACCGTTCTCAAACACAAACATGCGACTCGCAACACGTTGGCGCGGAATAGGATGCTCGCGCGGCTCACGGAGACGGCCAAGCAAGGTGCGCTGCTCGCAACGCATGACAATACCGAGCTCATGTGGCTGCGGCGCCATGTTGGAACCGACGATATCGCGGAGCCCGAGCCGTACCTGTTCTGTTTTCAGCATGATTGGGATGCATTGACGCCAGCGGAGCGAGCACTGAGGACTATCAGAGGGCTTGCGGAATTTCATCCCGATTGGGCGTTTTGGGGCTATGACGCGGCGCTTTTGTGGGGTCTGGAGGTGCCGAATGATCTGCTCGGGCCGCGTTTCCTTGTTAAGACTTGCTGTACGGTGACGTTGAGCAGCGGGTGCAGGTTGTTGCGTCCACAGATGGCGGGTGCGCTTGAGCGCGTCGACGGCGTGCGAGTGACGCCGTTTTGGCGCACGGTGGAGGATTGTCTGCTGCGTGCGCCGTTTTCCTACGGGTTGGCGATTGCCGATTCTGCACTGCGGGCGAAAGGCGTATCACGTGGGGATTTGTGCGAGCGCCTCCGCGCCGATTGCGAGGGCAGGCGAGGGTATCGCAGGGCACAGGTGATTGCGTCGTATGCGGACGGGCTGTCCGAAAACGGCGGCGAGTCTCGGTTCCGAGCGTTCTTTATTGCGTACGGTTTTCCGGTTCCGGAGCTGCAGGTGGAGTTTCGCGACCCGCTCGATCCGAGCCAGGTGTTTCGCGTCGACTATTTTTGGCGGCTCGAGAACGGGACGTGTGTCATCGGCGAGCTCGACGGAAAGGGGAAGTACACCTTGCAGAACGGCGAGGGCCGGGAGTCGGTCGACCCATTCGTGGCAGAACGTCAACGGGAGTCCCATCTGACAATGCTCGGGCATAAGGTGCTTCGGTTTGCGTTTAACGAACTCAAAGACCCGGGGAAGCTGGCTGAAAAGATGAGACTGGCGGGCATTCCGCAGCGGGTCGATCTGGCGGAGGAATGGAGACGGCAGTGGTATGGGCACTGAGGGGTGCGGCTGACGCGGATGTGGTTGTTCCTGCCGAGTTTGTCTCAATCTGTAACAGCAAGGGGCCGTTTGGCCTCGTAACTGTTGCAGATCGAGACAGAAGGTTGGCTGCCGCTAAAAGATCTCAATCTGTAACATCTAGAGGCCGAAAACCTGTCTACTTGTTACAGATTTAGACGTTTGACGACGGGGCTGGAGAATATCTCGATCTGTAACATCTAACGGCCAAAAACCGGTCTACATGTTACAGATTGAGACAAAGGTTGGACGCACGACCGAAAGATCTCGATCTGTAACACTTGGAAGGTTAAAGACGGTCTACCTGTTACAGATTGAGACGTTTTGCTGTAACGACCGGAACATCGCTGCGCTGTCTCCGTTTGCCCTCACATCTCTCTCGTCCCTCCGTTAGCCGATATGTCCGGCTTTAGTTTGCTGCATTAGGTGATAATGGACAAATGTTCAAGTTAATCGTGAGGGAGGAGCTCGATATGGCGACTGCCGATCGTCCCACGTTGTTTATCAATGCGACCGTCTTGGATGGCTCGGAGCATATGGAGCCGCAGCCCGATATGGCCGTGGCCGTTGAGCGTGGCATCATCACCTGGATGGGACCGAGCGCCGTGGCCCAAGCTCCGGCGGGGGCCGAGGTCATCGACCTGGGCGGTGCGTATCTCATGCCGGGTCTCATCAATATGCACGTGCATCTGTGCGGTTCGGGCAAACCGGTCTCGGCGGGTGATGCGGGCGCACTCATGAAGAAGCTCGACAATCCCGTGGGACGCGCCATCGTTCGCCACATCCTCAAGGGCAGCGCTCAACAGCAGCTGGCAAGCGGCGTGACCACGGTGCGCGGTGCAGGCGACCCGCTGTTTGCCGACATCGCCGTGCGCAACGCCATTGACGCCGGCAAGTATCAGGGTCCGCGTCTGGTAGCGCCGGGAACGGGCATTACGGTGCCGGGTGGCCACGGCGCGGGCCTCTTTGCGCAGGTGGCCAACAGCCCTACCGAAGCGGCCGAGCAGGTGCGCGACCTGTATGCGCGCGGTGCCGATGTCATCAAACTGTTCGTGACGGGTGGCGTGTTCGATGCGACCGAGGTGGGTGAGCCGGGCGTGCTGCGCATGCCGGTCGATGTCGCCGCGGCGGCGTGCAAGGCGGCGCACGAGGTCGGCCTTCCGGTCATGGCCCATGTCGAGAGCACCGAAGGTGTGAAGGCTGCGCTTCAGGCCGGCGTCGACACAATCGAGCACGGCGCTCCGATGACGCCTGAGATTCTGGAGCTGTACCGCGGCGCCGCGGGAACACAGCTCGAGGGACGCGTGCCGAGCGTGACCTGCACGATCAGTCCGGCGCTGCCGTTTGTGTTGCTCGACCCGGAGAAAACTCATTCGACTGACACGCAAAAGAAGAACGGCGACATCGTGTGCTCGGGCATTATCGAGAGTGCTCGTGCGGCGCTGGAAGCCGGTATCAAAGTGGGCCTGGGCACGGACTCGAGCTGCCCGTTCGTGACGCAGTACGACATGTGGCGCGAGGTGGCCTATTTTGCCAAGTACGTCAAAGTGAGCAATGCCTTTGCACTGCATACAGCCACGCAGGTCAATGCCGAGCTACTGGGCCTGGGTGACGAGACCGGTACGATCGAGTGCGGCAAGGCGGCCGACATTTTGGTGACGCGCGAGAACCCGTTCGATGACCTGCGTGCTCTGCGTGAGCCGATGCATGTGATGTGCCGTGGCGATCTGGTGCGCAAACTCAAGGTGAAGCGTATCCCCGAGGTTGACGCGGAGCTCGACGCGATTATGGCCATGCCGGCAGAAGCCCTGGCAGAGGAGCTCGCTCGCGACGGCGTAGCTTAGGCGCTGGCGCGACGGGGCGACAGCTTCATTGAATGATGTCGCCCCATGCAAAAAGCCGAGGTCTCAACACGAGGCCTCGGCTTTTATTTTGTCCTATGGCGTAGCGGCTAGGAGCGCGTTTCCATCTTGGCGTGGCACTTGGGGCAGGTGACGCGGATCTTGCCCTTGCCCTTGGGAACAGAGAGCATCTGGCCGCAGTTGGGGCACTTGAGGTATGCCGTGGTCTTGCGGCCCTTCCACATCTTCTTGGCCGTTCGCTTGGCACGTTCAAAGTCTTCCTTGCTGGTGCCGGCCGTGCGCGAGGCGTTGGCAGCTGCAGTCCCGCCGCCCAAGCTGGCGACGAACTTGCCTAGGCCGGGGACGTTCGCGGTCGCCGTGACAAAGGCATCGTTCTCCTTGCGGCGCGCGTCGATGTTTTTGGACAGGCCACGCAGCACGCCAAGTACGATCACGGCGATGGCGATCCAGCTGAGCCACTGGATACGGGCCATCGATCCGATCATCGCGATGATAATGCCTGCGAAGCCCAACACGACGGTGAGTTCGTCGGCGCCGTTGCGACCCTTCATAAAGTCATTCATGCGAATTGCCTTTCGTTCGATATGCTGCACGCCTTTATACCCCTTTTGGTGCAAGGGGGACAGGTTAATCTGCACCAAGGTGGTGCAAACGTACCTGTCCCCGATGCACCAAGATGGTGCAAAGAAATCTGTCCCCCTTGCACCAATTACTTGGTGAGTTTGTCGACGACGCGTTCGATCTCGGCGAGCTTGGCGGCCTTGAGGTCTTCGTCGCCCGATTCGATGGCCGAGGCGACGCAGCCCTCGATATGCGCCTTGAGCACGTCGGCGTTGATGCGGGCGATGAGCGCCTGCGTGGCCATGAGCTGCGTGGAAATATCGACGCAGTAGCGGTCCTCCTCCACCATCCGCAGGATGCCGTCGATTTGCCCGCGTGCCGTTTTGAGCATGCGGGTCACCGATTCATGGTCTGCCATCATGGCGGGTCCTCGTTTCTGGTCGATGGGGTCGAATGCCTCTGGTAGCTGCTACGCTGCGGTCACAGACAGGGTGTGGAACTTCTCGCCGGCGCCCTCGACGGCGGCGGCGAGCTGCTCGGCGGTCACGGTGTCGGCGCACTCCACCTGGACGGTCTGGGTCTCGTGATCGGCGTCGGCGTCGGTCACGCCGGCCACGTTGAGCAGTGCCGTCTCGAAAGTAGCGTCGCAGTGGCCGCACATGAGGCCGGAAGTCTTGATTGTGTATCGCATGGGTATTCCTCCCTGTTGTGTCGGCTTTTCCAGGCACCCGACCTTGACCTTCAAGCCGTCGCTCGCGTACCAAAGTACGCGTCGCTCCTCTTTCAGGTCAATCTCGGGCACCTGGAAAACCCGTTCTAAATGGACGTAATGGTGAGCCTATTTTGCCACTTTTGGCTTAAAGGATTTTAAGCGCAGCGCGTTGCTTACGACGCATACGCTCGACAGGCTCATGGCCGCGGCGCCAAACATCGGCGAGAGTTGCCAGCCCGTGAGGGGGAAGAACACGCCCGCGGCGAGCGGAATGCCGATGCCGTTGTAGAACAGCGCCCAGAACAGGTCCTGCTTGATGTTGCGGATCGTGGCGCGCGAAAGCTCGATGGCGCGGGCGACGTCCATGAGGTCGCTGCGCATGAGTACCACGTCGGCGCCCTCCTTGGCGATGTCGGCGCCGGTGCCGATAGCAAGGCCCACGTCGGCGCGCGCCAGGGCGGGGGAATCGTTGATGCCGTCCCCCACCATGGCGACCTTCCTGCCCGCATCCTGCAGCTCGCGCACGTGGCGCTCCTTGTCGGCGGGAAGCACGTCGGCGATGACCTGCTCGCTGGTCAGTCCCACGCGTCGGGCGATGGCCTCGGCCGTCACGCGGTTGTCGCCGGTGAGCATGCGTACATCGACGCCAAGTGAGCGCAGTGCGGCGATGGCCTCGGCGCTCGTCTCCTTGACCTCGTCAGCCACGGCAATGGTGCCAGCAAGCTCGCCGTTCTTGGCAAAGAACAGCGGCGTCTTGCCCTCGGCGGCAAATTGCTCGGCAAGACCCGCGGGCACGGTAACGCCCAGCTCGTCCATCAGGCGTACGTTGCCGGCTGCAATGGCGTTTTGCCCTTCGCGCGCCGTAACGCCTCGTCCGGGCACGGCCGCAAAGTCCTCGACCATGCGCGCGACGATCCCGCGTGTCTCGCACTCGGCCATAATCGCCTCGGCCAGCGGGTGCTCGCTCGAGCGCTCCAACGCGGCGGC
>DAWEIC010000024.1:0-15053 GCA_052364855.1 Collinsella sp.
AGGCCCAGATAGTCCTCGCGTGTATAACGGCGATTCATCTCTTTGAGGATCCGCGTCGAACCGGACTGGACGGCCAAGTGCAGCTGCGGCATAACAGCAGGCGTCTCGGCCATGGCGTCGATGGTCTCGGGCAACAGGTCCTTGGGATGCGAAGACGTAAAGAAGATGCGCTCCACGCCCGTATCGCCCACGGCACGCAGCAGATCGGCAAAACGCGGCTTGCCAAACAGATCGCGACCATATGAGTTAACGTTTTGGCCCAACAGCGTAATCTCACGCACGCCCTGGCGCACCAAACCGGTCACCTCGTCGACAATCTCCTCGAAGGGGCGGCTCTTTTCGCGACCGCGCACGTACGGCACGATGCAATAGGTGCAGAAATTATTGCAGCCCGTCATGATGGGCACCCAGGCGTGATACTGGGTCTCGCGATGCCACGGCATGCTCATGGCATCCGTATCCTCATGCTCATTGGTGCGGATATGACGCTTACCATCAAGGAACGCCTCGGCAATGAGCTCGGCCACATGCGCGATGGAATGTGTACCGAAGATGACGTTGACGTTATCGACGTTGGTGAGCAGGCCCTCGCCATCGCGCTGCGCGATGCAACCACCAACGGCAACCACACGCTTGCCCGAAGGCGAAGGCGGCAGGCTTTTACAGGAATTGCACTGACCGTACAGGCGAGTATCGGCGGCCTCGCGCACGCAGCACGTCATGAAGACAACGATATCGGCATGCGCAGGATCGAGCGCCATGAGGCAGCCATATGAATCAAGCAGACCGCTCACACGCTCGGAGTCGTGCTGATTCATCTGGCAGCCAAAGGTGCGGATAAAGTAGGTTTTACCGGCAAGAATATCGCGTACGGAACGCTGGTCCATGTGCATAAGTCCTAACGATGGGGAGCGAAAAAAGGCAAGCAGAAGCTATGCCACAGGCTTAACATCATCCATGACGACGTTATCCATAGCAGCTCGATTGATCTGGTGAACGTAGATAGAAAGGCGGATGGCCGTGCGCGACTCCCCGTTAATGAGGATGTCGGAGAACACGGGCGCGCAGGAAATATCAAAACCGGTTGGAATCAAAAAACCGCGCGCGATAGCAACGGCCTTTATGGCCTGGTTGACGGCACCGGCGCCGACACACTGGATGTTGACGGGTACACCATCCTTGACCATGCCGGCGATGGCGCCGGCAACGGACGCGGGCGATGATTTGCTTGATACCTTCAGGCAATCCATGAAGAAACTCCTGCATTTAAAAGTACGTTTTAACTGCAATAACTGTATCGTACCGAGTGGACTCGGTAAAGGCACTATTCCTCTTTGGCAAGATCAAAGGTCACGGTGATTCGATCACGCGAAACGCGAATCTTTGGGTCGCCGCAAAGGTTGAGATAGTACCGGGTGGCAAGGTCATTAAAGTCTCGTTCCACAGCGCGCGAAAACTGTGCCATGTCATCCTTGGCAATACGTAGCCCGCGACGATCCTTCGCAAGATCGACAGGAGCCGGCGCATGCGAGGACGAATCACGTTCGCGCAGCAGACGCGCAGTCACACCGCGAACGGGCTTAATCTGCCCCGCCAAAATGCGATGGGCCGTGCGCTCGGACATCTCAAGACCCAAACCCGAACAGATACGGATAAAGTCCTCGGCATCAGAGGCAAGGCCTAAACGATCGACAACCGGAAGCTCGCTCTCGTCGTCAATGAACAGGAGACGAGACGTATCGAGCCGACTTGACGCCTGAGCATAAAGGGTCGCGGCAATCTCAGAAGGAGAACCAAGATAGACATCGCAACCACGCAACTCCTCGAGCGCAAACTCACAAGCAGCGCGAATAATATTATGCGGACCGCGAGCACAGACATAACGTCCGCTCTCATCCTTGACGGCCTGGGGCCAGCTAGACTGATCGGCACGCTCGCTGAGGCGGTCGGCCGCAACGCTCACCTTAAAGGCTGAACCAAGATCGACACCGGACGTGACCACACGAGCCTCGTCGGTGTTCTGCTTGATCGAAAACAATGCCATGCCACGACCGTGAACGCCCCAACGGTCCATCTTCATGCTCTCGAGCTTTGAGGTAACGCGAGCACCGAAGATTCGCTCTTGCATATCCTGCGGAACACCCGAGCCGTTATCCAGAAAGACAAGCGTGCGGACGCCATCTTCCTTGGTCGTGGCGAGATAGACCTTGTCGGCGCCGGCATCGCGAGCATTACGGAGCATTTCGATGACGATATCCTCGACATGCTGAATGTCGTGCTTTGCCTGGCGCCGCTCGGCCTCCGAAACGCGGAGGCGGACATACCCCTCGCCAAGGTTCTCCTCGACGCGAAGGTTGCCCTCCCCCGACATCGACGCGATAAATGAGATGAGCTCGTTCGCGTCGCTCATGTTATTTAGCAATATCGACAGCGCGGCTCTCGCGAATCACGACGACGCGCACCTGACCGGGATACTCCATCTCTTCCTCGATCTGATGGGCGATATCGTGAGCCAGAACCGTGGACTGGGCATCGGAGATCTTGTCCGGCTGAACCATGACGTGAACCTCGCGACCGGCCTGCATGGCATAGGTACGCTCGACGCCGTCATGGGCGTTGGCGATCTCCTCAAGCTTCTCAAGACGCTTGATGTAGTTCTCGGCAGACTCGCGACGGGCACCGGGGCGAGAAGCAGAGACGGCATCAGCGGCCTGTACCAGGACATCGAGCACCGTGTTGGGGTCAACATCGGCGTGGTGAGCCTCGATAGCGTGGACGATAACGGGCTTCTCGCCATAACGGCGGGCAAGCTCGGCGCCGATGACGGCATGCGGACCCTCGACGTCGTGGTCGATTGCCTTGCCCAGGTCATGCAGCAGGCCGGCGCGCTTGGCGGTCACAACGTCAAGGCCAAGCTCGGAAGCCATCACGCCGCACAGATCAGAGACCTCGAGAGAGTGCTGAAGCACGTTCTGACCAAACGAAGTACGGTAGCGCAGGGCACCAAGGGTCTTGACGATCTCGGGGTGCAGATCATGGATGCCGGTATCGAAGGCAGCCTGCTCGCCAGCCTCGCGCACGCGCTGCTGAACCAGATCGGCGGCCTTGTGATACATCTCCTCGATGCGGGCAGGGTGAATGCGGCCGTCGGCGATGAGGTTCTCGAGGGCGACACGGGCGGTCTCACGACGGACCGGATCGAAGCTCGAAAGAACGACGGTCTCGGGCGTGTCGTCGATCACGAGGTTGACGCCGGAAACCTGCTCGAATGTCCGGATGTTGCGACCCTCACGACCGATAATACGGCCCTTGAGGTCATCAGAGGGAATGTGCACGGAGGTAACGGTGACCTCGGCAGTGTGATCGGCAGCGCAGCGCTGAATCGCCAAGGACAGAATCTCCTGGGCGGTCTTGTGGCACTCGGCGCGAACCTGCTGCTCGGACTCGCGAATGATCGTGGCAGCCTCGTGGGTTACCTCGCCGCGAACCTTATCGAGGAGCTCCTTGTGGGCGTCCTCGCGGGTCAGGTCGGCGATGCGCTCGAGCTCCGAGGTCTGCTTTGCGCAGAGCTCCTCGAGCTCTCGGGAGCGCTTCTCGACCTGACCGGCCTGGCTGGACAGCTGATGCTCGCGCTTGTCGAGAGCGTCGTTACGGCGATCGAGGGATTCCTCGCGCTGCATCACGCGGTTCTCGAGCGTACGAATCTCATTCTTACGCTGCTTGTCCTCGGCCTCGGCGGCCTGCTTGTTCTTGATGATCTCCTCTTTAGCCTCGAGCAGAGCCTCTTTTTTGAGGGTCTCGGCCTGACGCTTTGCATCACCGATCAGGGACTCAGCCTGTGCGTGTGCCGACTGGATCTTTTCGTCGGCCTCGTGAAGACTACCCTGCTTGGCGGTGCGCATGTAGGCAATGGCGGCGATGGCACCCAAAACGATGCCAACGAGCGCTGCGATGATAGGCATGCTCACTCCTTTTTATGGATTCGTTACACAACAAAACGAACCGTCCTTACGAACGGCTCGCGACATTTGAGTAATATGGGCGCAGCTTATGCGGGTCGGATACAGATAAACATATAAACAAACTCATCACAGATGAGCACATATCACAAAGCAAATGACAGTGTTTATCGTACGTTGAACCACAACAACTGTCAAATAAATGGCCCCAGTACGGCGGCTAAAACGCGGTGAACGGCAGGGCCACAAAACGCATACGCCTAAAGCGCACATTCCTCGCATTCGGCATCGAGGCGTGCCTTAACGGCATCGGCGGCGATGTGATACGAGAAGCCCTTGCCCATCAAAAACCGAACCAGTTTTTCGAATCCGCGCGTCTCTGGAACACGCCGCTTGGCGAGCAGGGCTGACGCACGCGTCAAATCGTCTTCGACGGCAAAATATTCCTCGGGATAACCGGGAATGTCATCGAGCACGACATGACGGCGCTTGAGCTCGGTCTCGATTTTGCGCTGTCCCCAACCGCGCCGTTTGCGTTCCTCAATAAAGTACGAGCAAAAGCGGTTCTCGTCTAAAAAGTGATACTCGGTGGCGCGCTCGACGGCGAAATCGATCGCGGGCTGGTGAAAGCCGTAGCGAGCCAGCTTGTCACGGACCTCACCAGTCGCATGGTCGCGGCGCGATAACATCTCGGTCACCATGGTAAGTGCACATTTACGCTCGATGATCTGCACCGCCTCACGAAAGTTGTCCCAATCACAGGGAAGATCGGGGCGGTTTTTGACATACAGCCGCGCGACCCGCACGGGAATCCAAATGGACCGCTCAAAACCGCCCTCAAGCTCACAATCGATATGTGCGCAAGGCTTTTTGGACGCATATCCGCTCGAGAACGAGGAGGCCGCCTTCTTATCGGGAAAGACGACCGTGGCCTCGGTCACCGTATACGACATGAGCGTAACCACTACTCGTCGTCATCATCGAGCATGGCGGAACCATCGATGGCGTAAAGCTCGTCAAACTCCTCAGGCGCAGGCTGATCGGTCAGCTCGACCTCGGACGGAGCATCGTCATCAAACTCAAGTCCGCAGGCAAGGCGGACCTTATGCTCAATCTCGTCGGCGCAATCGGGGTGTTCGCGCAGGAAAGCCTTGGCGGCCTCGCGACCGTTGCCGAGCTTGTCCTCGCCATAGGCAAACCAGGAGCCCATCTTCTTGCAGATGCCGCACTCGACAGCCATGTCCAGGATCGAGCCCTCCTTAGAGATGCCCGTACCGTACATGATGTCGAACTCAGCAGAACGGAACGGAGCTGCCACCTTGTTCTTAACGACCTTGGCTCGCACGCGGTTACCGATAACCTCGTCCTTAAGCTTAATGCTGTCGATACGGCGAATGTCGATACGCACCGAAGAGAAGAACTTAAGGGCGCGGCCGCCCGTCGTAGTCTCGGGATTGCCGAACATGACGCCGATCTTCTCACGCAGCTGGTTAATGAAGATGCACGTCGTGTTGGACTTAGACAGCGAGCCGGCGAGCTTGCGGAGCGCCTGGCTCATCAGGCGAGCCTGAAGACCGACCGTAGTGTCGCCGATTTCTCCCTCGATCTCGGCACGCGGGGTCAGCGCGGCGACGGAGTCGACGACGATGGCATCGATGGCGCCGGAACGCACGAGCATGTCAACAATCTCGAGCGCCTGCTCGCCCGTATCGGGCTGAGAAATGAGCACCTCGTCGATATCCACGCCGATGCGCGCGGCATACGTGGGATCGAGCGCGTGCTCGGCATCGATAAATGCCACAACGCCACCCATTGCCTGGGCCTCGGCCAGGATCTCGAGCGAAAGCGTCGTCTTACCGGAGGACTCGGGACCGTAAATCTCGACGATACGGCCGCGCGGCACGCCGCCGATACCCAGCGCGGCGTCGAGGGCCAGAGCGCCCGTGGGAATGGCCTCGACCTCGAGCTCGGGACCACCGTCGCCGTACCTCATGATGGAACCCTGGCCGAATTTCTTCTCGATCTCGGCCTTGGTGGTGGCGATCATCTCATCGCGCTCTTTACCCGTCGTGCGAGCATGAACGGTACGTACGGGACCTGAATTCTTGGCCATGAATAGCCCTCCTCTTAACAACCTGAATCGATAATAAACGAACGGCTGTTCGTGGTCAACCGTTCAGGCCAATCATATACAGGCAGTCTTTCCAAAACCCAACCAAACGCCGCCCAAACACTGACCAAATGCTTGACCACAAAGGGCCAAATAAGAGCAAGGAAGGCGAAAATAAACCTATGACCAGCAAAAACGCTGAATTTGTCAGAGGTCCCTATCTCCACAATTAAGGGGCCCTAAGGCCCCTTAAAACACGTCTATTCCATAGAGTTGAGCACAAGGGCAATGCGTCCCAATGCCTCCGCGACCGCATGGGCACGAACACACGAACGGTCGCCCTCATAGTGGCAGCGCACAGAGTCCACGACCGGCACTTCCCCATCAGCCGCGCGATACGCCCAGCCAATATAGAAAGTGCCAGCCGGATCGTCCTCAGTGCCGCCGCCGGGGCCGGCATAACCCGTTGCGCTCACTGCAATATCGCTCTGATACAGCTCCAGCGAACCCGCCGCCATCTCGCGCGCGGTCTGATGCGACACCGCGGTATAGCGGTCGAGCGTCTCCTGCTTAACACCCAAAACGCGATGTTTGATCTCATCGCAGTAGGTCACCGCGCCGCCACGAAGCACCGCCGAGGCACCCGGGATATCGGCAATCGTCGAGGCGATCATGCCCGCCGTCAGCGACTCCGCCGTCGACACCGTCACACCACGGGCACTCGCGCGCTCGACAATATCGCGCGCCAGCTCCTCGTTGTTTGCGGCAATCTGCAAATAAGACTCCGTCATACCCACCAGGACCTAGACCGAAAAGACGATCTTGCGGCAGTTCCAGAAGTACTGGGCGCCCGAGACAATGGTCAAAATCACGGCGATGACGTATAGGAAGCGCGACACCGAATAGACACCGAGCAACAGCGACACCGGCCCCAGCTGAAGGCCGGCCATCGCAAAGACGCACAGATAGCCGCAGATGGAAACCATCGTGGTCGCCGTCTTATACTTGCCGAGCTTATCGGCGGCAACGACCACGCCGGCAGCGCTCGCGACCATGCGAAGGGCGCTCACCAACAGCTCACGGAACAGGATAATGAACACGGACCACACGGTCACCGCGCCAAAATCCAAGAACAGCAGCAGGGCAGAGAACACGAGCAGCTTGTCGGCGATGGGGTCCAAAAATTTACCGAAGTCGGTGATCTCGTTGCGCGAACGCGCCAGATAACCGTCGACCTTATCGGTGCACGACAGGATCACATACAGAATGAAGGCAGCGGCGGCGAGCGGTCCGTCGAAGGTGCTCCAATCCGTACCGGCAACACTCGTGTGAGAAAGCGCCGACACGATCATGAACACCGGGATAAAGACGATGCGCACACACGTCACGATGTTGGCGGGCGTCCAAACACTCGTCAGTTCCTTATTGCTCTCGTTTGCCACGATGCTCTCCTACTCCACAACATGGCCGATAAGCTCATAGCAGAAGCTATCGGTAAACTCGACCGTCAGAATATCGCCCACGGACGCCTCGCTGGCGTCCAAGTGCACCGCGCCATCGGAATCGGGCGCCTGGAACCAAGCATGGCCGATCAGCTCGGCGCCGTCCTCGGTCTCCTCGATGCCGTCGACGATCACCTGGGCGCGCTCGCCCACATGTGCGGCGGTGGCGGCAAAACCGAGCGACTCGGCCAGGTCCATGGCCTCCTGGGCGCGCTCGAGCTTGACCTCTTCGTCGACCTGGCCCTCCATCTTGGCAGCCAGGCTGCCCTCCTCCTGCGAGTAGGCAAAGACGCTCGTGTAGTCAAAGCCGACGGTGTCCATAAAGTCGATAAGATCGCGGAACTCGTCGTCGGTCTCGGTCGGGAAGCCGACCATGGCCGTGGAACGAATCACGATGCCGGGGATGCGCTCGCGAAGGTCGCGGAACAGATCCTCGAGCTCCTGGCGCGAACCGGAGCGACGCATGGCCTTGAGAATGCGCGCGTCGCAGTGCTGCACGGGGATATCGATATAGGGCAGCACCTCGGGCGTATCGCGAATCGTCTCGATGAGTTCGTCAGTCATGCCCTCGGGCTGCAGATAGAGCACGCGGACCCAGACGTTGTGCGGGCGCACGGCCTCGGCGACGGCACGCAGCAGCTGCGCCAGATTGCGCGGCGAGCCATCGGCGACGTCCTCGTCGGCGAAGTCGGTACCCCAGATGCCCGTGTCCTGGCCGATCAGCACGATCTCGCGCACACCGCCGGCAACCAGGTCGCGCACCTCGGAGATGATGCTCTCGGCATTGCGCGAATGATAGCGGCCGCGGATGTAGGGAATCATGCAGAAGCTGCAGAAGCGGTTGCAGCCATCGGAAATCTTGACGTAGGCGACAGCACCCTCGACGGTACGTTTGACCTGCGGGATATAGGCTGCAATCTCACGCTCGACACCCAGCACGCCATCGATGACCGCCACGATGCCGTCTTCCTCGTCGGCCTTCACAAAGGCAGCGACCTCGGGCAGCTCGTCAGGCAGGTCATCGCCGTAACGAGACGGCACGCAGCCGCACATGACAATGGGGCAGGCGCGAACGCCGTCCTGCACCTCGTTAGCGAGCTCGAGCGTGGTCTCGATGCTCTCGGACGTCGCCGAGGCGAGGAACGAGCATGTATTGACGATAGCGATATCGGCATCCTGCGGATCGAATGCCTCCTCGTAGCCCGCAGCAGTCAGCAGCGAACGCATGCGGTCGGTATCGACCTCGTTCTTGGCGCAGCCAAGCGTGATATAGAGTACGGAACCCAACGGAGTATCCATCTTGGAGAGCGGTCCTTTCGAGTAAATTAGCGGTAGTTGGTAAACTGCAGCGGCTGGCCGTAGTCCTGGTCGCGTAGGAACTGGATCACGGTCTGCAGCGCGTCCTTAGAGACCGAGGAAACGCGCAGCTTATCGGCCTCGATGGTCACCTTGACCTTGAGCTTTTGATCCTTGATGTCCTTATTGATCTTCTTGGCGGTCGCCTGGTCGATGCCCTCGACGATATGGCCGAGCACGCGCACGGTACCGCCCGAAGCCGCCTGCGGCGCGTCCCAAGAGACAGCCTTGAGGTCGATGCCGCGCTTGATGAGCTTGGAGCTCAGCACGTCAATAATCTGCTTGGAGACGAAATCGGCCGGGGCATTGATCGTAAAGAGCTTGTCACCCTTCGAAAGCTCGATGGTGGCGCCGGAGTCCTTGAGGTCATAGCGCTGGGAGATCTCGCGGGTGGTCTGCTGGAAGGCGTTATCGACCTCCTGCATATTGACCTCGGACACAACGTCGAAGCTGGAATCTTTAGCCATGGTACTTCCTTTCGGTACGGGGAGCCCTAGTAGCTGTCGTACGAATAGTCATCTGAACCGTTCGCTGTCTGCCCGTCGGATGCCGTGTCGGTGCCGTCGGTAGATTGAGCGTCGGTGCCGTCGGCAGTATCGGTGCCGTCAGTACTCTCGCCGTCCTTGGAGTCTGTGGTCTCCTTCTTGGGAACGGTAATGGTCACGCGTGCCACGCCCGATGTCTTGGTGTCATAGCGGACCTTTTCACCGTTCTTGGTAACCGTGACGTCGGAGGGCTTGGACGTGGTGATCTCGATCGAGGACTCGGGCGTGTACTCCTGCTCAAAGGGACCGGTCGCCTGGGCGCCGTAGACCGATTTACCGTCGACCTTGACCTCAATCCAGGCGGTCTTGCCCTTGGCAACGGAAACCTTGACCTTGATGACCTCGTCCTCTTCCTTTTTCGCCGTCGCCTTGGCGGCATCGGAATCGGCAGAATCCGTCGCCTCGTCGGTGCCTTCATCCTCGTCAACGGATTCGGTCTTCTTGGAAGACTTCTTGGTCGTCGTCTTAGTGGCCGCGGGCGTCTCGGGCGTCGACTCGGGTGCAGAAGAGCCGCAGCCACGCAGGAGGACCACGATGAGCAAAATCAGCAAAAGTGCCACGGCACCGATGCCGGCGTAGATGATGCGCGGATCGAGTCCATTGTTCTGGGGGGCACGTCCACCGCCGCGTCCGCGATTGGAGCCGCCACGGCCATTCCCCTGCGGCATACGACCGCGACCGCTATCGGGACGACCACGATAGCCGCCCTGGCGCTGCGAGCCACGCTGGTCCGAACGCGGCGCAAGCTCACCACGGTTCTGATAGCCACGCTGGTCAGAGCGAGGCGCCGAAGAGCGCTGGCCGTAAGGCTGCGATTGCGAACGAAGGCGCGGCGCCACCTGTGTGGTATCGGCGTCGGCGTAACCACCGCGGGAACGCCCGGCAGAAACTCCGCGATAACCACGACCGGAGTAGCCTCCGTCGCCGTAACCGGCGCGAGGATCGCGACTCAACCCGCGAGCGGCGGGAAGCGCACGGTCATCCGGCATGGGCGTACTGCGAAAGCGATCACGCTGAGAACGAATCTCCTCGCTGGAGCCCGTCTCGGTGATATAACCCGCCTGCGGAGGACGCTGGCCGTACCGCGTCGAGCGACCACCCTGAACCATCAGAAAGCGTCCGTTATCGACCGACGAACGCGAGTTAACGTAGCCGGCAGCATCCTGAAAACGACCGCCCTGCTGCGAGGTCTCGCGTTCATATGCCATGAGGTCATCAAAATAAGCGTTGACGACCTCGCGCGGGTTAAGCCCCAAATAGCGAGCGTAGCTCGAAATCATGCCCTGCGCATAGCCACGCGGGGGCATCGATGCAAAGTTACCGGTCTCGAAAAACTCGATGATCTGCGGCCTGATTTTGATGGTGTTGGCGACCTGCTGGATGGAAAGGCCCATCCGGCGACGCTGCTCGAGCAGCATGTCACCAAAGCGTGCAGCCATCAGAATCCTCCAAACTCACGATCTTCACGTGCCATCTCGGCGTCGACAGACTCCAGCGCGGCAAGCCCCTCCTCGTCCAACAGGACCTCGCGCGGCTTGGAACCGTCGGGCGGGCCGACGACACCCTTTTCTTCCAGCATGTCCATAATACGCCCGGCGCGCGCATAGCCAACCTTGAGGCGGCGTTGCAGGCCAGATGTGGAGCCCAGCTGCGATTCCACCACAATATGGGCGGCTTCCCAGATAAGCGGGTCGTCATCTTGCGGCTCGGCAACGCCCGTGCGAACAATGCCACCACCAGCCATGGACATGGAAGCGGGCGCCACGGCAGACAGAATCTCCTCGTGATAGTCGGGCTCGCTTTGCGACTTAACGAACTCGACGATCTCGTTGATCTCGTCGTCCGAGACAAAACAGCCCTGGATACGGCGGGGCTTGCCCCAGTCGACCTTGGAAAACAGCATGTCGCCCAAACCAGTAAGCTTTTCGGCGCCCATCTGGTCGATAATGACGCGCGAGTCGATGCCCGTAGCCACGTTAAATGCAATACGGTTGGTGATGTTGGCCTTAATTAGGCCCGTCACCACGTTAGAGCTGGGGCGCTGCGTAGCCACGATAAGGTGAATACCGGCGGCACGGCCCAGCTGGGCGATACGGACGATCGAGGCCTCGACATCCTTGCCGGCGACCATCATCAGGTCCGAAAGCTCGTCGATGATGATGACCAGATAGGGCATCTTTTGCGGCGGGTTATCGTAGTGTTCAAACTCGCCGGCGGCCTGCTTTTCGTTATAGGTCGAAATCTTGCGAACGTTGAGGCGCTCGAAGACCTTCAGGCGACGCTCCATCTCGGACACGGCCCACTGCAGTGCACTGGCCGCCTGCTTGGGCTCGGTCACCACGGGCACGTAGAGATGCGGCAGGCCGTTATAGCCCGCAAGCTCGACGCGCTTGGGGTCGACCATGATCAGACGAACGTCCTCGGGAAGAGCGCGCATGAGCAGGGTCGTGATGATGGAGTTGATCATGACCGACTTACCCGAACCGGTGGTGCCGGCGATAAGCAGGTGGGGCATCTTGGCGAGGTCGGCGACAACCGGCGTGCCCTCGGCATCGCGGCCGATGGCAAGCTCGAGCGGGCCGCCCTTCACGTAGGGCAGCACGTCACCCAGGTTGACGTTTTGGCGCTTGCGATTTGGAATCTCGATGCCCACAAGCGAGGTGCCGGGAATCGGCGCAAAGATACGCACCGACTGGGCGGCAAGTGACAGCGCGATATCGTCCTCAAGGCTCGAGATCTTGCTCACGCGCTCGCCCTCGCCGGGCTGCAGCTTAAAGGTCGTCACCGTCGGGCCGGCAATCCAGCCGACAACGCGGGCGCTGCGGCCAAACTCGAGCAGGGTCGACTGCAGCGACTCGGCAGTCTGCTCCAGCTCCTTGTCCGAAGAAGCCGCGGAGGCGGACTGCGGGTTGGCATGGAGAATCTCGAGCGGCGGAAGCTTGAGGCCGTCCTCTTCTTCAACCTCGTTATCTGCGGAGGCGCTGTCCGCTCCCCCATCGCTAGCAGCAGACGCCTCGATGGCGCGCGCGGCAGACGCATCGGCGACCTTGGGATGCTTCAAGAAGTCGGGAATCTGCGGAGCTGCCGAAACAGGGTTCACGGCAAACGGAGGCTCGGACTCGTCAATCTTGGCCGGATCATCTTCCATCGAAAGCTGGCCGGTCACCTGAGCGCGCTTGGTGTGGCGGCGTGGCAGCAAGGTCGTCTTGGCACTCTCAATCGGAGTCTCATCGTCCTCGTCATCGCCCTCGGTAAGCTCAATCTCGCTCTCGGACCACGACGGATCGGGTTCACTCGTATTGAGTTTGGGTGCAGCCTTGCCCCACTTAGCGTGACGGCGCGGCAGCAGCGTTGTCTTAGCGCGTTCGGCCTCTACGGCATCGGACACGTCGACAAACGGGTCCTCATCCTCGTCCTCATCGTCCAGAATCGGATCGACCTCGCTGCCCATAACCGTAGTCACGGCAGCATCGGAGCCCTTTTGACGCAGGATGCTCAGGCGGGGGCGGGCGATACCAGGAACCGAAAGGGCTTCATCGTCACCCCACGGGCTCGCGTTGACGTCGGCACGACGGCGCTCGGCGAAATCGGCCGCACGGTCGCGAGCAGAGCGCAAGACGCCGCCCACCGAAAAGCCGATGATGACAAAACCGACGACTGCCAAACCCAACAGGACCACCATCGCGATAGGCTTACCCAGGGCATTCTGCAGCGCACTCGCAATAAACGCTCCAATGTACCCGCCTGAGGCGGACAGGTTTTGCGGCGTGAACATAAGGTCGCACGAGTCACTGGTGCCCGGCACCATAAGTGACAAGATGGAGACGACGGCGACAAAGACCACCGCGCCACCCGCAACAGTGCGCACGTTGAGCGGCGAATCATCGCCCAAAAAGAGCGTGGCGGCAAACAGCAAAATGACAATCGGCAGCACGTAAGCACCCAGGCCAAAACCCAGGTGGTAGAAACCAGCAACCGCAGCTGTCACAGGTGCGGTCGCCGGCGAAATCACGGCAATGAAAGATGCAATCGCCAAAACGGCGATGACCACACCGGCGATATCCCGGTTGGCCGAAGGCTCGACCAGAGGCTCAAAATCGTCGAACTCAGCCTCGTGGCCCTTATTGGCACGAAGATGGGAACCGGCACCCTTAGCAGATGCCGGTTGGTTGTTGGCTTTATTGCCTTTGGCGTTTTGTGCAGATCCGCGCGCCAAACTAAACCTCCATGACGACCGGGATGATCATCGGACGGGTGCGCGTACGGCTCCAGATAAAGTTGGAAAGCGAGTCGCGCACGGCCTTGCGAATGGCATCGGAGCCGCTGCTCGTAAAGCTGAACTTACCCTTCTCGATCGTCTTCATGATGGACGCGGAGGCATCCTCGGAGAACTGATCGTCAATGGCAAACGAAACGCCGCGACCCGAGAACTCGATGGCCTCGATCTTCTTGTGCTTAAGAGAGACGATAGCGACAGCCGTGACCATACCGTCGTTGGCGAGCTTCTGACGATCACGCAAGACGATGGGGTCGGTATCGCCGATGCGCAGGCCGTCGACGTAAACGACGCCGGACTCGACGGGCGTACCGCGCTTAACGATACCGCCGCGCATCTCGAGCGTGTCGCCGTTGTCGAGGATAAAGATATGATCGTCCTTGAGACCCATCTTGCGGGCCAGCTGGGCATGGGCGCGCAGATGCACGGCCTCGCCGTGAACCGGCATAAAGTACGTGGGCTTGGCCATGGCCATCAGGAGCTTGAGCTCCTCCTGGCTACCGTGACCGGAAACGTGAACGAGAGCGCGGTTCTTATCCCACACGTCGCAGCCGAGCTTGGCCAGGCTGTTGACGACCTGCTGGACGGCCTTCTCGTTACCGGGGACCGGCGTTGCCGAGAGGATGACGGTATCGCCCTCGTGGATGGAAAGCGTCTTGTGCTCGCCGTTGGCCATACGGGACAGCGCCGACAGCGGCTCGCCCTGCGAACCGGTGCACATGACGACGATCTTATCGTCGGGCAGGTTATCAATGTCGAAGGCATCGATGATATCGGTATCGTCGATGTTGAGGTAGCCCAGCTCACGCGCCACGCGGGTGTTCGTGAGCATGGAGCGACCGGTCACAACGACCTTACGGCCGCACTTGCGGGCGGCATCGCAGATCTGCTGCAGGCGATGGATGTGGCTCGAGAACGACGCGACGAACACGCGACCCGGGGCGTTCTTGATGGCGTGCAGCAAGTTGGGACCAACCTCGGCCTCGGACTTGGTAAAGCCGGGAACCGTGGCATTGGTGGAGTCGGACAGTAGCAGGTCGATACCCTGCTTGGCAAAGCGGCTGATAGCAGCATAGTCGGGCGTGACACCATCGATGGGCGTCTGGTCGAGCTTAAAGTCGCCGGTGTGCATAACGGTGCCCTGATTGGTGCGGATAAACACGCCCAGAGCGCCGGGGATGGAGTGCGTCATCGAGAAGAAGTCGAGCGAGATGCCGCCGAGGTTGACATGGCTGCCGCCCTTGACCTCGCGGAACTTGGGCGCGCGGATGCGGAACTCGGAGAGCTTGCCCTCGATAAAGCCAA
>DAWEIC010000025.1:0-14553 GCA_052364855.1 Collinsella sp.
CCGTTGGTGCCCAGGGCAAAGACCACGATCTTGCCGGCAAGGTTCTGCTGGATATAGCCCTCAAATGTCGCGCGGCCCGCATCAAACTGGCGGCCCTTTTCGGCATCGATATGGCTGTGCGGGAACACGCCGTCAAAGGAATCAACGGCGCGCAGCGACACGGAGTCGCCGATCATCAACAGGTCGTAGGAGCCATCGGGGAAGCCGTCGTTGTCCTTGTCGGTGTCGTCGGCCGCTTGCTGGTCGGTGGGCGCGGTGTTTTCGGCTTCCTTGTTCAGAACTTCGGCGCCCTTGCCGCTCAGCGCAGACGTCTCGGGCACAAAGATCAGACCGCCCAGTGCAACGACCAACACGACAGCGCAGGCTGCGCAGACGGGGACGTGCGCGCGTGCCCAGTTGGCGGGCGTGGTGGTGCCATCGCGGAATTCGGCGACGGTGCGGCCGAAGGCACCCTTCCTAAATGGCGTTTCGATAAAGCGATAGGAACACTCGGCTACGGCGACCACCAGCAGCACCTGCAAAATGTACTGCCACCAGGGCGTATCGTTGATGTTGGCGACCGGGTTCATGAGCAACAGCAGCGGATAGTGCCACAGGTAGATACTGTACGAGCGCTTGCCAACCCACACGAGCGGCTCGGCGGACAGCGCGCGGGCAACCATTCCCTGGGGCTGCACACAGGCCGCGATGACCATGAGCGTGAGGATGGAGCATAACAGCGTGCCTCCGCGATACTGGAACGCGGTGTAGCCGTTGGTGAGCGCGACCATGGCGGCAAGGCCAGCCAGGCCCACGACACCCAACACATCGATGGATGCGGGCGAGGACCAAAAGCGTACGAGGGCGCTCGGCTGTGCCGGGGTGGTCTCGGCTGATTCGTCGGTCTTCTCGCCAGGCTTGTCCTCGGCGTTCTTGCCGTGCTTGGCGGCGCCAGCCAGGCGATTGAACCCCAAACGATGAGCGAGTCGCACCGGCGCCAGGTCGCGATCGGGGATAAAGGCCATCCAGGCACCCAGCAGCAGCGAGAACACGCGGGCGTCGGTGCCGTAGTACACGCGGCTGGGGTCGGCGGCGGGGTTGTAAAGCACCGTCATGGCAAGGGCAGAAACCGCGGCAAGGCCCAGAACCACGCGGCGCGTGTTGGGCTTGCTCACATGCATGGATACCATGGCAAACAGCAGTGGCGGCCAAATTAGGTAGAACTGCTCCTCGATGGCAAGCGACCAAAAGTGCGTGAGCGGCGAGGGGTCGCCCAGGGCATTGAAGTACGAGACGTTTTGGGTAATCTGCCACCAGTTATTGAAGAACAGCAGCGACGGCAGGATGTCGGGGCGCATCTTGGTGAGCATCACGTGGTTAAAGATGGTGCACAGCGCGCAGGTCACGAACACTACCGTTACCACGGCGGGGACCAGGCGACGGATGCGGCGAATCCAGAAGCTCTTAAGGTCGATGCGGCCGGTCTTGGCGACTTCGTTGAGCAGCAAGCGCGTGATCAGATAGCCCGAAAGCACAAAGAAGATCGTGACGCCGAGCAGGCCGCCCTGAGCCCACGTGAGGTTGAGGTGATAGAGCACCACCGCGACGACGGCAAGCGTGCGCAGGCCGTCGAGCGCAGGAATGTAGCGGGACTTGGGACGAGCGGGCGCCTGTTCTTTTGCGGCGCTGTTGGTGCGGGCGTTCTTGTTGGTGGGCGTTCGATGCGGGACCGGGCCGCGTCGCGACTCGCCGGCGCGGCGGTCGGTGCGCGGGCGTTCGTGCGGCGCCTGGTTATCGGGCGCGCGGCGCGGGCCGCGTGGGCTCGATTGTGGGAATTGTTCCATAAAACATCATCCAATGACGAGGATAATCAGCACATATTCATTGTAGCTGCCTGCTCCTGTGAATGCTTGCTGCTGGCGCAACCTCAAGGGCGCGTTCACATCAAAGTGAACTAAAGTTATAGAGGTGAGAGAGTGCACGATCGACGGCCGACGGTGGGCATAAGGCCCGCAGATGAGGAGGTTTCCATGACAGATCGCGGCATCGTTGCGGTGTTCGGCAGCATGAACATGGACCTTTCGGTGGCGTGCGAGCACATGCCGCGCGCGGGCGAGACCGTTGGCGGTAGCGGTTTTATCACCAACGCCGGTGGCAAGGGCGCTAACCAGGCCGTGGCCGCCGCACGCATGGGTGCGCGCACGTGCATGATTGGCGCGGTCGGGCGCGATGCGTTTGGCGATGTGCTCGTGGCGGGGCTTCAGGATGCCGGCGTGGGCGTTGAGTTTGTGGCGCGTCGCGATGACGTGGAGACGGGAACGGCGACCATCATTCGCTGCGAGGGCGACAACCGCATCGTGCTGTCGCCGGGCGCCAACCATGTGCTCGAGGGCGAGGACGTTGCCTGCGCGCTGGGGCGTCTGGTGGCCGATGGGCTCGACGGAGACGCTAGCGATATTGCCCCGGCTGCCGGAAGCGTCTTTATCGCCCAAGGCGAATGTGACCTTGCAGCGACTGCCGAGGCGCTTGTTTGCGCTCACGAGCTGGGGTTCTATACGGTCTTTAATCCAGCGCCTGCCTGCGAGTTGCCTGCGGAGGCCTGGCCTGCGGTCGACCTGGTTTGTCCCAACGAGACCGAATGCCAGGTGCTGACGGGCATCTTGCCCGCGGATGATGCGAGCTGCGTCGCGGCGCTCAATGCCCTGCTCGCCAAGGGTGCCGGGGCTGCGGTCATCACGTTGGGCGGCACCGGGTCGGTTACGCTCGGCGATGACGGCGAGCCGCTGCGTCTGCCGGCACTTTCGAGCACGGTAGTCGATACCACGGCCGCCGGCGATACGTTTATCGGTGCGCTTGCCGCGGCTCGTCTGGAGGGCTTGCCGCTCTTTGAGTGCATGGCGGCGGGTGCACGCGCCTCGGCGGTGACGGTGTCGCGCCTGGGCGCTCAGCAATCGATTCCCACGCGCGCCGAAGTTGAACATTGGTTTGGTTAAACGATAAAGACGGAGAAGCGGAGTAGAACAATGGCAATCAAGAAGCTGATCCTTGATCTGGATATGGGTGTGGACGATGCGATGGCGCTGGCCTATGCCATCGCGAGCCCCGAGGTGGAACTCGTGGGCATCACCACGTGTTTTGGCAACGTGCGCGTCGACCAGTCGGCGCATAACTGCCTGGCGGTGCTCGACCTGTTGGGTCGTCCCGAGGTTCCGGTGTACCTGGGCGCCGATCGTCCCATCAAGGCGACCGAGCCCTATACACCGCCGGCGTCCACCACGCTTATCCACGGCAAGAACGGCATCGGCGGGGCGAGCGTGCCCGCGTCGCCGTACGAGCCGGTGGGGGCGACGTCGGCCGACGGTAACGCGGCGGTCGATTATCTGATTGATGCCGCGCGCACCTATGGCCCCGACCTGATCTACGTGGCGACCGGTCCGCTCTCCAACCTGGCACTTGCCTTGGAGCGCGATGCGGCGGCGATGATGTCTATCGGTCGCGTGGTCGTGATGGGCGGTGCGCTTACCGTGCCCGGAAACGTGAGCGCGGGCGCCGAGGCCAACATGGCAAACGATCCTGAGGCGGCCGATGCCGTGCTGCGTTCGGGCCGCAAACTCACCATGGTGGGCTTGGACGTGACGCATCGCGTGGTGCTCACGCGTCGCGACATTGCCGGCTGGACGGGCTCGGGCACCATGGCCGGTTGCGCGTTTGCGAGCATGGTGGAGCACTACATTGGCTCGTACGAGATGAACGCACCCTATCTGGGTGGCTGTGCGCTGCACGATCCTCTGGCCGTTGCCGTGGCGATCGACCCTACGCTCGTGGGTGCGCTCGGCTGCAACCTGCGCGTTGACCTGCTCGGCGAGTATCGTGGCCGCACCATCTGCGACGAGCGCCGCGTGGCCGACCCGGACAAGAGCGCCCTTGTGGCGCTAACCGTGGACGCCCCGCGCTTCCTCGCGGAGTTCAAGGCACGCATGGCTCACGTCTTGGGCTAAGTGCTTCCTACACCCCGTCTCAAGTAGCTAATTTGGGACGGGGCTTTTTAGCTACCTTGGGGGCTAAAAAAGATAAATTGCATCGTTCCAAATGAGTGCATAATTGCGTAATTTATAGAACTAGCTGCTGTAAACAGATTAAACTCCGTTTACAGTCTAAAAGCGACCGTTAACCAAATACTTGGCCTTGTCTGGAATTCTCTGTGTTTGCATGGACGGGATGGTCTGCCGATATTGACGTATCGGCGCAGAAGCGGAGGCAGCATGAAAGAGTATTTTGGCATCGACGTGGGCGGCACGGCAGTTAAGTGGGCCGTGCTGGGCGAGGATTTTTCCATCCGCGAGCGCGGCAGCCTGCCGACCGATTTTGCTACGGCAGACGAAGCGGTCGAGGCCCTGACCGGTCTTATCGAGCCGTATCGCGATCGCGTGTCCGCCGTGGGCGTGAGTGCACCCGGCGGCATCTATGAGGATGACGCGGACGGCACCATCCATCGCGGCGGCGCGCTTACCTACATGGACGGCTGTCCGCTGGGAAAGTTGCTGCGCGAGCGGTTTGACATGCCGGTGGCGGTCAACAACGACGGAAAATGCTGCGCGCTCGGCGAGTACGCAGCGGGCGCCCTTCGCGGATGCCGCACTGGCGTCGTGCTCGCTATCGGCACCGGCATCGGCGGCGGCATCGTTATCGATGGCCGCGTGCTTCGCGGCGCACATGGCTTTGCAGGTGAGTTTAGCTTTCTGCGCAACGACGTGAGGCAGCCGGCGTCCGGGGACAGAATGTTTTCGAGCACAGGCGGCTGGCGTGCGCTGCGCGATCTCGTCGTGGCCGAGAAGGACTTACCTGCCGATGGCACGGTGGACGGCCGCCGCGTTTTTGAGTGGGTTGAGGCTGGCGATGAGGCGGCGAAGCGCGCGCTTGACCGCTATGCGCGCACGTTCGACGCCATGCTCGTAAACCTACAGGCGGTGCTCGACCCCGAGGTGTTTGTGATTGCGGGCGGCATTTCGTGCCACCCCGAACTTATCGACGCGCTTCGCGACCAGATGCCCGCGGCGCTTGAGGGCTATGAGGGCATTCTCGCCGGCATCCCTGTACCGCAGGTCAAGGCGGCAGAGCTGGGCAACGACGCTAACCTATACGGCGCCGTGCAGGAGGCTATGCGCCTTTGCGAATAACTACTCTGGCGATGATTTTTCTGGGACGGGGATTAAAAAATCATTTTCTCGTCCCAAAAAAGACTGGTCTTCCGCCGCGCGTCACCAAAATGATTTTTTAATCCCCGTCCCAGAAAAATCATCCGGTGGCAAAAGCACTCAAAAGAGCCCTGTCCCAGATTAGCTACCGAGTAAATGCGCCCGTTGGGGGAATAGTTGTGCCGCTTCGCTTGACAACAGGCTAAACTAGCTAATAAACATTTACTATTCTGTTTAGATTGAATTTGCGGTCGTTTAGTTGCCGAGCCACGGGCGGTCAAGCCACGATGCTCGGCCGCGACCGTTGCTAGGGGGAACGATGGCTAAAGCAAGCGTCCGCGAGATCAGCCGCATTACCGGCTTCTCGCCCGCAACCGTGTCCAACGCACTCAACCGCAAGCGCAGCGTGAGCGAGGAGACCGCCAAGGTCATCCTGGAGTGTGCGCAGTCGCTCGGCTACCAGCAGTCGACGCAGCTCGAGAGCATCCAGTTTGTGCTCGCGCGCAAGACGGGTGCCATCCTGGACGAGAGCACCTTCCACCCTGCGGTCATCGAGGGCGTGGAGCGCCAAGCACGCCGCCACGGCATGAGTACGAGCTTTGTCTCGCTCGACTTTAGCGACCTGGACGCCGTGCGCCCGCAGGTCGAGGGCCTTATCGCCGATCCGTCAGCCGCTATCGTGCTGATGGGTACCGAGCTGGGCGAGGAGGACTACGCCCTGTTTGCCAACGCTGCTGCCCACCTGATCGTGCTCGATGGCTGGAGCGATCGCCAGTACTTCGATGCCGTGGTCATCGCCAATACCGATTCGGTGCTGCGCGCCGTTGACCATCTTATCGAGAAAGGTCACAAGCAGATTGGCTATCTAGCGGGCGACCTGCGTATCCGCAACTTTAAGGACCGTGAGCGCGGCTACCGTCAAGCGCTTGAGGATGCGGGCCTTGAGCCCAATCCGGCATGGCATGTCACCCTGGGCACCACACTCGAGGGCGCTTATCACGACATGGGTGCCTGGCTCGACACCGTCTCGCGCGACGACCTGCCGACGGCCTTCTTTGCCGAAAACGACGTACTCGCCGTTGGTGCCATGCGTGCCCTCAACGAGCATGGCGTGCGCGTGCCCGACGATGTGTCGATGATCGGCTTCGACGACCTGTCCGTGGGCGCGTTCTCCAATCCGCCGCTCACCACGGTGCATGTTCCCAAGCACGAGGTGGGCGAGATCGCGGTGCGCCGTCTGGTGGGCAACATCCGCAATCCCAAGAGCTATACCTGCAAAACGGCCGTCTCGACCTATTTTGTCGAGCGCCAGAGCGTGCGCGAGCTCTAGGCAGAACGGCGCTTGATGAGCGATGCCCCCAGCTCGATCTTGAGCGGGTGGTGCTCGGCCTCGTCGATAATCTCGACGAGGCGCCGTGCGGCGATGGCGCCCATATACTCCGAAGGAACATTGAGCGTGGTCAGTTGTGGCTGCACGTAGGTTCCGCCGGCGTTGTTGTCGAAGCCGACGATGCGTACGTCATCGGGCACGCGATAACCACGCTCGATAAAGGCCTTCATGGCCCCAATAGCTATATCGTCAAAGACAGCGACGTAGTTTTGGGCGAGGGGTTCGCCCGAATCAATAATGTCGAGCATGCCGGCGTATGCCTCGTCTGGAGCGACGGCGAGCTCGTGGACGGTGCCGCACTTTTCCGAGCCCGATAGCCGACCGATGGCGTGCTCGTAGGCGAAGCGTCGTTCGGTGAAGTTGTCCACGGTAACGGGCGTCGTTAACAGTCCGGGGACAGATCCATACTTCGAATGCAGGTACTGCACGGCTAGCATCATGCTGGCGGCGTTGTCGATCTTGACCGTATCGACCCCAACGCTCATGCATGAGTCCAACAGCAGCAGGGGGCAGTCCAGCGATGCAAACGGCATAAAATCCGACTCGAACATCTCAGTTGCAAGGATGATGACGCCATCGTATTGCGCTTCGGCGATGTCGGCGATTTGTTGCTGAGTGTTTTCGAACGGCGAGTAGTTCACCAGCGAAAACGAGAATCCCGCGTGTCTAAGGGTGCCCTCGACTCCGGCGAGCATATCGGCGAAGAAGGGGGTCGCAAAGATGCGGCGCCGGTTAAAGGCAACCAAGGCAACGGTTCCGCTCTTTTGGCGCTCGAACTTAATCTTGCTAAAGTCGTAACCTAGAGCTTCGGCGGTACTAAGTACCAGCTGCCGTGTTTTTTCGCTTACGCCGCGTCGATTGTTAAGTGCAAGGGAAACGGCCGCTGCCGAAATTCCCAGCTGGTCAGCGATTTGTTTTGCAGTAACGGCCATGGTGGTTCCTAACGTTTGTGAACTTACCATGAGCTTAACACCAGGCTGTTTATTAAGCTAATTTTTTAGTAAGTCAACTTAAGAATCAATAGAAGTTAAGTAGCGTCCCCAGTAGAGTCTGTCTCAGCAAACGCAACAGCAAGGGGGACGAGATGATCAGCGGTATTTTTGAAATGCCCATTACGGATGAGAGCTATCCGTTTTCGAGTGCCGAGCGCTACTGTCATCTGAGCGCAAAGGATTACGTCGAGCGCGAGTATCGCGTTGACGGTACCGCCAACGTTTATCGCACCGCCGACGAAGACGGCGGCGTGGAGGTCATGACTGCCGACGCCCCTTATTCCAATCGGATCGTTGTTCGTGCTCCGAAAAATCCGGCGCAAGCGAGTGGCAATGTGGTCGTGGAGATCATCAACCCCACATCGTTTATGGAAATCGAGCGCATGTGGATTCTGGGTCACGGCGAGTTTGTGCGCTCTGGCGATATCTATGTGGGCATTACCAGCAAGCCCAATACCATCGCCAAGCTCAAGGAATTCAATCCCGATCGTTATGCCTTCATGAGCTGGGCAAACCCAACTCCCGAGCGGCCCTTTGACTTTGATCCGGAACAGCTCGAACGCGACGGCGCGCTTCCCGACATGGACATCTCCTACGAGACTGGCCTGTTTTGGGATATGCTGACCGATCTTGCGTGGCTCTTGCGCGGAGACTCCGACCTTAACCCGATCCGCGACTATCCTCGCCAGGCAATTTGCCTTACAGGATGGTCTCAGTCCGGCGCCTATCTGTTCCGCTACCTTAACAGTTTTGCCTATCGCGAGGAGGTGCGCCGTGACGGCCGCGTGTTTGACGGATACCTGTCTGGCGGTGGCATCCATTCGATGTGCATTCCCGTCAACCAGTATGAATGCTGCCGGGAATACGCACACCATCTACTGCGTGTGGAGCACGTCGAGGAGCCGTTTATCGCCCTTCAGACCGAAAGCGAGAACGGTCGCTTTGAGAGTTGGCGCACGCTTATGCCCGATAGCGACGATCCCGATTTTAAGTACCGGCTGTACGAGGTGACGGGTGCTTCCCACGATACGCAGTGGAGTTACGTCGACTATTACCAAGACGACGAGGATCTCAAGCGTATCGACCATCTGCCGGTGTATGTCGGTAAGCATGCCGAGGCAAACGCCTATCCGTCGCAGTATCTGTTCCATGCTGCATTCCGCAACCTGTTCCGCTGGGTCCGTACGGGTGCGGCTCCGGCAACCTGTCCACGCATTGAGCTGGACGCGAGCGGCGAGAACGTAAAGGATGCCCTGGGAAATACCAAGGGCGGACTTCGCACCTGCCTGCTCGAGCATCCGTTTGCCCGCTACTCCAACACGAGCTTGGTGGAGCCGGGGCAGGGCACGGTCGATAAGACGAGCGATAAGGACGGGCTGTTTGGCCACATGGAGTCGTTCTCGGCATCGATGCTCAAAGAGCTGTACGGGTCGCTCGAAAACTATCGCGCTCTGTGTGAGCGCGATACGGCGATCGAGGTGTCACAAGGTTTTATTTGTGCCGAGGATGCCCAAGCGATCGTTGACTTTGCCATGACATCCGCTCGTGAGCGAGGACTGAACTAGCAGGACTAAGACCGGAGAGGGGTCTGCAATGGATATGACGTTGAACAAGGACGCTGTTGCCGAGATTTGGCGCCCGGTTGTACTGACGTTTGAGAGCGCCTGTTCGTTCGATAACCCGTTTTTAGACGTTGAGATTTGGGCGGAGTTCACCGGCCCGAGTGGCAGGGTAATTCGCCGCGAGGCCTACTGGGATGGTGGGCGTACCTACTGCGTGTCGTTTGCTCCGACCGAGCTCGGCGCTTGGAGCTATGTTATCGAGGCTCCCGAGCAGACCGGTCTTAATGGCTGCACGGGCCGCGTCGAGGCCGTGCCGTACGCGGGCGACCTCGATCTGTATCGCCACGGTTTTATCCGCGTTGCAGACGATCCGCGCATGTTTGCCTATTCAGATGGTACGCCGTTCTTTTGGCTGGGCGATACCCATTGGGAGTTTGCCTACCGTGAGAGCTGGGATGCGTCGAACCACCCCGGCATGACGAGCCAATTTCGCGGTATGGTCGACCTACGTGCCGAGCAGGGCTTTACCGTCTATCAGACCAACCTGCGCTCTGACATGGGCGCAGGAGATCGCTATTGGATTGACGGTGGCATGGCCAAGGGCGTGGAAGACGTGCCTAATGTGGCCTTCTACCAGCGGGAGCTCGACCGCCGCATGGCCTATATTGCCGATGCGGGCTTAGTGAACGCACTTGGGCAAGCGTGGGCGTTTGCCATTCTCGGCGAGCATGCCGTGGAACACCAAAAGCACCTCGCCCGCTACCTGGTGGCGCGCTACGGTGCATATCCGATGGTGTGGACGCTTGCCGGCGAGGTTGCCGGATACCGCAAAGAAGGTCGAGCCGCCATGCTTGACGGCTGGCGTGAGGTCGCCTTGGAGATTGAGGCACGCGACGGCTATGGTCATCTGGCGACGGCGCACTATACCAACGAGCGCCCCTTTGCCGATTACTACCAGGATGAACCCTGGATGGACTTTACGCTCAACCAGGCCGGTCACGGCGATTACCTCATCAAGGCAAGCGACTACTTTGACTATCTGGCAGCTCATGACGACAAGCCCTTCGTTGAGGGCGAGGCGCTCTACGAGTTTTGCTCGACGCTCGAGGAGATGGGTACGCGCCTGTGCACCGCAGACATGCTGCGCCGCGTGGCGTATATCTGCATGCAGGCCGGCGGCGCCGGCTATACCTACGGAGCCCAGGGAATCTGGGACAACGTGTGGGAAAGCCCTGAGGAGCTCGACCCCTTTATGGCGATCTTCAACCGCTTTGGCATTACTTGGGCCCAGGCGGTAGACGGAGAAGGTGCGGTCCAGATGGGCTACATGCGTTCCTTCTACGAAGACAATCACTTCTGGGAGCTCGCTCCCTACGAAACGACCGATGCGGGCAACCTGTTTGCCAACAAGGCTCCGCTGGCAACCGCCAACCAGGACCTTTCGCGCATCGTCGCGTACTTTGGCGATACCGTGCGCCAAAAGCTTGCTATCGAGGGTGTGCCGACGGGCGCTGCCTATGCAAGCCGATGGTTTAACCCTCGCACGGGCGCATACCGTGACGGCGAGGACGCCCTTGCCGTCACGGACAGCATTACCCTGCCTGACAAACCCGGGGTTGGGGATTGGCTCCTCGTCCTCGAGCTCAAGGCGTAACCATATTTCCATTGGTCATAGGCGGGAAAGAGTCGGCCGCAATTTCCCGTTTGACAGCTAGATGAATCGTTTAGAGAGGATCAGTGAACACAAAAATGAGCGTTCTCGATTCGATGCAGGGCTTCCTCGAGAAGCACGTGGGCCCCATTGCCCACAAAGTGAGTAGCTTTAACGTCGTAAAGGGCCTTATGTCCGGCATGATGGCGACCATGCCCGTTACGCTGGGCGTGGCGCTGCTCTCCATTATCAACGGGCTGCCGATCCCGCCGCTGCAGGCGTTCCTTGCCAGCACCGGCATGTCGGCGACGATTACCGACGTACTGGTCGTTACCATGAACCTCGGCGCCATCTACATGTGCGCCTCGGTCTCGTACTCCTACGGCAAGGTGCTCGGGAACAAAGGCCTTACGTCGACGGTTGCGGCTATTGGCGTTTTGCTCCTGCTGATTCCTCTTGGCCATGCCGAGGACGGCTCGACGTTTATCGTGACCCGTTATCTGGGCAGCTCGGGTCTGTTCGTTGCGCTGCTCGTGGCGTTGATCGTGCCGAAGGCGCTTAACTTCCTTATGAAGCATATCGCCATCCCCATGCCCGATTCCGTCCCTCAGTTCGTTACCGATTCGCTGTCTCCGATGTTCTGCGCCATCGTCATCTTCACCACGGCTGCTCTGGTTAAGTGGGGCATGGGCATGACGAGCTTCGGCGATGTCTTTAACCTCATCAACAGCACCATTGCCACTCCCGTTATGTTCCTGGGCTCCAGCCCCTGGGCCGTTGTCATTTACTTTACGCTGTGCAACCTGCTGTTCTTCTTTGGTATCCACCCCAGCGTCCTGATGGGCGTGTACATGCCGGTTATCCAGGCCTGCGCTCTTGCCAACACCGAGGCATTCGTTGCCGGCCAGCCACTGCCGTACCTGTCGTTCATCATCATGTTCTCTGTCGGTTCTGTTGACGCCCTTGGCATGGAGCTTGCGCTGCTCACGGCCAAGTCCGAGCGCTACAAGGCCCTCTCCAAGATTGCCCTGGTGCCCGCACTCTTCAACATCTCCGAGCCCATCATCTTCGGTACGCCCATTGCCATGAACCCTTATATGTTCATCCCCTACATCCTGCTCAAGCCCGCGGCCTGCATTGCTGCCGCCGTCGGCCTGATGCTCGGTCTGGGCAATGCATTTAACCCGACCATTTCCATGCCGTTTGTCGTGCCGCTGCCCATCAGCAACTTCTTTACGGGCGGCATTGGCCTGGTCGCAATCGTCCTCGCCGCAATCCTGCTGGTCGGACTGCTGTTTATCCCGTTCGTCAAGATGGCCGATAAGGAGGCACTGGCCGAGGAAGCTGCTGCAAAGGCTTCTGCCGAGTAGGTCATTGTCCACAAGTTCGAAGGTTCGGTCGATCGCGTTGATCGCCGAAACATATAAGTCCCTGTGAGGGGTTACAGGAAAGGAACTGCAATGAAAAACATCGTTCTAATGTGCGCCGGCGGCATGTCCACGAGCATCATCATGAAGAACATCAAGAAGGCTGCTGACGCCGAGGGTCTGGAGTGCGAGGTCTCCGCCCACGCCGTCAACGAAGCCGCGACCATTGGCCGCAATGCCGACTGCATCCTGCTTGGGCCGCAGGTTGGCTATGCCAAGGACGAGGTCTGCGCCGCATGTCCCGAGGTGCCGGTGGGCGTGATCCCCATGACCACCTACGGCATGATGGACGGCGTTAAGGCGCTAGCCCAAGCCAAGGAACTGATGAGGCTCTAAGCATGACGACAGAAGAGATTCAGCTTCAGAGCTTTCAGATCATTGCAGGCGTCGGCTGCGCGCGTAGCTGCTATATCGATGCGATTCACCTGGCCCGCGACGGTAAGTTCGAAGAGGCCGAGGCAAAGATCGCCGAGGGCCAGCAGCATTATGCCGAGGGTCACGCGGCTCACGGCGGCCTTGTCCAGCAGACGGCTGCCGGCGAGGACCTGAGCATCGACCTTTTGGTCGTTCATGCCGAGGACCAGCTTATGAGTGCCGAGGGCTTTGGCATCCTGGCCAAGGAGTTCGTGGACGTCTATCGCAAGATGGGCGCTTAGCCACCGGCTCTGCCGACAGGCCATTGTTGCGACGCATGCTTGCGCCGAAGAGACGACAATGCGCCCGTTCACATACAGCTACGGATAGAGAGGGTCCTTCGGGGCCCTCTTTTTTGTTCCCCTTGTATGTTCAGATTGTTTACATACCGTTTAGGCTGATTTCTCTACCGTTTACGGGTATTTCGCGTTAAACTTCTAAACAGAAGAGTAAAACATTTAGTAAACAGAACAAAACGAAACATGCGTCTGTTTACTGAACATGTGACTAGGGGAGGACGTACATGGATAAGATCAAGCTCGGTTTTGTGCCCACGCGCCGCAGTATCTTTAGCGCGCCGGACGCGATCAAGTATCGTGGTCTGACGGCTGATCGCCTGCGCGAGATCGGCGTCGACATCGTGGACATCGACGACATTAATGACGAGGGCCTGCTGTTTGACGACAGCCATATCGAGCCTATCGTCAAGAAGTTCCGCGCCGAGGGCGTCGACGGCATCATGCTGTGCCACGCCAACTTTGGCACCGAGTACGTTTGCGCCCGCCTTGCCCGCGAGCTCGGTCTGCCTGTGCTGCTGTGGGGCCCGCGCGACGAGCGCCCCGAGCCCGATGGCACCCGCCTGCGCGATAGCCAGTGCGGCCTGTTCGCCACCGGCAAGGTTCTGCGCCGCTTCCAGGTTCCCTTTACCTATATGACCAACTGCCGCCTGACCGATCCCGAGTTCGAGCGCGGCGTCTGGGACTTTTTGGCCGTGTGCAACGTGGTCAAGACCTTCAAGCACACGCGCATCCTGCAGATGGCGACCCGTCCGTTCGACTTCTGGTCCACCATGTGCAACGAGGGCGAGCTGCTCGAGAAGTTCAATATTCAGCTTTCGCCCATCCCCATGACCGAACTTGTTCAGGCTGTGCACGACGCTCAGAGCGACGAGCAGGCCATGGCCGCCATGCTCGACCACATTCGCCGCAGCTTTGAGATCTGCATACCCGAGGACAAGGTCCCCGCGGTCGCAGGGCTCGCCATCGCTATGAAGCGCCTGGTCGAGAAGTACGGCTGCAACGCCGGCGCCATCCAGTGCTGGAACGCCCTGCAGGACGAGCTGGGCATTATGCCCTGCGCCGCCAACGCCATCCTCAACGAGATGGGTATCCCCGTCGTCTGCGAGACCGATATCCACGGCGCAATCACCGCGCTGATGGTCGAGGCCGCCGACCTGGGCCGTCACCGCGGCATGTTCGCCGACTGGACCGTGCGCCATCCCGATAACGAGAACGGCGAGCTGTTGCAGCACTGCGGCCCCTGGCCCTGCAGCTGCGCGGCCGTCAAGCCCAAGCTCACCTATCCGCTGGCCTTCGATCACCCCGGCGCGCTGACGGCCGAGGCCAAGCACGGCGACCTCACCCTTGCCCGCTTTGACGGCGACAACGGCGAGTACTCGCTGCTGCTGGGCAATGCCCGCGGCATCGACGGCCCGGCCGGTATGGGCACCTATCTGTGGGTCGAGGTCGAAAACCTCAAGCGCCTTGAGGCAAAGATCGTCGAGGGCCCCTACATCCACCACTGCGTGGCCATCCACGCCAACGTGGTGCCGGTGCTCTACGAGGCATGCAAGTACATCGGCATCCAGCCCGACCTGTACGACCCCATCGAAGAAGACGTCAAAGCCTACCTGCGAGGAGAGTAGAAATGGCAACTATCGAAGA
>DAWEIC010000026.1:0-506 GCA_052364855.1 Collinsella sp.
CGCGGATCCTCAAAGAGATGAATCGCCGTTATACACGCGAGGACTATCTGGGCCTGGTCGATCGCATTCGCAACCGCATGCCCGATATCGCGCTCTCGACTGACATTATCGTTGGCTTCCCGGGCGAGACTGAAGAAGACTTTGAGCAGACGCTTTCACTTGCCGAGACGGTCCGCTATGCCCAGGCCTATACCTTCATCTATTCCAAGCGCGCCGGTACCCCGGCCGCAGAGATTGACGATCCTACGCCGCATGAGGTTATTCTCGGGCGTTTCAACCGCCTGGTTAAGGTTATCGAGACCACGGCACATGAGTATAACCAGGGTGAACTTCATACTGTGGTTCCGGCGCTCATTGAGGGAACGAGTAAAAAGAACGACGCGGTCCTGCTGGGCAAGAGTCCCAAGAATCAGACCGTGCATGCGCCTATCCCCGAGGGTTACAGCATCGATCAGCTTGTTGGCAAGATCGTTGATGTTGACGTTGACGTTGCCAAGACCTGGTAT
>DAWEIC010000026.1:516-14435 GCA_052364855.1 Collinsella sp.
CGCTCGTCTTTCGTCCGAAGTGCTGTCGTGCGATGCGATGCAAATCTATCGCGGCATGGACATCGGTACCGCAAAGATGACGCCCGATGAGTGTACGGCGCCGCTGCGTCTCGTCGACATTGTAGAGCCGGGTGTGGCATATTCTGCTGCGCTTTATCAGGCTGACGCTCGCGCGCATGTTGAACGTCTCATTGGTTCGGGTTGTCTGCCGGTTTTTTGCGGAGGTACGGGACTATATCTCAAGGCCGCCCTCGATGAGATGGACTTTCCCTCGGGTGAACTTGAGGACGATCGCCGTGTGGGCTATCAGGAGCTTGCCGAGCGTATTGGCGAGGAAGAACTGCATGCCCTGCTTGCCGAGCGCGACCCAGAATCGGCTGCTGTTATTCATCCCCATAACGTGCGCCGTGTGATTCGTGCGCTCGAGATGCATGATGATGGTATCTCCTATGCACAGCAAAAAAGTCAGTTTAGTGTTCCGCGCGAGCATTATCATGCTCTATGGTTTGGTCTGACGCGTAATCGCGAGGTGCTCTACGAGCGCATTAACCTGCGTGTCGATCTGATGTTTGAACAGGGTCTTGTTGATGAGGTTCGCGGTCTTATGGACCAGGGGCTGGGAGATGCCCTGACTTCGATGCAGGCAATTGGCTATAAAGAGATCATTGATGCTTTCAATGGCGTGATTTCTATGGATGAGGCTCGCGAACTCATCAAGATGCGTTCGCGTCGCTATGCCAAACGTCAGCTTTCGTGGTTTAAGCGCGATGACCGTATCGTGTGGTTTGATATGGACGAGTTTACGATCGATGAGGTCGTTGAGGACATCCTGCATCGTATTGAGGCTGCCTAATGGCCCGTTTCCCCCTTGTTCCCACGGCACCCGAGCCCGAGCGTGCCATTTTAGTTGGTGTTGAGTGGCGCGACAATGCATGGCCGCTCGATCGTTCGCTTGACGAGCTTGAGCGCCTGGCCCATACGGCTGGCGCCCAGTGCGTGGCGCGTTTGTCACAGCGTCTGGTAAAGCCGTATCCAAAATCGTTTATCGGATCCGGTAAGGTTGAGGAGCTGTGCGGCCTGGTGCATCGCATGGATGCCGATGTCGTTATCTTCGATGACGATTTAACGCCCTCGCAGCAGTCTTATCTTGAGAAAGCTGTGGGCGAACCGGTTAAGATTATCGATCGTACGGCACTGATCCTGGATATCTTTGGCCTGCATGCTCAGACGCGTGAGGGACGCCTACAGGTACAGCTGGCACAGCTTCAATATCTGTTACCTCGCCTGCGCGGCATGTGGAGCCATCTTGCCAAGGAGCAGACGCGCGGTGGCATCGGCTCACGCTTTGGACAGGGTGAAAGTCAGCTCGAGGTCGACCGTCGCCTCATTCGTAATAAGATCGCTGCGCTTCGTCGTGAGCTCAAGCAGGTTGAACAGCGCCGCGATGTCCAGTCCAAGAGCCGCATTGAGTCACCGGCGTTTCGCGTCGCGTTAGCCGGTTATACTAATGCCGGTAAATCGACGTTGCTCAATCGTCTGACCGGCTCTACGGTACTTTCGCAGGACAAGCTGTTTGCTACGCTCGACCCGACGACGCGTTCGTATCGCCTGCCCGGCGGTCGCGGCATGACGATTACCGATACCGTCGGCTTTATTCAAAAGTTACCGCATGGTTTGGTCGATGCCTTTAAATCGACGCTTTCCGAGGTGTTGGGTGCCGATCTAATTCTCAAAGTCGTAGATGCGTCTGACGAGGACTATGAGCGACAGCTGGAGGCTGTCGACCGCGTGCTTGATGAGATCGGCGCTGGAGAGCGTTTAACGCTGACCGTATTCAATAAAATCGATCTTCTCGATAGCTTTGATCGACTGAGCTTCCTTCGTCGCTATCCCGAGGCCGTGCTGTTCTCGGCCCAGACGGGCGAGGGACTCGACGATCTCGTCGACCGTATTGCTCGTGAGGCGGCTGCTACCGATGTGTTGCTCTCTGCTGATATCCCGTATCGCGAGGGCGCCCTCATCACGCTGGTGCATGAGCAGGGAACCCTTTTGCACGAGGAATATCTTGAGGACGGCGTTCGTATTGTGGCGAAGCTTCCGGCCCGTATCGCGCCGCGGCTCGAGCGTTATCGCACCGAGTAGACGAGCTCCAAAATGCCCAGAATGATGGGCTGATGCAGCAGATAAAAGGGGAGTGCATGACGTCCAAGGCTGGCGAGCGCCGGCAGTGGGTTGGCGTAGGCCCAGATTGGGGCGGTTTTACCGATTCCCTGCGCTATATGTGCGGCGAAGTATCCTGCAAGATACATAAAGATAAACGGGATGATGGGGTAGTAATCACCTGAGACAAACCCAGGGCTTGGAAATCCCAGCCACGCCAGGTAGGGGACAGGGTAGATCGTTTTGGGGATGCTCCAGGTGAGGGCAAACAACACAAGGCATAGGGACATGCCCCATCTCGCCGAAATCTTCTTAAGGACGGGATCGGTCAACGCTACGATGCCGGTACATGCGGCCATGCAGTAGATGATGCCAAAATTAACCGAATCGTCGACTGAGACAAGTGTTGTTGCCAACCAGACGACGAGTGCTGCTATGGCGTATTTGGCGGCACGTTTGATATTGTTGCGCGAAAGAGTGCACATCCAACCCGCGATAAACAAGAATACCCAGCTGATGCTGGCGCGCCAGATGTCTTGAAAGACAGTCTGTGTAAACCATGGCATATCCCAGTCGTACAGGTACGCGAGATCGTAGCAAGCGTGAAAACCTGCCATTGAAATCATCGTAAACCCGCGGACGGTATCAAAGATGGTGATGCGTTTTTGCATTACGAGAACCGGCGCATCAATCCGACGACTTTGCCCAGGATAACGGGATTCGTTGCATAGATAGGTTCCATGGTGTCATTCTCAGGCTGCAGGCGTACGCGTCCCTGCTCCTTGTAGAACGTCTTGACGGTCGCCGAACCATCAATCATGGCCACGACAATTTCGCCGTTCATGGCACTCTTTTGTTCACGGACGATGATGTAATCGCCATTGAAGATGCCGACATTGATCATTGAGCTCCCATGCACCTCAAGGATAAAGGAACCCTGATCAGTGGCGATTTCGGTCGGGATAGTAAAAGTGTCTTCGATATTCTGCTCGGCCAGAATGGGAATCCCAGCCGCGACGCGACCAACGAGCGGCAGCGAGACCGTTCCGCGAGGTGCGGTGGGCTCGTCAGATTTAGAAATTGAGACAGAGGAACCATCCTCGTTAAAGAGTTCCAGGGCGCGCGGTTTGGTGGCATCGCGCTTGAGTAGCCCGCGCGCCTCCAGGGCAGATAGATGGGCGTGCACGGTGCTGGGGGAGGAAAGGCCCACGGCAGAAGCCATCTCGCGCACGCTGGGCGGATAACCCTTCTCCTGCTGATATTCCTTGATGAAGTCGTAAATTTGCTGCTGACGCTTGGTAATTTTGCGAGCCATCAGGGCATCCTCTCTACCCATGTCAAACAAATGTTCGAATTTTGCTTGACAGGAACAACTGTTCGAAGATAATAATAACCGAACATTCGTTCTCGCGCTAGACATTTTTGTCCGCGCGGCTTGATAAAACTGTTCTCAGCAAAACACGCGAGAGGAGAACATGATGAACGCAACGAATATGGTCCAGGGAAACCTCGCCCTTAAGCTCGAGACGCCTGCAGAACCCACTTTTACGGTTGTTCAGGGTGGCCGCTCCGGCTTTCAGCCTTTGACCGTAAAGCCTGCGCGCAATCAGCAGGCTGTAGTCGCGCCGGCCCGCGTTGCTCTGAAGGTTCCGACGATTGTCGCCGTCGCCGTTGCGCTTACGCTCTTCTTTGTCCTCGCTATGTCGGTCTTTAGCACTCGTCACGCCGCGTATGCCGAGTCCGTTTCCAACATTACCTACGAGACCATTCGCGTTCAGCCTGGCGATTCTCTTTGGTCGATTGCCGAAGAATATCCAATCGAAGGCCTTTCCACGCAAGAGACTTCCGACATGATCCGTAGCGTCAATCATCTGGAGCATGGTTCGCTCGCCGCCGGTGCGCATCTTAAGGTTCCTGCTCGTTCGTAATCATTATCGCGCTGCGCATGGTACCCTTGTTATCGTTTAAGAGGAGGTACCATGCGCTGTCCCAAATGCGGCAAGGCACATACCCGCGTCGTTGATTCCCGTATGCAGGAGTCAAATAACACCATTAAGCGCCGTCGCGAATGTTGCTCGTGTAACTACCGCTTTACAACGTTTGAGCGATGCGAGGACCCTATCGAGGTCATTAAGTCAGATGGAACTAAGCAGCGGTTCGATCGCAATAAGCTTCTTGTCGGCTTGATGCGCGCCACCATCAAGCGCGATATCGACACTAAGAAGCTCAATGAGATTATCGATGACATCGAGGTCGAGCTTCGCTCTCGCACGCTGACGGCCGTCACGTCCCATGAGTTGGGTGACATGGTGCTCAAGCGCTTGGCCAAGATCGACAAGGTTGCGTACATCCGTTTTGCCTCGGTCTACCGCGATTTCAAAGACGTCGATGAGTTTCTGCAAGAGCTCGACAAGCTAAGGTGATTCCATGTCCAACATTACCGTCAACATAAAGCGTCTCGACCCCACCGTCGAGCTTCCCAAATACGCCCATCCCACCGATGCCGGCTTGGATTTGCGCTCCAACGAGGACTGCGTTCTGAAGCCCTTCGAACGCCGTCTGGTCTCTACTGGGCTGGCCATCGCCCTGCCCGATGGCTACGCCGGCTTCGTCCAGCCCCGCAGCGGCTTGGCCATCAAGCAGGGCCTGTCTATAGTTAACACGCCGGGCCTCATCGACGCCCACTACCGAGGAGAACTCAAGGTTATCCTCATCAACCTGGATCCCTCCAACAACATCCAAATCAACAAAGGCGACCGCATCGCCCAACTCGTCATCCAAGAAGTCCCCACGGTTAACCTCATAGAAGTAGAAGAACTAGACGAAACCGACCGAGGCAACGGAGGCTTCGGTTCTTCTGGTGTGGCTTAGCCCATTTCTTCGTTGAAAATGGGCGTCGTAATGCCCGCTCGCCCCTGGGAGGCCCCTATATATCATCCCGTGCTCAAACATTCTCGCTTCGCTGCGAAACTGCGCGCGGGACGATATATAGGGGCCTCCCAGGGGTGAGCTACGTTTACATGCTCGCAATCGGTTATGGCTTCCCATCTGAAGCCGAATGCTGTATCTAGAAACTGTGTCTAACAAGTAATCCGATCTGACAAAGAGACGGCTCCTTTGTCAGATCGGATTACTTTGATTACTTGTTTCCGAGTTCCCCTTCGCTGCTTTTCGTAGGGTAACCGATATGGCTGCTAGTGCGTACGTATAGCCGTGGCGCAGGGCGCCCACACATATCGTTCCACGCGCAGTTTCGCAGCGAGCGAAGCGAAGCGAGAATGTTTGAGCATGGAATGATATGTGTGGGCGGCCTGCGCCACGGCGGACAGTCCAATGTTAGCGGATATGCGCAGGCTTGCCGCCCCAGTAGAAGCGGCAGAAGGCTCGTTTGCGCTTTTGGGGTTTGCCTACGAGCTCCATGGTGGCGATGGCTATGTCTTCGGCTGCGTGGGGGCGGCGTAGTACTTCGCCGTTGATGAGTAGGGCTTTGAGTGATTCAGGACGGTCGTGCAAGTGACGTAGGGTTACGATGAGTTCTCGTGCGGTGGTGACATGCATGCTGGCGCCCATACCGGTGAGCATCGTGGTGTTTGCCTTTTCTTGACCATATGATTTGCCCAGCAGGATCATCGGCAGATGTGCGCATAGGCACTCGGTGACCGTGAGTCCTCCCGATTTGAGGATTGCGAGGTCGCAGCCGTGCATGAGGGCCGCCATGTCGTCCACGTAGTCCAGAACCGTGACGTTTTCGAGTTTCATTGCGTCGAAGAGCGTCTTGAGTCGGGTGGCATATTCGGTGTCTTTGCCCGGCAAAAAGATAAAGTGCATGTCCTCGAAGCTGCGCAGGAAGGGGAGGGTGCGGTCCATCTCCGCGCGAAAGCGGACGTACGGTTGAGGCAAACTGGCGCCGGCCATTACCAGCACAATGGTCTTGTCGACGGGGAGGTTGAACTTCTGAAGTTCTTCCTCGCGACTGTAATCCGTGTCAAACCCGGCGCGAATAGGGATGCCTGTAATGCGAATCTTTGCTTCGGGGACCTTGCGGGGGCGCAGCGTTTCGGCCATAAACTCGTTTGCCACGCAGAATAGGTCGGTGTCCTTATGGGGCCACCAACCCTCGACCTCGTAATCGGTCGGTACGCAAATGACGGGATAGTCGGTGCCCGTAATGACGCGGGCGCCGACGGCAACATTGGCTGCTGTGATGTGCGTTGCGACCACGGCTATAGGCCTGCGGCGACGAATATATTCGTTGAAGGCGGGGAACATAATACGCGACCATGCCGTGCCGCCACCCCAGAGAAGATGTCCCGTAAGCGTATATCGCCAGGTCAGGTCGTAAATGGGGCGCGTGGCTCCCGTAAAAGAAGCCGCGGTCTTATTGCCGTCGAATTTAATACGTCCAAAATCGAGGATATCCAGGACTTCGATCTCAACATCCTCAGGGATTCCCTTGGTGCCGCGGATAAGGTCAAATGCTTGTGCAATCGCGTTGGCGGCGGCCTTGTGGCCCGATCCAACCGATGCGTGCACAATGGTTACTAGGGGTTTTTGTGCAGGTGAAACGGTCATTTGCTCCGGTTGGGGAGTGGCTTGCATGGGCAGGGGAGCGCTATTGCTCGTCTGCGTTTGATCCATCGATAACTCCCCTTCAGCTTTGATACGCGATTTATCATTGTAGTGCATGAGTGTCATGTTCACGTAAATTTGGGTATGAGCGCAAAGAACGCCAATCTTTCGACAGGAGGTCTCTTCATGACTACCCATCAGCCGATCGATGTTGCGATTATCGGTGGCGGCCCTGCGGGCTATGCTGCGGCCATTTATGCGGCGCGCTCCAACCTAACGACGACCGTGATTGAACAGGGCATGTCGGGAGGGCAGATCGCCACAACCAATGAGGTCGAGAACTATCCGGGTATTCCGCTCTTGAGTGGCGCCGAACTCGGCGAGCGTTTTCAGCGGCATGCAGAGGGCCTGGGAGCACAGGTTACATGGAGCATGGTTACGGGTATCGATTACGATGCCGATGCAGCGTTGTTTACGGTGCATCACGATATGGGCGATACGCTGGCCTCGAGCGTTATCGCTTGCATGGGTGCCACGCCGCGTCCGGCAGGTTTCGCAGGCGAGGATACGTATCGCGGTCGTGGCGTTTCATATTGCGCAACATGTGACGGCATGTTTTTCCGTGGCAAGCAGGTTTTTGTATTCGGTGGTGGCAATTCGGCATGCGAAGAGGCGCTGTTCCTGTCCGACATTGCCAGCAGTGTGACCATCGTGCTGCGCCGCGACCAGTTCCGTGCGCCCGATGGTGTTGTTCAGAAAGTACTCGCAAAGGACAATATTACAGTTAGGTACCAAACTAGTATTGTGGAGCTCTCGGGCGAAGCCATGCCAACGACGATCACCTTTAAGGACAATGCATCCGGGAAAACTCACACTGAGTCATTTGTCCCTGGCTCGTTTGGTATCTTTGTCTTTACCGGAACGCAACCCCATACCGAGCTTGTTGAGCATCTAGTCGATCTGGCGCCTGATGGCGGCATTCTGACTGATGAATCCATGGCGACCCGCACGACAGGTCTATTTGCTGCTGGCGACATCCGTTCCAAGCGCTTACGTCAGGTTGTGACCGCCGTTTCTGACGGAGCCATAGCGGCAACGAGCGCATACGCGTTTCTCCGCGGATAAGTGCGATAATATATCTTATGTAAGGTTGCTATCAATTAACTAAATGGCGGGATGATGCATCAGTGCACTATCCCGCCATTTATCTTGCCGGCTATGTGGTATGCAAAACTAGATAATCTAGAATACAATATAGAAAATGAACGGAGGACCTTTATGAACCACGTTAAACACGTTATTCCGATGTCCGATTCGTCGGTCAGCATTAAGCCTGAGGATATTCAGCCTACGGTGCTACCCGATGCATTTATTCAGTCCGATATCGTGCGCAAACTCAATACGTTGAGTCTGCCGCGCTATAACCAGTTGCCCAATGTGACGCTCTACCGCGACCAGGTCATTGAGTATGTTGCGCTGTGGATGGAGCCACTGTCCATTTGCGTTGAGCAGCCTGTCATTACGCCATCGATGATCAATAACTACGTGAAGGTCGGCTTGGTGCCTGCTCCGGTCAAAAAGCAATATGGCCGCGAGCAGATTGCCCGCCTGATCGCTATCTGCATCTTTAAGCAGGTGCTACCTATTGCTGCGGTGCAGGCACTCTTTAACATTCAGCGTTTGAGCTACGATGCCCCTACGGCCTTCGATTATGTGGTCGATCAGCTCGAGGCATCGATTCGTTCGGCGTTTTCCGTCGAGCAGACGCCGGTTCCCGATACGGCGCATCAGGTAACGCGTGAGTCGCTGCTTGTGCGCAGTGCGGTTTCATCCTTCGTTTCGAAGGCGTACCTGATGAGCTATCTCAAGTTCAACGGGTTTAGTAGCTAACCGACGTATAAAACGGGCGGGACAAAGAGCCATCTGTCACTTTGTCCCGCCCGTATTTTTGCTTGGTTGGACTTTATTTGCCCGAAGCTACGCCCATACCGTAGCCGATGATCAGGCCGTGCATCTCGGCGTAATAGGAATCCAGGCCGTTGCAGGGCATGATGATGGTCTTGGAGCCGGGCCAATGCTCGACTATGCGGTCAGTAAGCGCCTGGGCTCCAGCTTCGTTCTCAACGTGATCGATGACGACCTCACCGCCCGTAAAGCCCTCGGCTTCCATAGTGTCGATGATCTTGTTTAGCATCTTCTTTTCGCCTCGCGTGTGCCCCACGAGTTCGATTTTACCGGCCTCACTCGCTGTGCCCAAAATGCGGATATTGAGCTTGTTGGCAATGACGCCGGCTGCCTTAGGGATACGTCCAGCTTTGGCGAGGTTTTCGTAATTGCACAAACTGAAGAGGATTTTGCTGTTCTGCTCAAGGCTATCGAAGTATGCGCAAGCATCCTCGAATGAGACATTCGGATTGCTTGCAAGATAGCGGTCGAACAGCAAGAAAATGAGGTCCATTTTGCCGCCAGCTGCGCGTGAATTGACTAGATGAATCTGTCGGTCGGGCTCCTCGGCAAGAACCATATCGCGAGCCGTGGCTGCCGCGTTGTAGCTGCCCGACACGCCCTCAGAGATCGGCATGCAGATGGTCTTGTCTGCCAATTTGAAGAGCTCGGCCCACTCCCCTACGCTGGGACAAGCGCTCGAAGAAGCGTCCGTCTCCGCCTGAACAGCGCAGTTGAGCTCATGAACATCGAGCGAAAGGTCATCGACGAATTCACGCTCCCCCACTCGAATTTTGAGGGGCGCAAATGCAAAAGTGGTATGGGGTGCGGTCGGTTGCCAATCGCGGAGGTTGCAGCTTGAATCTGAGATAAGTGCCCAGCTCATAGAGGGTCCTTTCTAATTGCTCCCATACAATTATAGCCTTCTTGCTGACTGATTGGGCCGCTATCTAGTATTCAAAACTAGATAGCGGCCTGCACTAAAGACAAAAAATGGACCCCATGGCTCAAAGCCACGAGGTCCATATCCGTTTGCTTTATCTGAATACTTAGTAACGCACGAAGATATAGTTATTGTTCATGCCGGCGGCAACGGAGCTGATGATAACACCCGTGTTGTAGTCGGAAGCATGAATCATCTGACCACCACCGATGTAAATGCCGGTGTGGTACGAGTTGACCACAACGTCACCGGGCTGCGGATCGGACACACGCGTCCAGCCCATAAAGGTACCCGTGGTGCCCAGGCGGCAATAGCGACCAGTGAGGCAATAACTAACAAAACCAGAGCAGTCGAAGCTGTTCGGGCCAATTCCGCCCCAGGAATAAGCGCAACCAAGCTTGCTGTATGCACGCGAGACAACAGAACCGCCATCGACTGACTGGCTCGGAGCAGAAGGCGTCGGAGCCGGGGCAGGCGTAGAGGGCTGCGGCGTCGGAGCAGGTGCCGGCGTAGGAGCCGGAGTGTTGCCGCCCTGGTTGTTATTATTGCTGGTCTGGCCACCGTTGTTGGTGTTCTCGGTCGTACCGGCAGTCTCGTTGCTCACCGTGGCCTTCTCGGCGGTACTGGCGTTGATGCCGGCCTGCAGCGCGGCGTTGGCCTCGGCCTCTGCGGCAAGCTCGGCTTGCAGCTGCGAATCCAGGGAGTTTACGACGTTCTGGGCTTCAGCCTGCTGGGCGTTAAGCTCGTCGACCTTCTTTTGCGTGGCTGCGACGTTCTTTTCCTGCTCGGACTGCTTATCGGTGAGCTGCTGCTTAAGCTCCTTGACCTCTTGAATGGTCTGAGCTTGCTTATCGGAGACTTTGCCGTAGTAGAACAGACGGTTGAGCATATCGCTCAGGTCGTCAACGCCCGTTAGAACCTGAAGCAGGCTCAGACCGCCGGTCTTGTACTCGCCGGCGACATAGGTCGAGAGCTTGGCCTGACCGTCAGCAATCTCCTGCTGCTTTTGCGTGATCTCGCCAGCAGTCTGATCGAGCGCCTGTGTCTGCGTGGCGAGCTCATCGTAAATCTGCTGGGTTTGGGTACCGATCTGCTCGAGCTTCGTACGAGCAGCGGCAAGGTCGGATGCGGTATCGGCGTAGGCAGGAGCCGCGAGGCCCAAGCCTAAAACACAAGCGAGGGTTGCCGTAGCAGCGCAGCGTGCCATGTTTTTGTGCGTGTTTGCTGTGCGCATGTAGCTTCCTTTCCAGTAACTAAGGGTAACGGCTAGTCCACCGTCACCAGGCTAAAGAGCTCAACATCGTCGTCAGTCGACGTGAGCTTCTCGCGCGGGTTGAGAAACGCAAGCTCAAGGATACACCCGTAGCCCACAAGCTTTGCGCCCATATCTCGCACCAGTTTACCTGTTGCCTCGACGGTTCCGCCCGTCGCGACCAAGTCGTCCAGAATCAACACGGTATCTTTAGAGCTGATGGCATCGGCGTGGATCTCGATAGAATCGGTGCCGTACTCGAGCTCGTAGCTCTGGCTTACGGTCTCGCGCGGCAGCTTGCCCGGTTTACGTGCGGGAACAAAGCCGGCGCCCAGAGCGACGGCCACGGGAACGCCCACCATAAAGCCGCGAGCCTCGGGACCTACGACCTTGGTGATTCCCATGCCGGCAAAGTGCTCGGCGAGGGCATCGGTCATGGCTTTGAGCGCCTCGGGATTGCCGAAGAGCGGCGTGATGTCTTTAAAGATGACTCCGGGCTCGGGATAGTCGGGGATGTCGACGATTTGAGATTCGAAGTCGTACATTGCATGACCTTTCAATGGGTTGCCGGATAAGCGGCAGCTGTTACTTGCCCGCGGTGACGGTGCCGGATTGCGAAGGGGCGACGACCTTGAGCGGCTTTACGAGAGAATCCTCGTGTGAAGCCGGCGCGACTGTCTCTTCGTTTTTGGCCTTGGTGGACTCGGAGCGAGTGATTTCCTCATCGAGTGCATCGATGTCGGCGTCTTCGACCACGGCGTTGAGCGACTCAAAAACGCGGTTCTTGAGCAGCGCGGTGTGCACGCCCTCCGTCAGGTCGTGAAGCTTCTTAAACGCACGCTCGAGCTTGGCGTCGCGCTCGTCATCGGAGGTGTCCATGCCGAGCATGCTCACGAGCACCTGCTCAAACATCGAGGACTCGCGGTTGGCGGAAGACACGTACTGACGCAGGTTGCGCGGCTCGATATGGAAGCGTGACAGCTCGGAGCAGTAACGGATGATCGGAAAATCGCGACCATCGACGAGCTCACGATTCTGCGGACTCTTGATGATGCGAATGAGGTCGTTCTCGGCGAGCGAGCGGATAAACGAAATCTCGACGCCCAGCATATCGGGAATGGTCTCGATGGGATGCAGCTTTTGCTTAGTCTCCTTGGGCTCCGTCTTGAGTGGAACATCGGACAGCAAGCCCACCTCGTAGGCGAGCGTTGACAGGTCCGTGGCGTTTTCCAAGCGCTGCTTAATCACGTTGAGCGGCATGTAGCGAGTCTTCTGCAAGTGCAGAATGACCTCCAGGCGATCAACGTCCTCCTTGGAGTACTGACGGTATCCCTTAGGCGTACGATGAGGGGTAATGAGCCCCTCATCCTCTAGAAATCTTATTTTTGAGTTCGAAAGATCGGGGTATGCGCCTCGAAGTAGGTTGACGACTTGGCCGATACTCAGATAGTTGCGTTCGGCCATGCCCTACTCACCGGTTTCGATGCGCTCCGGCGTGCTCTCGTGGTAGATGAGCGTAAACGTACCGATCTGAACGGAAGAACCGTCGTGCAGCGGGGCTGCATTGACGATGGCACCGTCGACCCAGGTGCCATTGAGCGATCCCAAGTCCTCGATGCGAGCGCCGAGGCCCTCGCGAATAATGCGCGCGTGGCTGCGCGAAACAGTCATGTCGTTGAGGAAGATGCCGTTCGCAGGATCGCGGCCGATGGTGGTCACGTCGTCCTCGAGTTCAAAAGCGGCACCAGTCTGCGGACCCTTGACGATGGACAGAACGGGGGCGGTGATGCGCACGTTGGCCATGAGGTCGGGAACGGTGACATCGCTCGAAGGAACGCGGAATACGCAGGTAGCGTCCGCGGTCTTATCATTCTGAGGCATATTGTTAACCATGTTGTCCATGACAACCCCTAACTTATCGCGGACCTGCCGCAAATAATGAACCGTACGTAATCATACCCCAACGAATCAGTCTTCGATTTCAGGGTTCAGAAAGTCGATGTCCTCGTCCTCGGGATGCGCGAGAGCCTGTTTAATGGCCGCTCCGCCCTTAATGGAGTAGATGACAGCCGTGAGCATGGAGAAGATCACGCCGCCGTACACAAAGAAGATGCCGAGGGGCACCGAGCTTCCGTTGAGGCCCGGGAAGGCCTTAAGGGATGAAGGTAAAAGATGCAGGCCGTCAATAACGGGGAAACCGAGCAGCATGAGCGAGAAACCAGTCATGAGCAGCGCTGTGGCAATCTTTCCCGGGAAGACGACATCGATGGGGCGACGGTGATAATGACGAACGATAAGCGTGCCGATGCCCAGATAGATGTCGCGGCCAATAATGAGCACGCAGACCCAGACGGGCAGCTCTCCGCGGACCACTAGTCCCAAGACGCCGGTGAACAGCAGCGCACGGTCGCAAATGGGATCCATGACCTTGCCGAGCCACGAGACCGTCTTAGTCATGCGGGCGATCTGGCCGTCCATCCAGTCGGTGGAGGCGGCAACGGCGTAGATTGCGATGGCGATGACGCGGTTGTTATCCGTCACAAACAGGTACAGAAATACCAGGGTGAGGATCAGGCGCGTAAAGGTGATGAAATTGGAGATCGTAAAGATCTTATTCGACGGGTAATCGGAAGTGCCGATAAGCTCCTTTTTGATCTTCTTTTTGATGCCCACAGGACTCCCCCGCTGGTTAACGACAAAACTTTCGATACTATACCCGTTCCGGCGATGTCTATCCAGCGCAGCCATAGAGAGTCCAGACATGTGGAGGGCGCCTCTGGGCTGCGCTGGATTCTGCATTCGTGTACATCAGCCTCCAAAAGCGACATTTTTCGGCTTCTTTGGTGGCTGGTTTACACGTTTTGATTCGGTGATTACATCGATCGGGAAAGTTGTTGCTTTAAGCAAATGCGTGCGGGTCGAGATTGGCTGGCACCAAAAGAGCCCATCGGCCGTTACGGCTTCGTTAGAAACGCACCCCACCATGGATGGTGAAGCCGAAAGGTAAGGCGCGCGGGCACGGCGACTCGGCCCGCGCGCCCGGAAGAGAAA
>DAWEIC010000027.1:0-3406 GCA_052364855.1 Collinsella sp.
CGGTGGGTTTCGTTATCTCGGGCGAGGCGGCCTTATCTGCCGCGGCTTTCGCCTCTTCGTATGCCTTGCAGGCGTCGTCATAGGCCGCCCGTGCCTTTTCCAAATCGTCGGTGAGCGCATTTCGCTTGGCTATGTCCTCGTCGATGCGGGCTTTGACTTCCTTCGCCTCACTTTCGAAATGCTGAACCTGTTTTTCCTGGCTTTCGAGCCGGCGTTGGTAGTGGTGAAGATCATCTTCACAAGATTTTTCTCGCGTTTCTGCCGCCATGATCTCACTGCGCAACTGCTTAATATGCTCCTTAATAGCTGTGCTGGGCTCCTCGTCGCCGAGTGCTTCAAGTGCCTTATCTAATTCTGCCTGAAGGCCGCTTGTCCGGTTGTGGGCCTCATCGTATTTGGCTTGGGCTGCATCGACATTCGCCTGCATGGCGGGAAGGGGTTCCCTCCATTTGGCGGCTTCCGCCACTATCATGTCGTAGAGTTCTTGAAATGCGGCAATGTCATCATCGATTCCCGCAAGTTTCTCGAGACTTGCGGCCTCTTTTGCGGCTTCGAGGTTTTTGAGCGCTTCCTGCATGGCTGCATACGCTTTTTCTTTTGCGGCGGTCGTATCTTCCGCCTGCAGGGCGACTGCACCGATGGGGGAGCTGGTTTCTGCCGCTATCGCCGTTGCGGGGGCGATTCCCGCGGCAAGTGCCGCGGAAAGGGCGATGCCCACAGTTGCTCGTCTTGCTCTTCTTGCGAGAATGTCGTTCATCTCGGCACCTCATTTCAAGGGTCGGCGACTAACTTGGTAGCACTAATGTAAGTATACCAAGTGGTCGACCCGACACTGGCTGGGCGTGCGCGTGCCCCTCCGCTTCTTTGGAAACCGAACCCCATTAGAAATGACGAGTTGTTTACGCTTCTTTTGGGCTCACCGTACTATCATGATTCGAATTGAGTGTGAATGATGATAGGGAGCGCCTTTTTATGATTGAGTTGCTCAGGCGTTTTGGTGGTAAGTTTCGCCGGTATATGGTGATCGGCCCTGCGTGCAAGTTGATCGAAGTGATCTTTGACCTGCTGACGCCGCTCGTGATTGCCCAGATGATCGACAAGGGCATCGGTGCGCACGATGTCAACGCCGTCGTCCACTACGGTATGCTGCTTGGCGCCATGGCCGTGATCGGCATCTCGTTTACGCTCGTTTGCCAAAAGATGGCGGCGCTCACCTCACAGGGCATGGGTACCGATATTCGCGGCGCGCTCTACGGGCACATCAATAAGCTGAGCTATGCCGAGCTCGATCGCTTTGGCACGCCGTCGCTCATCACGCGCATCACCAACGACGTCAATCAGGTGCAGCTCGCCGTGGCGCTGGGCGTGCGCATGCTTATCCGCTGGCCTTTCCTGGCGGTGGGCTCCATGGTTGCGGCCCTCGCCATCGACCTTAAGCTCGGCATTATCTTTTTAATCTGCACGCCCGCCATCGGCCTGGTGTTTTGGTTTGTCATGGCGCGCTGCATTCCGTACTACAAGCAGCTGCAGGCAAAGCTCGACCGCATTGCGCTCATTTGCCGCGAGGGGCTTTCGGGCGCTCGTGTGGTCCGCGCGTTTGTGCGCGAGGATCACGAGCGCGAGCGTTTTGCCCAGGCGGCTGACGATCAGGCGCATGTCGCCATCGCGGTGGGCAAGCTCTCGTCGATTCTCAACCCCGTCACGTTTTTGGTGATGAACCTGGGCGTGTGCGCCATCCTGTGGGTGGGCGGCATCCAGGTGAATGTGGGCGAGCTCACGCAGGGCCAGGTCATGGCGTTTGTCAACTACATGACGCAGACGCTCACCTCCATCGTGTACGTCGCCAACCTGGTCGTGGTCTTTACCAAGGCGAGCGCCAGCGCGTCGCGCATCAACGAGGTGCTCAATTGCGTGCCGAGCATTACCGACGAGGGCAACGAGCCGGTCGCCCTGCCCGAGCCGGGCAATGTCGCTCCCGTTCCTGCGCTGAGCTTTGACCATGCGAGCTTCTCGTTTGGCGCCGGCGCGGCCAATGCTGTCAACGATGTGACGCTGGAGCTCCCGCTGGGCAAGACGCTCGGTATTATCGGCGGCACGGGTAGCGGCAAGTCCACGCTCGTTTCGCTTATTCCGCGCCTCTACGATGCGAGCACTGGCAGCGTGAGCGTGATGGGTGCCGACGTGCGCACCTGGCCGCTCGACCAGCTGCGCCACGTGGTCGCGACCGTACCGCAGCGCGCGTCGCTGGTGAGCGGCACGATCCGCAGCAACCTGACCTGGCGTGACGAGTCGGCAACCGACGAGGAGCTCTGGGCGGCGCTCGACATGGCGCAGGCGAGCGAGTTCGTGCGCAACAAACCGCAGGGGCTCGATGCCCCGGTCGAGGCGGGCGGCAAGAACTTTAGCGGTGGCCAGCGCCAGCGCCTGACCATCGCGCGCGCCTTGGTGGGTTCGCCTCGGATATTGATCATGGACGATTCTGCCTCGGCGCTCGACTTTAAGACCGACGCGGCGCTTCGCCATGCCATTCGCGAGCGCAGCGTGCGCGGTGCCGCCGAGGGCGGGCTGCCGCTGACCACGGTGATTGTGAGCCAGCGCGTCTCGACCGTGCGCGACGCCGACATGATCTGCGTGCTCGATCACGGTTCGGTCGCGGACCTGGGCACGCATGACGAGCTGTATGCAAGCTGCCAGCTCTACCGAGAGATCTGCCAGTCGCAGCTTCGCCGCGAGGAGCTCGAGGGCCGGCAGGGGAGTGCGACACCCGCGTCCGCCCCAACCGCCCCCGCATCCGTCTGCGCAAAGGAGGGCTGCTAGATGAATCCGTATACTTCCTCCGGTTCGGTCGCCACGATGACGGCCAATGTGTCTGGCAACGACAAGCTCAACGATCTGGGCGACGGCCCGCGCCAGCCCGGCGACCCCGAGCGCTATCCCGTGGGCGCGGTGACGCGCCGCCTGATGGGCTACGTCCGTCCGCATCGCATTTCGTTTACGGCGTCGTTTGTGAGTGCCGCTATCTCCGTGATTTTGCAGCTCTACACACCTATTCTTATCGGCGAGGGCATCGACCTGGTTATTGCTACCGGGCAGGTGGACTTCGACGCGCTACTGCCGCTCGTCACCAAGCTCGCGATTGTCGTCGTAGGTGCCGCGGCCTTCCAGTGGCTGCAGGGCTACTGCGTTAACCGTCTGTCCTACGAGACGGTGCGCGACATGCGCGTGGAGGCGAGCGACAAGCTCAGCCGTATGCCGCTCAGCTTTATCGACAGCCATGCCCACGGTGACCTTATGAGCCGCGTAGTCAACGACGTCGACCAGGTGGGCGATGGTCTGCTGCAGGGCTTTGCCCAGCTCTTTACCGGCGTCATCACCATCGTGGGCACGCTCGCGTTTATGCTTTCCA